>JAOABA010000005.1 GCA_026418625.1 Candidatus Kapaibacterium sp.
CTTTTAGTCCTTGTTCAAGAACTAATCTTACTGCTCGTTCTTTGAATTCTGTTGTGTATTTCGTTGCTCTCATAATTTTTCTCCCTTGTTTGTTTACAAAAATAATATTTATTTTTGTCTACTTTTCGGGGTCCACTTCACTTCGGCAAAAGATTATATCAATAATTTTATTAAATTTACATTATATTTTTTCATTTTCAAGGAGATTGTTTATATGGAAAAAGTGAAAAAAGTCATCTCGCTATTTACTAACTCTATATTTAATATTTTAACAATACTTTTTTTATTTTCCTTCAGCAGTTGTGATTTAATGAACACAAAAGATTTAACTGAATTGGACAAAATTCAAGCTGCTATTGAGACTTTTCGAGCAGATGTTTCAATTAGCCTTACCGAAGCTGCTAAAATAGCAAATATGGATATTGAAGAAAAAAGTTTCGTATTCGTTAGCCCTTATGGCACTTATACGTCTCCAATAGTTCTCTCAAAAGGTCTTGAAAGGTTTACAACGGAAGATTTTGCTTCAGGCAAAAATGTTTTGCTCTCATTTTTTAATCTTCCCGAAAAATCTGACATTCCCTCAGGTTTTTATAAAGTTTATCTTTATAAAGATGATAAATTAAATCGCTGGAAATTTAACTTGACTGATTTAAATAATAATGTAATATTCAATAGTTTGACAGCCTTTCGCGAAGCTCAATTCAATGTTCAGAATAATTTAGCTAATCGTTGGATTTGTTTTGAAAATAATAAAATTTTAGTAAACTTTGGCTTTACAACAAAAAATCATACTTTATCAAATTTACTTACTTTAAGCATAGGAACACCCTCCGATGATTCATCCAAAGATGGACGGAAAAAATTAAAATCATTAAAATTACTTAGAGAGCAAGTAGAACCTGTTTTATCCTCAACAACTATAGAGAAACTTTCCAAACAAGTATTAATAATAACAAGAGATGACAAAACAGCTATTGTTTCTGCGTTTGAAAACACAACATCTAATCCGGATACGAGTATTAATACTTTGTATTTATATCTGAAAAGCAGAAAAATTCCTGCTGGTTTTTATACTATTGCCATCAAAAATTCAAATGAAAAATATATTGGATACTTGCTAAATGAGAAAAAAGAAAAAGTATCCGAATTGAATGCATCTGTCAATTTTGACTGGAAGGGCGATGATATGGGAGTCGTGGGTGGGATTCTTGAAAATCAGATTCATTTATCATTTGTTAGACAAATATCATCAGAGAAAAAAGTCGCCGTCAGAATCATAATAAATGATTTGAATGACTGATTTTTTCTTTGTGATTAAATTGAACAAAGGAGAATTTAAAATTAATAAGTGATTACACATCATATTGATAAGAATCTCTGCGTTCTTTGCGAATTCTATGCGTTCTCTGCGAGAAATTAATCAACCATATTTAATTCTAAAAAAATGAATAGATGAAATATTTTATTTGATTTTTGACAACCAGATGTTTAAATTTTTTGCTTTTAGCTCGGTTATTGATTTTCAAATTTTATTGTTACTGGTTTCAGATTCAGGTTTTGAAAACTTCTTAAAGTTATAACAATTTCATCTGTTATAAATTATTGGGTCTATCAGGTTTGCTTCTGAAAAGCCTTTTAGCCTCAATTGGCAGGAATCACAAACTCCGCAAGCTTTATCCGAATTTTTATAACAGCTCCAAGTCAGTTCAAATGGCACTCCTAACTGATGACCCTTCAAAACTATATCTTTCTTGGACATATTTATTAATGGTGTTACTATTCTAATATTTGTTTCCGGCTTAGTTCCGAGATTGATAACATTTTGATAAGCATCATAAAATTCCTGCCGGCAGTCAGGGTAACCGCTGCTATCTAACTGATTAGCACCAATAAAAATAGAGTCAGCTCCAATTGTCTCAGCCCAAGCAACTGCAATACCTAATATATTAGCATTTCTGAATGGAACATAACTTGATGGAATCGTCTCACCCGGTTTCTGATTAACAGGAACCTCAATATTTTTGTCAGTTAGGCTTGAACCACCTATTTGTGCAAAATAGCTAACATCAACAATTAATTTGCTTTTGATATGATAAAAATCAAGCAGTTTATTAAATGATTCTAATTCCTTTTTTTCGGTTCGTTGAGCATAATTCAAATGTAGTGCATTAATTTGAGATATACCCATATCCTTTGCTATTGCAAGGCAAACGGCAGAATCCATACCCCCGCTTACCAACACTACTGCCGATTTAAAATTAATTTGATTCATTATATCCCCATCAAAGTAACAATAATTTTTCTACCGCTGGTATGATTTCTGAACTCACATAGATAAATACCCTGCCAAGTCCCTAAATTGAGACGTCCATCGGTAATTGGAATAACAAGAGAATTTCCAAAAATTGATGTTTTAAGGTGTGCAGTTATATCATCTCTTCCTTCAAATGTATGAGTATATTTGTTATAATCTTCTGGGACCAGATCATCAAAAAATCTATCAAAATCAACCCTAACCGATGGATCCGCATTTTCATTGATTGACAATGCTGCACTTGTGTGTTGAATAAATATATTTGCTATTCCTGTTTTAATTTCTTTCAAATTCTCACATTTAGCAAGTATTTCATCAGTTATCAGATGATAGCCTCTTCTCTTTGCCGGTAAATTGATTTTATATTGAAAAACTTTCATTTTATGATAATAAATTTCTTTGTTTTGATAATTTGATAACCATTGTTAACCTGAAGATAATATATACCCGAATTGAAATCTCTTAAATCCAGTTTCAAATTATTATTTATTTCAACTTCATTCAAATCAAAGTCTATTTTCTCTCCCAATTGGTCATTAATTGTTAATTTAATACCTGAAGACCTCTCAGGAAATGCACCGAAATCTATTATTAAATAATCCTTAGCCGGATTTGGATATATCAGAATATCATTATTTGAACTAATTTCATCATCAATATTTAATATGCTCACAAATTCTATATCATCAATATACCATCCATCATCGTTCCCAACAATATCAGTAGTTAGCCTAAATCTAAGATAGACAGTATCACCAGTGACAGCAGGCTCTCTAAAAATTTCTGTAATCCAATCATCCTTGGATAAATTATTATCCTGCCATTGTGGATAAGTATTTCGGTTGTATTTTCCTAATATTTTCCAAGTTTTCATTTTGTCGAATGAAAGCTCAACATAAGCAGTGTCAGTCCTGTGAACAATTGCCACGTGTTTGAATTTCAAGACAGATGATTTATTTGAACTAAATGGATATACTACAAATTTTGTTGTGGTATTGTTCATATACCTTCCATGTGGTGAATCGGTAAATGAGTATTCAGAACTGAAGTAAAAATCCTTTGTTTTAGCCCAATTACCATCAATAATATATTTTTTTGTCCCTGCATAGTCGAAATTATCAAAGTAATCGCTATAAATTTCTCCTACGTAACCATACATTGATTGGCTTTTCTGGCTTGAGTTTCCATCAGAATCAAATACTTCAACTTCATAATTATAAAAACCTTCCTCATTAGGACTATCAATAATTTCAATAATCTTACCAGTATCAGCTTTTTGTAATTGTTGGGTTTTAAGTTCCGAACCGTCCCTAAAAAGTTTGATTCCTGCTAAATTGACTAACTTTGTGGTGCTATCAGACCTTAATGTTGGAATTTCAATAATCAACTTTACTGATTTTTTATCGCTTTGTGTTATAATATCAATGATTTTTGCTGAAGATGGTAATTTTGATCCACCGGCAAAGGCTCCTGCCTTGCGTCCAATACTCGAATCGGATCCAGCAACTGTAAATATCTCGTAATTATAAAAGTTATATGGTGTTAAATTATCATCAATATAAGATATTTCTGATGAGTTTATTTCAGTTAGTAATTTGCCATCTCTGAACAAAGCATATTTAAATTCATTGAGATTAAGTGGCTGATTAAAAGCTCTTTTTTGAGGGGTTTCCCATTTTAATTTAAGTTTTGCGGGTTCATCATCAATAATTTGAACTTGAAAATTCTTTGGTGGTTCTGGTGCTTTGATATTGATAGGAGCAGTAAAGACATCACTATCAAAAATATTCTTTGCTGCAAATCTCATATCAATCCAAGAAGGATAAATCATACCATCATAAAAAGCATTACCGCTATAATCACCTGCAAAAGAATTTCCACGAAATGGATTATTTCTGAGATCTCCGCCAATATCACTGACTTTCCTGTCAATCCAAGTTTCTCCACCATCACTTGAATAACTGACATAAGTTTCAACAAGCATATTATTCGGGTCATCACGGCTATCAAAATACATTACGGCAATATCCCCATTCTTTGGATCTAAACTTATCCACTGCCAGAATTGGTCATTAGTGGTGTCTGAATGAATTATTTTAGGTTGACTCCAAGTTAAACCCTTATCTGTTGATCTCGAAAAATAAATGTTTGGAATGTTGTCACCTGCCCAAGTCAGATAAAGCCAACCACGTCTTGGACCATTGGTTAAATCACACACAATCGAAGGATAAGTTTCAGCTCTTACTTTTTCTTTGACACTATGCCTCCACCCTTGTCCCTCGAGTAATCTTGTTATGCCGAAAATATTATATCTTTGAATTATTCTCGGCTCACTGAAAGTTTTTCCTCCGTCGGTTGATAAGCAAAAACCAACACCATGTTCAATACCGTGATTCCATACCACATAAACCTCGCCATTTGGACCAGTTATTGCGAGAGGAAAGCTTTGACCATAAGTTGTATCTTCGGATGTATTTGGCAAACGATAACTAACGGGAACAGGTTCGCTCCAAGTTTCACCAAAGTCGGTTGATTTTGAGATTACAATCTGTGTAGCTGAGTCCCTTGGAGTAACTCGTTTCCAAGGAACATAAAGATGTCTGTAATATGGTGAAACAGGGGAATTATCTACAGAAATATAGTATTTATCCTCAAAAGTTGAATCGGGTGTTTGAGGTCCAAGATGAACAATAATCGGAATATGTGATTTCCAAGTTTTGCCATTGTCTGTTGTTTTTGAAATAAATACACCATTTTCACCAAATAGAACCCCCGTTGAATCAGAAATTGTTCCGAAACCACCATAAACAAGATAACCTATTCCCTCATTATCAAATGCTACTGATGGATCATTTGTAGAACGCCATCCGGAATATGGTCTTCCAAGATTAATATTTTTCCAACTTTTACCTCCATCCGTTGAGAGGTAAACCCAAGTTGCCGAATTATCGCGATAATCAACAGCTGAAGCAATCAACACTTTTGGATTTTTAGGATTTATAGCTATTGAAGACTCATTCTGCATCTGAAATTGCTCAGTCTCGGGTTCAATAGTATTCACATTTAGGAAAATATAAGAACTTGATTCATTGCTCAGAAGATTAGGGTTAATCACCTTTGCATCCCTTTCAGGTGTAGGATGAGCATATTCCATCAATTTTTTATGGTAATCAGAACCATTTAGACTTAATATTGAAGTAAGACTGATAATTAAAGGAACTATTAAAAAATATTTGTAAATAATTTTCATTTTATTGCCTTATTTTTCACTGAGAATACATTTAAAAATAATAAAAATAAAGATGTTAAACACTGTTATTTATTATTATTTGTTGAACTAACAGAAATTATTATTTTAGTAGTGGATTTTTCAGTGATTTACGAAATTAATGATTTTAATCGGCAACATATTAGTTGATAATGAAATAACTAAATTGAAATTTTTATGCAATACAGATAAATGCAAAGGAGCTTGCTGCACTTTTCCGGGGGAAGTTGGAGCCCCCCTACTGGATTCTGAAATAGAACTAATTAATAATTCAATAAAACCAGCTTCTGAATTTTTATCTGAGCGATCAAAGTCAGTGATTAAAGAAGAAGGTGCAGTTCAAGGAGCACCGGGAGATTATTCTACCAACTGCATTGATAAAAAGGATTGTGTCTTTGTATATTATGAAGGCGATGTGGCAAAATGTAGTATTGAAAAGGCTTATTTTTCTGGAAAAACAAATTATAGAAAACCAATTTCTTGCCATCTATTTCCAATAAGAGTCTCGAATTTCGGTGGAACTTATCTTTATTTTTCAAAATATGAAGAATGTGAACCTGCATTTTCTAATGGAGAGGAACAGAACGTTCATTTAATCGAAATGCTAAAGGATGCTCTTGTTAGGGCTTATGGAAATGATTGGTATGAATACCTTTTTAACTATATTATGCACAAAAATAATGGTCAGAAAATTAGCAAGGTGAAAAAATGAAGCTTGGTCTGGGTTTAAAAACCACTCTAACTCAAACTCTAACTCCACAGCAAATACAGTATCTAAAACTGCTTCAATTACCTGTGCTTCAACTTGAACATCAGGTTATGCAAGAACTTGAGCAGAACCCAATGCTTGATGAAGTCAGTTTCGAAGACAGTCTTCAAGATAACGAAATAGAATTTAACGAAACACCCGAAACTGATTCACCCGAAATTTTCACTGAATCAGATACTGCTTACGAGACCGAAGATTTTTCTGAAGTTCCGCAATCCAAGCTCATTGATGACTCTGGTGATCCTTTTGAATTTTATAAACTTATTTGGCAGGATGATAGTGAACACAGTTCCTCATTATCGAAGCAATACGATTCCGAAGATGATGAACCATTCCAAATCAAAGATAACACAACATTGATCGAGGATTTAACCCAACAGGTAAGAATGCTTGATTTGACTGATGAGGAATTTTTAATAGCTACACACATTTTGGGTAATATTGATAACGACGGATATCTCCGAAGAGACTTAGTGGAAATAGTTGAAGAGGTAAATACTTCCATTGCTGAAACTAACCTCCTTAAAATAAATGAATTCAAAAAAATAAATCTAAATCAAGATAATCATAAAGAAAATCCAGCGCGTCAATTCGCTTTAAATAATCATTACTCAATAGATAGTAATTCGACAAAAAATGAAACTTACAAAGAATTAGGTCTTTTGAATGAAGTTAATATTGAGCAGGCTGAAAAAGTATTAAAAATTATACAAAATCTCGATCCGCCCGGAATAGCATCAAGAACAGTTCAGGAATGCCTCATTGCTCAATGTAAAGCATTACCAAAAAATAATGCTGCAAAAAAGCTTGCTCTCGAAATTTTGGAAAATGCTTATGATGCCTTCTCGAAAAAGCATTTCCACGTTATCAAAAAACAATTTGAAGTGGGTGATGAATACCTTAGGGAAGCTCTCGATTTAATAAGGAGGCTTAATCCAAAACCCGGTGGAACCGATTCTTCAACTGGCACCAATACTGTTATCCCTGATTTCATTATTGATCAAGATGAAGAAACTGGTGAACTGCTTATTACAGTTAATGACAGCAGGATTCCTGTCCTTCGATTAAGTCAAGCTTATGACAAATTAAAGAAAGAAGCAAGGTTCAAACATTTCAATAAAGAAACCAAAGAGTGGCTTAAAACCAAATATGAAGATGCTAAATTTTTGATTCAGGCAATTAGGCAACGAAAAAACACTATGCTAAAAGTAATGACTGCCATCGCTGGAAGACAAAGAGAGTTTTTCAATAAAGGGCAGGTGGCTCTTAAACCACTCATTTATAAAGATATTTCTGACGAAACCGGGCTTGACATTTCAACCGTTTGCAGAATAGTAAATGGTAAATATGTTCAAACAAGGTTTGGAACTTTTGAACTTAAATATTTCTTTAGCGAATCTCTGCCAAATGAAGATGGAGAAGAAGTTTCCACAAGTGTAATCAAACAAATAATTAAAGAAATAATCGACAGCGAACCTAAAAACAAACCATATAGCGATGACAAAATTGCTGAAGAATTAAAAAAGCGTGGTTACCTTGTAGCCCGAAGAACTGTCGCAAAATATCGTGAACAACTCAAGATTCCTGTTGCCCGTTTAAGAAAAGATATTGTATAATTTTGTTTATTTTCAATTTATCAAATTGACATTTGCCGAGACAATAGCCAGATTAGAAAAGAAAACAAGGATATTACTCCCAAAAATCAACCCTTCTTTGGCTTCAAGAATATTTTCATCAGGAAGAAAATATTTCTTAAAACTTTTTTATTCTGATGACATAAATTTTAAAATCGAACCTCCGGAATCCTTAAAAAAGAAGCTTTGGGATATTGAATTCCGAAGTGGTCTGTTCAATGCGGCAGGGATGTTCAAAAATGGAGAAGCTTATTATCTAACATATAAACAGGGTGCTGGTGCATATCTTGCCGGGACCACTACTTCGAATGAAAGAATTGGTAATATAAAAAATAATATTCTTCATCCATTTGTTGCTTACCCTAATTCCGGTGCTGCTTCAAATTGGATGGGACTCCCAAACTTGGGGAACGAAAAGGTTGCAAAAGTTATCAGTCAATTTGAAAAATTTCAAGGTTTTCCCATTGGTATTAGTTTATCTCTTGCTCCTCAGATACCTTTTGATTTAGCAATGAATGATTTAATAGCTGGAATGGAAATGTTTGATAAAGCAGGGGTGGACTTTATCGAACTTAATGAAAGCTGTCCTAATGTCCCTCATTCTAGTTCTAATAAATTTCCTTTGCTTGACTCTCAGATGATTGACAGACTTAGCTTTGTCAGTGAACGCTTTTTGAAAAAAAGGAATAGAAACCTCCCAGTTATCGTAAAATTCTCTTGCGATACATCTCTCGAACTTTTGCCTGAGCTATTAAGAGTAATTATTGATTCTCATTTCGACGGCGTTAACTTCGGAAACACTTCAACTGATTATGATAATTCGAGAGAAATAATATCACTAAAAGATTCTAAACTTTTTGACTACTTTACGACAATATTCGGTGGTGGTATCAGCGGAAAACCTTTAAAAGAAAAATCTCTTGCTCTGTCTGCTTTCGCTACTGATTTTGTTTCAAAAATGAATACCAAAAGTGAATTCCACGTAATCAGAACCGGTGGAATATTTGATGAAAATGATATTAAAATCTCTTCCAGCTATAATATATTATTGAATCAATGGTTCACCGGATATTTCGAAGCATTCTCTAAATTTGGTCATCATCTTTATGATAAAATCTATAAGAAAATTACTTAAAAATATTAACTTATGATTAAATAATAACATAAAAATCTTTTTTTCAACGTCTCACATCTTTTATATTGAATAATGAAACCAATAATATTAATCTTATTTCTTCTAATTTTTAATTCTTCCTTTGCACAAAGGCTTCCGGGTGGGGTTTCTCCTGATGGAGAATATCAAACCGAGAAAAAAAGAAATAATTTTTATGCCGGTTTTGTAGCAAAAGGAGCTAACTTTTTGAATGACTGGGGACTCGAAATCGGTGGTAAAGTTGGTGCTAATTTAAACAATTCTGTGGTTTTGGGTATTGGTTTCTATTCACTTCTAACAAGGAATCTAAAGGTTTGGGATAGTTTCAGGTCCCGAAATAACATACTTGTCCTTGGGTATGGCACTATTGAAACAGAATTTTCACATAAAATTTCTGATAATTTGAGAATCTCATTTAATTTTGCTCCCGGGTTAGGTCGTGCTGATTATCAAAATTTTTCCGCTTATGGTATTGATAATACATCTTCCGGTGATTGGTTTTTCTTTGTCGAACCCGGTTTAGTTTTGAATTGGAAAGTTTCTGATATATTCTGGCTTGGGATTGGTTATCATTATCGGAGCACTTTCGGAGTAAACCTAACAGGTTTGAAAAATTCAGATATTAGCGGCTCCATCCTATCTTTATCAATATCTACTGGTAATTTTTAAAATAAACCAATCTTTGAAATTAATTGACAATATTAACCATTGTCCAAAATTAGTCATTTATTTTTACCTCAATCTTTCTTCTAAATTATCCTTAAAAAATTAACCCTTTTACTAATTCCATATAAACCAATATATTACAAGATGTCCTCTAAACTTTTGATTACCTAAATTATTAATGGCACATTCATTGTAATAGGACTTTTGTCAAAAAAATCGAGGCTAAATATGAACGAGTTAACATATTCCCATCTTAGGGATTATAGAAATTACGGCAATTTCTCGGAAGAGAATCAGATTGATAAGTTGGTTAGACTGGCATTAGAAAGCAATGTCCCTTTTTATAAAAACCCGGTATTGCATAAACAGCTTTCTCAATTCGATTTTTCCGAATCAACTGATGATGCTATGAAATTAGTAATTAACGAGATAATCGAATTTGTAAAACTCAAAGACGAATAGAATGATTAAGGAAATTTATACGGCTGCGATGGGAATGCTGCCCCAACAAACAAAGTTGGAGGTAACGGCTAATAATATTGCTAATGCTTCTACCCCCGGTTTCAAACGTGAATCTGTCTTTGAACGAAACCTAATTGATGCTCGTGCTAATTTCTATAATGTTCAGGGCGATGCCGAACAAAATGACCCGCCAATTGGTTCATATACTGATTTCGCACAAGGTGGTTTTACTAAGACTGATAATCCTCTTGATATTGCTATTGATAATAAAAACGGATTCTTTGTTCTTCAGGACGAGCAAGGTCACGAGTATTTAACAAAATCTGGAAAATTTCGAATCACAACAGAAGGTCTAGTAGTTACTTCTGATGATAAAATGCTAATGGGAACAAACGGACCTATTAATCTTCAAAATGCTTTAACCAATTCAAAAGGAGATTATGAAGAGTCCAATAAAATTAACCTTGTAATCACTCAAAATGGCGAAATACAGCTAAATCAAGCTTCGTTGGGAAATCTTAGAATAGTAGAAGTAAATAATCTCCAATCTTTAGAAAGAGTTTCTAATTCCTGTTTTATTACAACTGATGGAACTGATTTTCGGAACCTCGATAAGGAAGAAATATCAATTAAACAAGGTTGGATTGAAGGTTCAAATGTTAACGTTATCAAAGAAATGGTTGAAATGATTGAGGTCCAGCGTATGTTCGAACTTGGTAGCAAGGTTATTCACACAAATAACGAAACTTTGGAAATTTCACTAAGAATGTCAAAATTCTATTAAAATAAGCAATGAAAGGTCAATTATGGATAAAACATTAAGAACGGCTTCAACAGGACTAACTGCTCAACAAAGGTATGTTGAAATAATTGCCAACAACATATCAAACGTTAATACGAGCGGTTTTAAAAAAGTCAGACCTGAATTTCAAGATTTACTTTATGAAACATTGATGCCGGCAGGTAACACTCAATATTCTCAATCGCCTCCATTAAATGAAGTCCAAATTGGCTCGGGAACTGAACTAACAGCTACAACAAAGATTTTTTCTCAGGGTGACATCAAGCAAACTAACAATCCCCTTGACATTGCAATCAATGGTGATGGTTTCTTTGTTGTAAGAAAGCCAGATAATAGTTATGCATTCACTCGTGATGGTTCGTTTCAGCTTGATAGTAAAGGACAGATAGTTACTTCTCAAGGTTACATTCTCGAGCCCGGATTCAATATTCCTCAGGATGCAGTTGGTATTTCAATCACAAGAGATGGCATCATAAACGCAATTGTTGGTACCAATAATGAAGAGCAACCACTTGGTCAAATTGAATTAGCCCGATTTGTTAATCCTGCAGGTCTTAAATCCATTGGGGACAACCTTTATGTCGAAACCCCTGCTTCAGGTAGAATGACATTGGAAACACCCGGTTTCAATAACACAGGGGAATTAATTCAATCCCATATTGAATCATCCAATGTTGATATTGTAGAAGAGATGATTAATATGATTATTGCCCAACGTTCTTATGAACTAAATTCTAAATCAGTCAGAACCGCTGACGAAATTCTTGCTACTGCTGTTAATTTAAGAAGGTGATAATATGATGAGAAATTTTAAATCAATATTATTTAATTTAATTTTTGCTTGTATTCTTTCATTAAATACTACTGATTTATTTTCCCGTTCATTTTTCTCAGGTGATAACATTAAAACTGCCTGTATTAACTATGTTTATTCTATTATCAACGATGAGATTGAAATCAAGGTAACAGATAAAATTCCCAATCAAAATTTTGAAGAAGATAAAGTTTACGCCAGATTTCAAGGTGATAGGAATTCTCTAAAGGGAAACACACATATTATCGTTGAATTTTTAAAAGATGAAAAAATTCTCAAAAGAATTACTGTTCCAGTTAATATAAAAGTTTACAAAAAACTACCCGTTGCTGTTAGAAATATTTTTTCTGGCAAACAGATAAAAAATGGGGATTTCGAATTAAAAAAGATTGATGCAACAAATTTAAATTCTGAGGATTTAGTTGGCGAAGATGAGATTATCGGTGCAATAGCCAAAAGAAACATCACAAAAGACAATGTCATCCTGAAATCATTCATCCAATCAGGAAACCAAATTAATAGAGGCCAAAAAGTTGAGATTAATGTTATATCCGGTGCAGTAAGAATAAGAACTACCGGAACAGCTCTGCAAGATGGTTTAGCCGGTTCAGAAATACGAGTCAGAAAAGATGACTCAAATGTTATTCTGAATGGTGTTGTTTCGGAAGAAGGGACTGTAGTAATCAATTTATCTGAAAATAAATAAGTTTATAAAATGAAAATTAAATTTACTGGCATATTGATATTAGGGATTTTTCTAACATTCGGCACGGAAGCCGGATATGCCCAGTTTCTTCTGAACTCTTCAAGGTCGCTGTTTTCTGATGTTAAAGCCTTTAAAGCAGGGGATGCTATTATGGTTTATATTATGGAAGATACACAAGCGGATAATTCCGCTTCAACTCAGGAAAACAGGACCTCGGAGATTTCAGGTAGTGTTTCGGGTGGTGCCGGTTCAGCAGGTTTCAAAGGCAACGTTGGTTTAGGAACCGGCAATAATTTTCAAGGTAGCGGCTCGACCACCCGCAAAGAAAGAATTCGATCGAGGCTTAGTGCAAGGGTTGTCGAACTCGATAGCGTAAGCGGCAATCTGATTATCGAAGGCACAAGAACAACCAAGATAAATGGTGAAACTCAAAAGATTATTATCAAGGGTTATGTCCGCCCGGTTGATGTTATGCCCGATAATTCAGTATATTCTTATAGCATACTCGATTTGTCACTCTTCATCGAGGGTGATGGCTCTGTCTCAAAAATTCAGGAACCCGGATTAATTACAAAATTCTTTAGGTTGTTGTTTTAATATGAAATTAAAGTTGATAAAAATATTATTTTTCCTCTTTATTTTTTCATTTTCAATCAATATTCTTTATTCTGCAAGAATAAAGGATATAGCCAATATCGAAGGAGTCTCAGGAGTTCAGGTAATCGGTTATGGTCTTGTAACCGGTTTGAACAACACAGGTGATAACCAGATGAATTCTTTCACCGTTCAATCTGTTTCAAATATGCTGAAACGATTTGGACTTACTATTCCACAATCAAATCCGAGGATCCGAAATGTTGCCGCAGTTATGGTAACTGCAACAATACCATCTTTTTCAAAAAGAGGCAGCAAAATTGATGTTCAGGTTTCTTCGATTGGTGATGCAACCTCTCTTCAAGGTGGCATTCTCTTGATGACTCCCATTGCAACTCAAACAGGTGATATTGTTGGAATGGCACAAGGAGCCATTTCAGTAGGTGGTTATGATTATCAGGCGATGGGCTCTAGGGTCTCAAGAAATTTTGTAACAAGCGGTCGAATTCCAAACGGACTCATCCTTGAAAAAGCAGTTGATACAGAATTTTTCGGAAATCAGATGCTTCGTGTCATATTAAGGGAGCCTGATTTTACTACCTCAGACCGTGTGGCTGAAGCAATTAATAAAATAACAGGCTTGGAAAATTCAGCTTTTGCTATTGATGCAGGAACAATTCAGGTGAAATTACCTGCTTCGCTAAAAGATGGCGAATTAATACAATATATTTCTAAAATTGAGGCTCAAACAGTTGTTTCTGACCCAACTTCGAAAATCGTAATTAACGAAAGAACCGGAACAGTTGTAGTTGGAGGAAATGTTCAATTGCTTCCTTCGGTTGTTGCTCACGGCGGACTTGAAATCACAATTCAAAAGCAGTATATTGTGCCACAACCTGCTCCCTTTACTATTAGACCGCCAAGACCGGTTGCAACTGCTGAAATTAATACAAATGAACAATTTAATCCTTCTACTCCATTAGTTGTTCAGGGTGCTACAGTTCAAGATATTGCAAATGCTCTTAACGCTCTTAGGGTTTCACCAAGAGATTTAATAGCAATTTTTCAAGCATTAAAAGAAGCAGGTTCTATTCAGGGAGAATTAATAATTCAATAGTATGGTGGATTTAATAAATAGCGAAAAGATAAATGTTCAAGAGGGTCTTCTTGAAACAAAATTGAGCAAGCTAAAAAATCTTGCCGATAAAAAGGTTGAAAATCTTTCACCAGAGGATAAAGCAAAATTTGCTCAAGCTGCTCGTGGATTCGAGTCTATGTTTATTAATCTTCTCTGGAAAGAAATGAAAAACGCTATGCTCGATAAAGATTCTGAGGATAGCGAATCATTATCTTTTGGTTCTGATACTTTAGAAACATATACTGATTTATCCTTCTCGGAAGAACTTTCAAAAATTGGTTCAGGAATTGGTATAGCAGATAAAATTTATGAATTTCTTACTGGAGGTGATAAACTAAGCCCATTAACGGTTACAGTTCCTGATAATTTCCGCAAGGCAATTGAAAACAAAATAATGCCTGAGGGAATTGATAACCTTAAAAAAAGCAAAAATTTTGAAAAAATTGAAAAAATTGCAGGAAACTTTATTGAAAGGCTCAATACAAGATTGAGCAGTTATGCAAATGCAATAGATAGGGCATCTCAGATTTATAACATTGACAAAAATTTGATTAAGGCTGTAATTGCCGCTGAATCTGCCGGAAGGAAAGATGCAGTTTCAAAAGCCGGTGCCAAAGGTTTAATGCAACTGATGGATGGAACGGCTTCGGACCTTGGTGTTCGAAATTCATTCGACCCAATCGAGAATATTATGGGGGGAGCAAAATACCTTAAAATGATGCTTGATAAATTTGATGACAATGTTGATTTAGCTCTTGCTGCATATAATGCTGGTCCCGGTAATGTTATAAAACATAAAGGCATTCCGCCATTCGAAGAAACAAGAGCTTATGTTTCGAGAGTGAAGAGATACCACAATATGTTTAATTCTCAATCAGTTTAATTTTTATGAGATACTTATGGATAATAAATTAATTACATTCTTAGAATACGAAATGAATCACCTTAATGAGCTTCTTGCCTTGGCTGAAAAACAGCAGGAAGCTTTATTGAAATTTGATATAAATTCTCTGGAAAATATCACATTGAAACAAAATGAAATTTCAAAGAATCTAAAATTGATTGAAGACCAAAGATTAAACTACTTGATGGTTAAATTTGGATTGACAAAGAAACAAGCTGCTTCGACTACTATGACTTCACTCGAAAAAATGATTGATTTCGAAAGCTCAGAAAAATTGAAATTCTTTAAAAAGACAATTAATAATTTATTAGCAAAGTTAAATCAATTCAACTCATTAAATAGAGTATTGGCTCACAGAGCCTTAAATAACGTAACGTTTATTTTATCCAATTTCTCAAATGGTTCAAGTTTTGTCTGTAATGTTAAAGTATAAATAAAGGAATCTATGAATTATCAAGCTTTGCAAAAATCTGAAGAATTAGTTTTAACTCTAAAAAATTTCAGCGATAACCTGCCTGATGCAGGAATTTACAATATCAGGTCAAAATTAAGTGATTGCCTTAATGATGTTCCCGACAAAATAAAAAATGGGTTGAGCCAGACCAAAAAAACTGAAAAAATCAGAAATCTTGTTGGGGTTTTTTCGGCTCTCTCTGAATGTAGAGATTATCTTGAGTTAATTGATTCTTTAAGATATGCAAACACTGAATCTTTGAAAAAGGAAGTTGACGCTCTCGGTCGTTTGCTTTCAAATGAAAGCCATCCATTAAGATATGAATATTAGTAACTGATAAGATTATGTCAAGTTTTACATCATTAGAGGTTGGAAAAAGAGCTTTAGCGGCTCAGAGACTTGGTCTGGACGTAACAGGCAATAACATTGCTAACGTCAATACACCAAATTATTCAAGAAGGGTTGCAAATCTTTCTGAAACAGACCCAAAGCTCACCGCAACAGGATATATCGGGACAGGTGTCCTTGTTGATACCCTTAGAACTTTCAGGGAAGAGTTCTTCGACAAGGAAATCAGAAAAAATATAGCCAAAAAAGCTGCCTATGAAAATGAAGAAAAGGCAGTAAGTAAAATCGAAGCTATTTTGGGAGAGCCTTCTGAAAACGGTCTTAGCGAATTAATGACAGAGTTTTTCAATTCATTCGAAAATCTTTCTGTTAAACCTGATGATATTGGATTAAGGAGTAATGTCCTTGCAAAAGCTGAGTCGTTAGTTGAGAGATTTCATACTATTTCCTCCCAATTGACTGAAATGAGGAAGCAGACAATTTCAGAACTCAGCCAGTCAGTTAATGATATAAATAAATTATTGAATGAAATAGCTGATTTGAATGTTAAGATAGTTTCTGCAAAAGCTCAGACAGGTACTGATGTCCAATCTCTTATTGATAAAAGAGTAGAAAAGCTCGAAAATTTATCTTCATTAGTAGGAATTCACACTACAGCAAATGACTCAGGAAGTATAAATGTCTTTATCAATGGGATTAATGTTGTTACAGGAAATGTAGCAGAGAGATTAAGATTAGTTGAATATGTCAATCCATTTTCGGGCGAGCAGACATTAAGATTAGCCACTGTTGACCAAAATGATTCGATTAAAAACTATGTTTCACCTCAAGACGGTGTTGTTTATAGCAATTTAAAGATCTATAATGTTTTATTGGATGATCTTGAATCAAGCAACTCATTTTCAGTTGCCAAGCAATTAGATGAATTGGCATCAGCTTTTGTTCAGAAGTTCAATTCAATTTCCGTTACCGGTTGGGGGCTTGACGATAATGATTTGTTGCCACCGGGCAGGTATTTCTTTGAACCCGCTCTTGGGACAGTTAAAGCGTCAAATATAAGATTATCCGATGATATTAAGAATAATCCGAGAAATATTCCAACTTCTGACGCTCCTGCTGAACCCGGTAATAACAATATTTGCCTAAAATTCGCAAGATTATCAACTGATTCTACCTTTGTTGACTCAAAGACGGCTATTGATTACTATGCTAATTTTTTGGCTTCAATCGGTTCTATTGGCAGCGAGTCAACAAGCGGAAGAAAAACCACAAGTCTGATTTCCCAACAGTTATCAAGCCAAAGAGAAGCAGTTATTGGAGTAAATCTTGACGAAGAAGCAGTTAACCTTATCAAATACCAGAAAGCTTTCGAGGCATCTTCAAGGGTAATAAATATGACAAATGAAATACTATCAACCATTGTTAATCTTGGAAGATAAGCTATGAGAGTAACGAACAAATCAATATACATACCATTTCAAAAATCACTGCAAGATATTCAGGAAAGAAAATTTGCGGAGGAAACAAGACTTACTACCGGAAAAAATCTTAATTCCATTTCTGATAATCCGGCAAAGCTGGGAAATGTTAAACGACTGACAGATATGATTTCGAGGACTGAACATTATCAGGATAATATTCAATATGCTATCAACGAGCTAAGAGCCGTTAGCGATGTTATTGACTCTATGTCCGATAAGCTCCATCAAATCAGGCAACTCGCAATTGATGCATCCAATGTTGGTAATTCAGGCAATTTATCTACTCTTGGAACTTACGTTAAAGGATTAATCGAAGATGTTGTTAATACTGCAAATCAAACTTATAACGGTCAATTTCTTTTCAGCGGAACAAAAACAACTGAAAATTCAATTATTCCAACTCCTCCGGAAAAAAATAATTTGCCCTTTGAACTAATTAAAATAGACCCCACTCCAGACAACCCATCGGGCTTTGTTGTCTCATTCAAGGGAAATTTTGTTGATAGATCTATAAATAAAGATAGCTTAAGTAGTGAAGTTATTAACACAAAAGCCGATGAATTATTTGGTGTAGGTGGCAAAAAAATGTTTGAATCTTTGATTAACTTGTATAACCTTTTAGTATATAACGAAAATGGTGAGTTAAGAAAGGATAATGATGTCTTCAAAGCTGATGATATTGCCAGATTGGACTTGTATCAAAAGGAAATTGCCGGGTTTAATGAACAAATTAATGGTGTGGCTGCACGAAACGGAATTAGAATGAATAGGTTTGAACTTATTAACGAACAGCTTAATAATGAAATTATAAGGCTCAAAGGCTATAGGTCTCAAGATGAGGACACAGATTTTGCTGAAACTGTAATGAAATTGAATAAAGAGCAAACAGCTTTGCAATATACTTTGCAGGTAGGTGCTAAACTTGGAAGTCAGACTCTTTTTGATTTTTTAAGATAATTTGAAATTCGATTATGAAAGCAAGCACAGCAATTGGAATAATATTCGGCTTTTTAGCTATTTTTGGAGCCTTCATTTGGGAAGGCGGACAGATTAATACTCTGATAATGCTCCCCGCAATGTTGATTGTGTTTGGTGGGACTCTTGCCGCAGGGCTTGCCGGAACATCAATGGAACAAATGCTGAAAATGCCAAAATTAATTTGGCTTTCGTTTTTTCCACCACATTATAATCAAAGGGAAATAATAGAACAAATTGTTGAATTTGCTACTGTTGCACGTAGAGAAGGTATCCTTGCAGTTGAAGCTAAACTAAATGATGTGAAACATCCATTCCTTCGTAAACTTTTCACTCTTTGTATTGACGGCATTGACCCTGAGTCGCTGCAAAAAACTGTTGAATCTGAAATCAGCTTCATTTCAAATAGGCATAATACAAATATTAATCTTTTTGTTAAGTTAGGTGGTTACTCACCAACTATGGGTATTATAGGCACAGTTATGGGTTTGATTGCAACTCTTGCCGCTGCTGGTTCTGACCCAAATACACTTATTCACCATATTGCCTCTGCCTTTATTGCCACTATGTGGGGTATTTTTATGGCTAATATTGTCTGGCTACCAATAGGGGACAAGCTCAAAACAATGCACAACGAGGAGATGAGCCTCTTTCAATTAATGCTCGATGGTGTTATGGCTGTTCAGATTGGAGAAACTCCATCAGTTATTAGAAATAAACTTATCGGTTCATTCCCCTTGAAAGAGCAACAGGCAATTTTAGAAGAACAACTGATAAAACAAGCGAGTTTTGCTAAACATCAAGTTTATACACCAGAGGAAGTTGCCTGAAATTAAAGCCAACTTTCTCGGTCAGTTTTTTTAATTTGCTCAACTATTTTTTTTACTTCTTGAGCTCTGTCTTTAGGACAGACAAGCACAGCATCTTCAGTAACTACAACTACAAAATTTTCTAATCCCAATCCCGTAAAAAGTATTTTATTATCTGATTGATTGATAACAGTTGAATTCCCAGAATCCAACAAGATTATATTTCCATCAAGTATGTTTGAATTTTCATCTGAGTGCCTAAATCTATCGAGTGAGTCCCAAGAACCGATATCGTCCCAATCAAAAAGCGCCTTTGCAACTACAACCTCTTTGGCTTTCTCCATCAAACCATAATCAATTGATATATCAGGAAATTTTGAAAATACCTCCTTTGCTTCATTAAGTGGCCCATCCAAGACTAAATCGGTCTTATTTAAATATACATCCTTTAAATCCCGAATTTTTGTTCCAACTTCTGGAAGACTCTCAGTCATATCCTCGATAAATTTATCAATTCTCCAAAAAAACATACCACTATTCCATAGAAATCTTCCTGATTCCATAAATTTCTTTGCTTTTTCCTGATCGGGCTTCTCATGAAAACTTTTAACTTTTGATATTTCAAAAGTCTGTGATGAATAATCAAAAGCATTTTCTAATTCAATGTATCCAAATCCGGTTTCCGGTCTGCTTGGTTTAATTCCAATAGTTGCAAGGACTTTATTACCACCAACGTAAATTAATAGATGTTCTATTGTCTTTTGGAAACCATCTATCGGGTTAATCAATTGATCTGCCGTTAGCACTGCCATAGCAATTTCAGAAGAATCATACTTACCGTCATATTTAGCTAAAGCAATTCCAGCAGCTAATGCGAGGCAGGGAGCAGTGTTTCGTTTATAAGGCTCTGCTATCACATTTTGAGGAGGAAAATCCTTCAATACCTCTCTGATTGGTTCCAATAGCAATTCTCCAGTAATGATAAAAATATCTTCCTTGGGAATTACCCCGCTGATTCTCTCGATTGATTCCTCTATCAAGGTTTTCTCAGAATTCAATTTTAATAATTGCTTTGGCTTTCTTTTTCTACTAAGGGGCCAGAATCTCTCACCTGAACCACCTGCCATTATAACAGCTATTCTCTTCATTCTTGATTTAAATTGTTCATAACAACGAATACAATAATAATAAAAAAAATAAAGTAACGTTTAAGAGATTGATTTTTTCTAAAGGATAGATTGGCAAGAACAAAGAAAATATTAACTTTTATATTTGGAATTTACTTTTTAAACCTTCTTGCTTTTTCATATTTTCCACTTGGTCACACTTGCCATAGCTGTAATTCTGATAATGAATGTTCAATTTCAGAAGAAAGTGAGAATGACAATGATATAAAATTTAATGAGCCTCATTCTTGCTTGCTTTGCATTCTTATTACAACAGCTCAAAAAACCATTACAATTGTTAAATTTACTTTTGAATCAAACCAAACCTCAATTCTTATAGTAACAGATTCTTACATTTATTTTTTCTCAAAAGAATGCTTTAATCAATTATATGTCAGAGGTCCTCCCCTTTTCTCCTAAATTCGATATTTTTTAATTAATTTGTTTTTTATTCACATTTAGGAGAGAATTATGTTTAATCTTAAATTATTAATTATACTTTTATTTGGTATTTTTGTTGCTCTATTATTTTATTCTTGTTCAGAAAGCAGTCCTACTGAAAATGATGATCATTATGAAGCAGCGGGTTTGTTGTTAAAACAGGGCAATACTGTATATATGAGAATTTTTCAAGCTAAGATTGATAACAATTACAATCAATCAATTTCATTGAAAACCGGTCAGGAATCATTAGTTTTCTCAGTTGTATTTCTTGATGAAGATGGAAAAGAATTGCCTGAACCAACTGATGTAAATAAATCCTTTGGGTGGGTTATTGATGATAATACAGTAGTAAGTCTTGAATATGACAATAAAAATAAATGGTCATTCAGATTAAAAGGTCTCAAGGAAGGAACAACAAATCTTGAATTAAGGCTGAATCATAATGATCATCCTGATTTCAAGACTCCAAAAATACCTGTTGTAGTCGGAAAATAATGAAATTAAAATTAATTGTTATATTTATTCTGATTTTTCAGATTGCCTCAACCAAAGCGGAAGAGACAGATACTTATTCTTTCAGTTTTCTGATTTTAGATGCTCAAACAAATAAATCTGTCTCTTCCGCTGATATTTTAATATCTGAAAAAAAATCGAGCTATACCACAGATGAAAATGGTGAGCTTATCTTGTCAGATTTTAAATTAGGCAGGTATCACATTGAAATCAGTAAAATTGGTTATAAAACTTATCATTACGATATAATCATTGATTCTTCTCTTTTTAATACCTGCCTAATTTTTAGAATAATGCCGATTTCTTTCTCGAAACCGACAGTTATTGTAACAGGAAGCACTTTCAGCTCAAAATATGATGAAATTTTTTCTAATATCGCTAATCTTGAAGGAAAAGAACTTCAAAGAGAAATGGGTATGTCCTTAGCTTCTACTCTGAAAAATGAAGTTGGTGTTTCAATAAGATCTATGGGGCCGGCTCCTGCCCGTCCGGTTATTCGTGGACTTGGAGGCAATAGAATTATGATATCTCAGGATGGCAACGATATTAGCGATTTATCCGGAACTTCGCCCGATCATTCAGTAACCCTCGAACCTTTTAATGTAGAACGCATTGAAGTAATCAGAGGTCCTAAAGTCCTTCTTTACACTCCAATAACTATCGGTGGAGTTGTTAACGTAGTCAAAAATGATTTGCCCTACCAAAGAAGCGAAAAAACTACTGGAATGGTCAGTTCCTTTTTAGAGTCTGCCAACAGAGGATTTCTTGGAGCTTATAATATAACCGTTCCTTTCGAACCATATTACCTTTTCAGCAATTTGAGTTATAAAAAAGCAAACGATATCCGAATGCCCGACAGTATTCTGAAGAACACATCACTTAACACCCTCGATTATACCTTCGGAACAGCTCTGAATATTGATTCTGTCTTTGCCTCAGTTAGTTATTCAGAGTTTGATTCTAAATATGGAATTCCGGGCGGTTTTGTCGGCGGACATCCCAAAGGAGTTAATATTGAAATGTTCAAAAGAACTATCGGTATAAAAAATGTAACTCATCTTCATTATGATCTAATAGATAATATTGAGCTTCAATTCGGCAGAGTTTATTATAATCACAAGGAATTTGAATCGAATAATTCATTGGGAGCTGAATTTGTATTTACGAATTACAATGGCAGTGTAATATTTAATCAGAACCGAACAAAACTTTTTGACAATGGTTCTTTCGGTGCTTCATTCAACATAAGAGATTTGAAAATGGGGGGATATGTCTTTACTCCACCCACTACCTCATCGAATTTTTCATTTTATACATATCAAAATATTTCTTTTGATAATATTCACTTATATTTCGGACTTCGCTATGATTATACGGGCATTCAGCCAAAACCAAAAAGTTTTGATTCAAAAATTGGCAGGATTGAGCAAAGAAATTTTAATACAATTTCTGCATCTGCTTCAATTTTAACCGAGATAACAGATGAATTTGCCTTAGCTTTCAATCTTTCGAGGTCAAATCGTCCTCCGACTATTGAGGAACTTTTTTCCGAAGGTCCTCATCTTGCTGCTTATTCTTTTGATATTGGAAATCCTAATTTAAAATCAGAATATGGTTATGGCTTGGAACTGACCTCATACTATAAACAAACTGATTTTAAATTTTCATTCTCAACTTTTGCATATTTAATGCCATATTATATTATTCCACGAAACACCGGCAAAATTAACTATGCTCAGATTCTGCCTATTTACCAGACTGAGGGAGTTCCTGCAAACCTATTTGGAGCAGAAATAATAATTGATTATTTCTTAAATAGAAATTTAAACCTTAATACGAATTTCAGCTATACCTATGGTGAACTGGCTGAAAGCAGAAAACCTTTGCCAATGATTCCTCCCCTTAAATCAATTACAACTTTGGAATGGAAAAATACCAAGTTTAATCTTGGTCTAAGAATTACTGCAGCGCTCTCTCAAAAAAGAGTGGATGAATTTGAAGAACCGACTAATGGTTATATCATTTTCGGAGCTTTCGCCCAATACACCTTCCCCCTATTTGATTTTGTCAGCAATATTTCACTTATCGGTGAAAATCTTACAGATAAAGTATATAGAAATCACCTCTCAAGAATCAAATCCGTTTATCCCGAAGCAGGAATTAATATTAAATTAGCTTATAAAGCTTATTTCTGAGAAAATATAAATCTCTTTCATTCCATAAACAAAAAAGGTTTCCAGTTTTCTTCAATTTTACCCATATATTGCTTAATGAATAAGATATGATGAGGTTTTCTGGGTTTATTCAGCAAGGTCATATTAGCTTCTTCGGGGGTTCGATTACCTTTTCTATTGTTGCATTTATGACAAGCAGCAACAAGGTTTTCCCAATTATCAGTGCCTCCTCTTGATTTGGGGATGACATGGTCAACTGTTAAATCAGTTCCTTTATGACCACAATACTGGCACCTAAAACCATCACGCTTGAGAATATTTTTTCTTGAAAGCTCAATTTTTTTGAAAGGCATTTTTAAAAATCTGGAGAGTCTTATCACACTTGGGTGAGGAAAAACTTCCTTAACAGACCTGACTATTTTTCCATCCCGCTTGGCTATTAATTCTGCCTTTGTAAGATAGAGGAGTATAATCGCTTTTTTTGCTGAGCAGATACTAACCGGTTCATAGCTTTGATTAAGAACTAAAACTTTTCCGTTTAGTCCGGGCAATAACCCAGTGTTTTCTTCAATTTCCTCTTCTTTATAATAATACTTTTCAGTATAACTGAAGACTAACCTCCTATTATTTAAGTTAAAAAACTAATACAAAATTTTAAACGGTCAAATTTAAAAAAATATTGTTAATAAATGCTTTATAAAAAATAAAAGTTATCCACAGGTCAAATTTCTACAAAGATCTGTAAGAATCAATATCAACTATCATTTTAACTGATTTACTTGAGTATTGTTTATTATATTTTTCAATGCTCATTTTTAATACTTCTATTATTTTTTTCCCTGATGGGTCAATATTCTTAGAATCCTTAATAATAATCTGGCGACGGTAGTTGTTTCTGATTTTAAAAATAGTAGGTGCAACCGGTCCATATATTTCAGCAAAATTTAGCTTATTTGGAAGAAGATTTCTGAATATTTCAGCTTGTTTTAAGACCATTTTTTCATTTGAACCAAGAAACTCAACGACAATAAATCTTGAGAAAGGAGGATAATTAGCCAATTTACGATTTTCTAATTCTTCAGTAAAAAACTTAAGATAATTACTTTCAACAGAGCATAAAATTGAATGAGCTTTTGGTGAAGATGTTTGGATAATTACTTCTCCGGGCTTGTCACTTTTTCTTCCCGCTCTTCCTGCTACCTGAGTAATAAGTTGAAAAGTCCTTTCTGAAGCCCTGAAATCAGGAAGATAGAGTTGTATGTCTGGATTTACAACACCAACAAGTGTTACGATATCAAAATCAAGACCTTTCGCTAACAACTGTGTCCCAATTAAAATATTAATTTTCCCTTTGTAAAAATCAAACAATTTTTTTCTTAGTAAGCCTTTCTTGGTTGTGCTATCTAAATCAACCCTATCAATTTCAGCAGAAATACTTTTACTTTCAAGAATTAACTTAAGTTCATCTTCAATTTTTTGGGTTCCGGTGCCAATTTCATTTAGCTCGGGGAAGCCACAAACCGGACAGGATTTATAAGCTTCAATCGAAAAGCCACAATAATGACATCTTAAATAGTTTCTAACTTTATGATAAGTTAATGTTACGCTACAGTGTTTACACATTGGCACATTTCCACAATCTGGGCAAAACAGGAATGAAGCAAATCCTCGCCGATTAAGAAACAAAATGACTCCTTCCTTTTTCTCTAACCTATCAATAATTTTTTCGATTAGAAGAGATGAAAAAGAACCTGTTACTGCTTTGTTTTTTCTTTCGACTAACATATTTACGATATCAATTTTAGGTAGCATAGCTTGATCAGCTCTTTTCTCTATTTTTAGCAGCTCATATTTTCCATTTTGGGCATTATACATACTTTCAAGCGATGGTGTAGCACTGCCAAGTAAAACAATAGCATTTTCGTATTTAGCCCTAACAATAGCTAAATCTCTGGCATTGTATCTTGGTGCGGGGTCATCTTGTTTGTAAGTTGGTTCGTGTTCTTCATCAACGATGATGGCTCCAATGTTTTCAAGAGGAGCAAAAATAGCTGAACGTGCCCCGATAACAAGTTTTGATTTACCTTCAGAAATTGAACGCCAGTTATCATATCTCTCACCTTCGCTCATTTTACTATGCTGAACTGAAAGTTGGTCGCCAAAAATCCTTTCAAATCTGTCAATTAACTGTGGTGTCAATGAAATTTCTGGGACAAGTAGTAGTGCTGTTCTGTTTCTGGACAATACTTTTTTTATAGTATGAATATATATTAGGGTTTTGCCACTTCCAGTTACTCCATACAAAAGAAAGGGTTGAAATTTTTCCTCTTCAATCGCTTTTTCAATAAAGTTCAAAGCTGTTTTTTGCTCCTCAGTTAGTGGAAGCAATGCTTCATTTGTTTCAGAAAAATTCTCTTTTCTTTCGAATTTAACCCTTGAAAATTCTAATTCTGTTTCTATTATAAACTTATTTTTCAGAAGATAATCAATACTATATTGACTGAACAATTTCTCTTTTTTAAGGTCAATTGATGATATAGGTTGATTAAATTTTTTGAAGTAAGTAAATATTTTCAAAAAAATCTCTTTTTGTTTTCCTTTTGATTTATCAAGAATATCAAAAATTCTTTTTAATTCCTTCTCATTAGCTAAAATTTCTTTCGGAACAGCATAAGCTTTTAGCTTTTTACCCTTAACAGCTTTGTCCAAATAGGTATGAATATTTATTAAACCTTCTCTTTCAAGTGATTCAATCTGGTATGTTATACTGCCCATATTAAGTTCATTTTGTAAATATTTAATACTTAAAGGATTCTTATGTTTCATTAAAAAAGCAATTAATTCTGCTTTTTTGGGTGCTTTTTTAGCTATTTTATTAATTTCATCTGAGTCCGGTATTCTTGTCAATTCGATTTTTAGTAAACTTTTGGGTGAGAAACTTTGTGGTAATGTTGCTTTAATAGCTTCACCAAAAGAACACATATAATATTCAGAAATCCATTTAGTCAATCTGATTAAATTTTCAGAGAGAACCGGCTTCTCATCAATTATTTCTTCAACATATTTGATATTATCTAATTCACAATCTTTGTCTATTTCCACAATATAACCTGTGAGTTTCTTTTTCCCAAGTTCAGCAAGCACTCTTCTGCCAACCAAAGGATATTCATTTAGATTACCGTCATCTAATTTATAGCTGAAGTATAAATTAGTAGGCAAAGGAAAAACAACTTTAACAATAATATCCATTTAAGTAATTATTTTCTTTAAAGAAAGTAAATTAAATAAATTCATTTTAAACTTATTCGTCAATTTTGAGGTTTTTTGTTATAAGGCTAAATTATGAAGATTATAAAAATAATTATTATTGCTTTGTATGGAATTTTTACCGCCCAAAGTTGTAACTCTCAAGAACCCAAAAAAGTTTATGTCAATTCAGATGAAGTAAAAACAAATCAACAAAATCAAAGTAATCAAAGCATTAATTTAACCAGAGAGAATGCTATTACTACAGCTGTTAAAATTGCGAGTCCAACGATTGTAGGTATTAATGTAACTGAAGTAAGAACAGTGGAATATCGCGATCCATTTGACATTTTTTTTGATGATCCTTGGTTTCAACGTTATTTTGGTGAGAGAAGACAAAGAAGAACTAAACAATACGAAGTTCAGGGTTTAGGATCTGGTTTTATAATTTCTCCTGATGGTTATATCCTCACTAATCATCACGTTGCTGGAAATGCAACCAAAATTGTTGTTACAACTACTGATGGAAAAAAATATGACGCTGAAATAATTGGCTCTGACAGAACCACTGACGTTGCCCTTCTAAAAATAGATGCAAAAAATCTTCCTTACTTAATTTTAAGTAATTCAGATAATATTATTATTGGAGAATGGGTTATTGCATTGGGTAATCCATTTGGATTATTCGATTTAAATGCAAAACCCACGGTAACCGTTGGAGTTGTTTCAAATACCGGTGTTAATTTTACTCAGGATGGTAGGATTTATAAAGGTATGATTCAAACTGATGCTGCTATTAGTTCAGGAAATTCGGGAGGTCCTTTGGTTAATGCACTCGGAGAAGTTATTGGAATGAATACAATTATTTTTTCAACTGCTCAATCAGGCAGGGGTGCTGGTAGCATTGGTATTGGTTGGGCAATACCCATAAACAGAGTGAAAAAAATTGTTGACAAAATAATTGCCAACAAAGAAATAAACCGTAATTTTAATATTGGGATGGAGGTTAGAGAGCTTGATGAACAATTAGCAAGATATTTAGGTCTTGAAATAAACGAGGGAGTTGTTGTAACAGCGGTTGAAAGAAACGGAGCTGCTGATATTGCTAAAATCGAGCCCGGTGATGTTATTCTCGAAGCAAACGGACAAAAAATCACTAAGTTTGATGATTATGTTATAGTAGTAAATGATTTAATGTTAGGCGATAAAGTTGAATTTTTAATTCTCCGTGACGGTAAAGAATTAAAAAGAACAGTTGATTTAAATATTCAAAGAAGGCGAAATGATAGAAGATAAAATCGTTGCTCTACGTTCGGTTGATTTAGTAAAAAAATACAAAAAACGCGCAGTTGTCAAAGACGTTTCCATTTACGTTCGACAAGGTGAAGTTGTTGGATTACTTGGTCCCAATGGTGCTGGTAAAACTACAACTTTCTATATGATTGTAGGTATGATTAAACCAAATTCAGGCAAAGTTTTCCTTGATGATCAGGAAATTACTAATAAACCTATGTATAAGAGAGCAAGAGCCGGTATCTGCTACCTACCTCAAGAACCTTCAATTTTCAGAAAAATGTCAGTCGAAAATAATATTAAAGCAATTCTCCAATTACAACCTATCACAAAAACACAAAGAAAAGAAAGGTTAGAAGAATTATTGACTAACTTTGGTTTGACTACAATAAGAAAAAATAATGGTTTTATGCTTTCTGGAGGTGAAAGAAGGCGGTGCGAAATTGCTCGAACACTTGCTGCTAATCCAAAGTTTATACTTCTTGATGAACCATTTGCTGGTATTGATCCCCTCGCTGTCGAAGACATTATGAAAATGGTCAGAAAGTTAAAAGACCAAGGAATTGGAGTTTTAATCACAGATCACAATGTCCACGAAACACTATCAATCACTGACCGTGCTTATATTTTAATTGATGGAAATATTTTTACATCAGGGACTGCTGAAGAAATAGCTTCCAATGCTGAAGTTCGAAAAAGATATTTAGGAGAATCCTTCAATTTAGAGAGGTATCAATAATTTTTTTCTCTTTTTAGAAACCATTCTCTTTTAACTACACATTCATTTTTAGCTTAGTGGCTTATGATAATTTTGTTTTTATTTGTAGGTTTAGATGACTGATACTCTCACTAATAATTTTTAATTTTTTAAATTTGGATAATGAAGGACTAAATCCTTTTAGTTTTTTCAATCTTTGAAGTTATTAATTTATGACTGTATCAATGACTCCTCCGGCAACTAAATCATCTCCTTCATAAACTACTACACTTTGCCCCGGAGTTATTGATTTTTTGGGTGAAACAAATTCCACAACTAAATTTCCATTATCATCTATTTTGCAAAAACCATCAGATCCTTTATCCCGATACCTAACTTTAATGTTAAAGATTTTTGTTCCGTCCAGATCAGAATATTTCATTAAGTTAACATTTTTAGCTATCAACCCCCTATTAAATATATCTTCTTCAGTTGCAACCTCAATAGTATTTGTTTCAGGAATAATTTTTTTTACGAACAATGGCTTGTGATAACTTATTCCCAAGCCTTTTCTTTGACCTATTGTATAAAAAGGATAGCCTTTGTGCTTTCCGACAACCATTCCATCAAAAACAATATCCCCACCGTTGAATTTAGAATCAAGTTCTGGGACTGCTTTCTTCAAAAAATCCTGATAGTCATTGTTAGTAACAAAGCATATCTCTTGGGATTCAATTTTGTTAAATACAGGTAGTTTAAATTCTTGTGCTAATTTTCTGACTTCTGGTTTAATTAAGTCACCTAAAGGAAAAATTGTTCTTTCAAGATGTTCCTGCTTTAAACCCCAAAGAAAATAGGACTGATCTTTTAAATTATCTTTTCCTTTCGATACAAAATATCTTGATGTTTCAGGGTTAAACTTGATATTCGCGTAATGCCCGGTAGCGTAATAATAGCACCCATATTGATCTGCCTTTTTGAGAACTTCACCCCACTTTATTAGTGGATTGCATATAGTGCAAGGATTTGGTGTTCTGCCACTTAAATATTCATTGATAAAATTGTCAATAATTTCTTCTTTGAATATCTCAGTTAGATCAACAAGCTTGTGTGGAATCTGAAGAATGTCGCATACATTACCAGCATCAATAACAGCAGAATAACCGCAGCAACCTGATTCATTTGAGTCTGGTCTGCAAGAATCATCAGATTTTATCGAAGTAATTGTAATTCCTAATACATCATATCCGTTTTTCTTTAAAATAGATGCAGCAACTGAAGAATCAACACCTCCAGACATTCCAACTAAAACTTTGTTTTTATCAAGCATAGAAAAATCAATAATTGTAAAACTTTAGTTTTGACTAAATTTTTGCAATTTTATTTTTTTTTTGGATTAATAGCAATTAAATTAAATTCCACCTCTTAGAGATTTGAGCTGTTTGAATAGCTCAACTTCTGTCGAAGTTAGCTTTTCTGGAAGTCTTACTTGTATAGTAACGTATAAATTTCCCCTTTCTTCAGGATTAGAATATTTGGGCATCCCTTGATTTTTGAGTAATAATTGTTTGCCGGGCTGAGTTTCAGGATTTATCTTAATTTTTAATTTACTGCCGAAAACATCAATCTGACTTGTGCCTCCAAGAATCGCTTTATATAAATCGATAACAACGGTCGTATATAAATCATCTCCCCGCCTTTCGAAAACGGGATGGGGATGAATAGATATCGTTATTAATAAATCTCCATTTGGTCCACCTCTTTTACCCGGAAATCCCTTACCGGTAACTTTTAAAACTTGACCATCAGCTATACCGGGCTTAATTTTCAATGCAATTTTTTGATTATTAATATCAAGTGTTTTTGTGGTGCCGTGAAATGCTTCCTCTAAGGTAATCTCGAGAGTGGTTTTTAAATCCTGCCCTTTTTTAGCAAAAATTTCTGATGTTTTTTGTGAAAAACCCCCACCAAAAATTTTCTCGAAAAATTCAGAAACTCCTCCACCTGAGTCAAAAATATCAGAGAAGCCACCTCCAAAGCCTCTGCCAGTCTGTCTTTCTCTTGTGCCTTGCTGGAACCAATCAGTCCAGTCAAAGTCACTGGGGTTACCACCCGTTTGCCTGAATCTATTCCAAGAAGAGCCGAGATTGTCATATTTTTTTCTTTTCTCAGGGTCACTAAGCACTTCGTAGGCTTCACTTATTTCCTTGAACTTATTTTCAGCTTCTTTATTGCCGGGATTTTTGTCAGGATGATATTTCTGAGCAAGCTTCCTATAAGCTTTTTTTATCTCATCGGTAGTAGCTGTTTTTTCAACACCCAATATTTTATAGTAGTCTTTAAATTCCATCAAAAATAAAAATTAATTTTACAAATATCTATGGATCATACCAATTTGCAATGAAAATTTAGGAACATATTCGACAGGTTCTCTACCAAAACAAATACCCATCGATTCATAAAGAGCAATTTCATTTAAATCAACATATCTTTGTATAATCGCATCACCAACAGGCATATAAGTGATTTCTTCGTGTTCAACTCCAACAACTGTAACACCTGAAATTCCATTTTTTAGTAATAAAACTGCAGCGGCGCCAGCTTGCTTTCCAAAGGCTACATCATAAGCACTTGTTTCACCAGCTCTAACCAAGTGACCTAAAGAAATCTCTCTTATCTCTGGATGAGTGTAAATTCCCTCAACATAGATACCCTCTTTTTTTAGAAATATCTCCCAATCCTTATCTTGATACATATAATTTTCAAGGTTTTTTCTAACATATTGAGCAGCACCAGAGAGTTTAACGTGACCGAATGAATCTTTACCGTGCATTGGATCAGCAAAATACTTTCCTTCTTTGTCTTTAACACCTTCTGCAACGATAATTATATAAACCGATCCTTTGACGTCACTATGTTGTAATCTATGCATATAAGTTTTTTTGAAATGGTTATAAACCACTTCGTAATCAACAGGAATTTCAGGTATTAAAATACAATCAGCGTCGGCTCCAACTCCCCCACGAAATGCTGTATGCCCTGCATATCTGCCAAAAACTTCAATAATCAAAGCTCGATTGTGTGTTAAACCTGTTGTTCTTAATTCCTGTGTAAATCTTGAAATCCTGTTAATAGTAGAGTCCCCTCCTACAGAATATGTCTGCAAATCTAAATCCATAGTCTTAGGAACGTGAACGCACTTAAGCCCTTGATTTGTTAAATCAACAACGACAGAACCAGTATCATCACCACCAGCTATAATTAAACCATCAATCTTGTGCTTTTGCAATCCTGCTTTAATCTTTTCATATTTGTTTTCATCTTTTATTTTGCTAATTTTTACTCTCGAGTGTCCAGCTTCTGAACCAGCAACTCCAGAAGAAATCTTATCAATTCTTTCTAAATCAAAATTTGGAATTTCTAAATCAATTAAATTATATAAACCAGCATAACCATTTGGTATTAGACAAAACTCAATGTTGTTGTGGTAAGCCATTCGTGCTGCTCCGGTTATTACTGCATTCAAACCACCACAATCACCACCGCTGGTAATAACACCAAGCTTTTTAATATCTGACATAATATCTCCTATTAATTATCACAATTTTCAAAATTTCAAAAGTTTATAACGAATATTGATTAATTTTTTGCACTAAAATATTATTTATTATTTTATGTTTCGATAATTTTAATTATTACATTTTTATTTGTTAACTAACAAACTTAATAAAAATTGACTAAAATTAAATTTTAAAATATATGAATGACAAAGAAAATCCAATAGGTCTTTTTGATTCTGGTATTGGTGGTCTTAGCGTTTTGAGACAATTCATCAAGTTTCTGCCAAATGAAAATTATATTTACCTTGGTGATACAGCGAGAGTTCCTTATGGGAACAAATCAGTTGCAACTGTAAAGAGATATGCTTCAGAATGCACCGAATTTCTTCTGTCAAAAAATGTTAAATTAATTGTTGTAGCTTGTAATACAGTCAGTTCAGTTGCTATTGATATTGTCAGTTCAAAATCAAATGTTCCAGTTATAGGAATGATTATTCCAGCAGCTATAGCTTCAATTAGGGCAACTCGAAATGGAAAAATTGGAGTAATAGGAACAAGAGCCACAATAGAAAGCAATGCCTATTCTAAAACAATTTATTCTATCACAAAAAACTATACTTCGGAAACTAATGAATCACAAAATTCACCTGAAGCGATAAATATCAATAATAAATTAATAACAGTATTTAACAAGGCTTGTCCTCTTTTTGTTCCATTAGTTGAAGAAGGTTTAGTTAATCATAATGCAACAAGACTTATAGCTCAGGAATATCTTGAACCATTGAAATCCGAAAATATAGATACTCTTGTTCTTGGTTGCACCCACTATCCTCTATTAGCTCAGCTCATTTCGGAATTAATGCCAAATGTAACATTAATTGATTCAGGAGAACATTCCGCCGTTGCTGCTATAAGATTATTAGGTGAAAAGAACTTACTTAATCCTAAATTTGACACAGTTATAAAAATACCATCAGTTCAATTTTATGTTACTGATATCCCCTCAACTTTTCACGAAATAGCTAAAATGTTTCTTAACTTTGAAATTTCTACCCCAGAAATTGTAAATTTTGGGAATTGATATGATTGAAAGACTTAAAGGAAAAATATTACAGAAAAAATCCACTGAAATAATTTTAGATTGTAATGGCGTTGGCTTTTCCGCTTTTATTTCAGTTAATTCATCGGAAACATTACCAAACGAAGGTGAAGAAGCAACTTTATATACAATCTTAATCAATCGTGAAGATTCTTTTGAACTTTATGGTTTCAGCGAAATTTTTGAAAGGGATGTGTTCAAACTTTTGATTTCTATCAGTGGTATTGGTCCAAAATCTGCAATGTCAATTCTTTCATCGATGTCGGTGCCTGAATTACAGGAAAAAATAATATTGGGGGACTCGATTTCCTTGCAAAAACTACCGGGAATTGGCAAAAAAACTGCAGAAAGAATTATATTGGAGCTTAAGGACAGAATCCACAAAATTTCAATTCCTGCAGTTTTTGAATTGAAAAAAGAAAAAAATCTAATTGCAAGAGAAGCTGTTGCTGCACTCGTTACTCTCGGCTATTCAACAGCCTTAGCTGAAAAATTGATAAATAAAGCTCTTTCCGATTTTCCAGATAATAATTTTACTGCAGAGCAACTTATTAGAAAAGCCCTAAAATTAGCTTCTTCCTAAGGTTTTAATTATGTTAGTTATACCCGAAATAAAAATTCGTAATGGAGAAAGCCTATTTACTATTCAAGGTGAAGAAGGAACCGAAGAATTTTATGAAAATCTTAAAAAAAATCCCTTTCAACTTTGTCAATTGCTAAGAACTGAAAATGCAAAAACAATAATAGTAACAGATTTAGATGGAATAGAACAAGAACAGGTGATTAATTTTGATGTTATGTGTATGTTAACATCAAGCACCGAAATACCTATTCAAGTTCTTTCTGGTTTTGGTTCTTATATTGAATGTGAATATCTACTTAGTTTTGGCATTAGAATGATTTATCTTACTAATTTACCTTTACTTCAACCTGAAACTGTCATTAAGCTAATCAAAAAATACTCTTACGCAAAAATTGGATTTTATATTAATGAATCGGAAGGTTTTATTAATTTTCATAACACCAAAAAGGTTATGCCAGTAAATGAATATTTGGAATTTATTATGAGCCTTGGAGGAAAAAGATTTTACTATGAAAATGAAGTCTGGGCAAAAGATAAATCTTTAGTCGATTATAACTATTTAATTGATTTAGCTCGGAATACCGACATAAAATTTAATGTTGCCAATTCAGTTGATACAGTTGAGGATTTATGGAAAATAGCAAAATACGATACAAAAATTATTGGAAGTGCTATTATTTGTGAGCCATTATTTTTTAATCATTTTGCCTGTCAAAAAATCTGGCGAAAAGCCGAAGCTGACTCAATCAAAAACAAGAATATTTTTAATCTTCAAACAAACTATAATAAAGAGTCATAAACTCTATTATTTTACCTTTCAAACATCATCAACGAAATAGAATTTGAATTCGATAAATCTCTAGATTAAAAGTCCCAAAATTTAGAAGATAAAACAAAAACAAGCCAGAATATATTTGATACTCAAAGATATTGTTTTCAGTTAATTTTTAAAAGAAGCATTTTTCAGGAGCTAATACAATGAACCCTAATCATAATCTATTAAAATGAAATATTTGTAATCATTTTTGGAAGTATATTGTCAATCCAAAAAACATATCCTGATGTTCTTCATAATATTCTTTAGTAAATTCCTTCCCATCACCTTCCCGATAGTAATCAATTACCTTACTTTTACTAAAAAATGATAAAACCAAGGATCCATAACCATTTACAGGGAAATTTTTCATTGTTCCTTTTAATTTGAATATATTACCAGTTGTATCGCATCTATAATTCTCCATCTTCTTGAATGCATTTGTAGTATCAAAAGTGGTTGCAAATCCTTTGTTCATTACTTCAAATTCATATTCCGATTTATATAATCCATAATACTCACCATAAGTTTTTGTAACCTTTCCACTGGTATATTTTATCGATATAGTTAAATCTACATTTATTTCAGTTGGAAATTTACAATTATATGTGTAACTTGGGAAATTCACGTAACTTATTGTATTTATCAATCTTAGTTCGTTAGCAGTTACAGTTCCTTTAATACTTATTTCAAAAGTAGGTTGCTTATCTGCAAAATACCATCCGAGAAATTTAAATTTATAGGTAGTATCAATTATACCAGCTCCAATGATAGCATAAGCAGTGGCAACTGCAAAAAGCTGATTTTTACTATCGTCATAAAGTTCGAGAATAATTGGGAATATCCCATCATCTTTATATGTATGCTTTACTTCAGTATTATTTTTTACTTTTACTATAGGAGTTTTATCTCCAAAGTTCCATTCATAACGAGCATTAATAGGTGGATTGTTAATAATTGCTTTCCAAGAATATTCCTTATTCTTTAAGCCATTCATTTTTGCGGGTTCAATTCTCAGTTCTGAAATCTTTATCCATTTATAATCAATCCAATTTTGGTAGCCGTTAGTCGCTAAGTTCCAAACCCATATTCCTAAATCTGAATTTTTATCTTCTTCATCAAGTGTATAATCTAATTCGAGCTTTCCTTTTTCTGATCTGGCTAATTCTACATCATTTTTATATAAAGAAATATATGGGTCATTAATACTAAAATTTGAGCTACCAATTTTGCATTTGATCTGCAGTTGTTTATTCGATTCATACATAATAATATCAGCTAATTCAATTTCCTTACCCTCACTATCTTTTGTAAAGTATTCGACTTTAGGAAAAACATTTTTGCCAATATTATCGGATAGAGTCTCATCCCAGTAATACCCTATGCTTTCCCAATTAAACAAGGCAGATTTTCCAAAAAATGCAAAATTATTATACTGAATACTTGAAGGATCATTAGCATTATCACCTGATATATATGGTTTAAATCTTCCATTTTCAAATTCAATTAAACGTGTTTTTGATCCCGGAAAATTAGGATCAGCTACATTTATTTTACCATTTGCATAATCAACCGCATACGCTATAATAGCATGAGCTTTAATTTCAGATGATGATGTAGAAATAATTGTATACAAAGGTTCTCTTGTAACATATATTTGTGCAGCGGCTGCTTTAATTCCCTCTCTTGTATAGGCTTCATAAAAATTCGGTTCATCAGCATAAATTGTTCTTACCGAAGAGTAAAAATCATTAAAATATTTTATCCATTGCTTTTCGTTAGTTGATTGAACCATTGAGACAAATTTGATTCCTTTTGGATTATCTTGCCAGAATGGGTCAGGTTTTTTCTCTTTGTCAAATTTGTCAAAATAATGATGAATTCCCTTGTTATTTATCTTTTTTTGTGTGGTAAAATACCAAAGTGCCGATAAACTATGCCCAGAGCAATTTCCTTGTGGTGTTATTATTGAACCCCAGTTTGTAAATTCCCAATCATCAATTCCGGGCTCAAAACCAGTACTCATCAAACCGGATTTTTGTAAATCTTCCTCTTTTACTTCTGATAAGACTATGTGGGAGTATAATTCATCGACCAATAACTCTGGTTGGTTAGTTTTACCAAATTTTGAATACTGCATTCCATTGCTCATAAAATGTCTTGTTGCTATAACTACTTTCCCACCCGAATATCGAATTACTGGAATAGGTTCTAAAGTGCCAGTTTTATCATTGTAGAAGAATGCCGCAGCTACAGCTTTATCAGAAATAACAGCAGGTATCTCAAGAGTCATTATCCGCTCAGAGTAACCACCACCATTAGCTATCTTGATTAAAGGAGAAATTGGCTTGAAGCGATCCCCAAAATTATGACTTTCGATTTTTGCAAAAGATACATTAAAAGTCTTTGTCTGGTCGTAACTACCCTCAGGAATGTTTATTTTCATACCCTTGATTTCTTTAGCTTCATCACCAAAGGTAATTATGCCCCCATTAGTGGCAATTGTTTTTGATGGTAAATCCTGACGTTCACCTGTTTTGATGTTATTGGTTGAGTCTTTAGGATTATTTACTTCTGGACAGGAGGTTAAAAAAAGAGATAAAAAAGAACATAATACTAAGAAAAAAATTTGATCTCTCATTTTCATTTCTTTCTTTATAATATTATTATATAACAATTAAATCAAACTTAGCTAATATTAATTTATAATAAAAATTTTTTTTTGAAAAATTTCAACTAATATATAGAACTAATAATATTGTTAATTAAAATTTTCGGTCTTATCTTTAAAAATTAAAATTCTTCTTGTTTTATTCTGTAACTTAAACTGTTCCATTTGTCTTAATCAACCTTTTAAGAAATTGATTTACAATATTCAATCCAAATTACCGATTTATTAGATTTTTATATCCATTTATCTAATGAAGGAATTAAAAAGATTTCTACCTTATCTTTATCATTATAGATTCAAAATTATTATTGGTTTTGTTTTCGTTACAATTTCGAACATTTCTTCAACTATGATACCAAGGGTTGTTGGAACAACAATAGATACCATCAAGGGAGGCTCTTTCTCGATGGATCAAGTAATCTCTTCCCTTCTTATGATTCTTGGTTTGACTTTGGCAAGTGGTCTTTTTATGTTTCTTACCCGTCAAACGATTATTGTTGTTTCAAGATACATTGAATATGACCTTCGGCGAGATTTTCTCTATTCCATTGAAAATCAATCAATGGATTTTTTCAATCAACACCCCACCGGCTCAATTATGGCTCATATAACGAATGATATTTCAGCTGCAAGAGAGTTTCTCGGTCCTGCTATTATGTATGGTGCTAATACTGTAACAACATTCATTTTTGCACTATACTTTATGTTAAATCTTAACCCAACCATTACTTTTATTGCTCTAATTCCATTGCCTTTTATAGCTTATACGACATACAAAATTGGCAAAAAGGTTCACTATGCATTCAAAAATGTTCAAGATCAATTTGCTAAACTGACAACTCAAGCACAAGAGACATTTTCGGGAATAAGAGTTGTAAAATCATACGTCAGAGAGGATTATGAAAGTGATAGATTCTCAGAATATAGCAAAGATTATCTCTTTAAAAATCTTAAACTTGCTCGTATTCAGTCATTGATGATGCCAGTTTTGATGATTCTTGTGGGTTCCTCTCAAATTTTAATTCTTGGATACGGAGGATTACAAGTAATCAATGGTAATGCTACTCTTGGAGACATCGCTCAATTTTTCATTTATATCAACTTACTTATATGGCCCATAGCTGCTATTGGTTGGGTAACAAATCTTGTGCAAAGAGCTGCCGCCTCTGCTGGGAGACTCTCAAAAATTTTAGATAGAGAGCCAACAATCAAAGACGGTCATTTGGATAATATCGGCTCTGATTCAAAAGTTCGGGAAATCAAATTTGAAAATGTTTCACTCAAATACTCAGATGATAGTCCTTATATTCTTCAAAACATTAATCTTACTATCCCTGAAAATTCATCAATTGGAATTATTGGTAAGGTTGGAAGTGGAAAAACATCCTTGGTTAACCTTATACCACGACTTTATGATCCTACGACCGGCACTATTACCATAAATGGTATTGATATAAAAGAGATTTCTATCAGGACACTAAGAAAACTGATTGGTTACGTTCCTCAAGATTCATTCTTATTTTCAATGACAATTGCTGAGAATATCAAATTTGGTAAACCTGATGCAAGCATTGAAGAAATCATCCATTTTGCAAAGATAGCAAATTTACACGATGATATTATGACATTTCCTGAAGGATATAATACTCTTTTAGGTGAGCGAGGTATAACTCTTTCAGGCGGTCAAAAGCAAAGGCTGGCTATTGCAAGAGCTTTAATAAAAAATCCTGAAATTCTCATTCTTGATGATTCACTTTCAGCAGTTGATACACAGACTGAGTCGTTAATTCTTAATGAATTGAAAAAATTTATGAAAGATAGAATATCAATTATTATTTCTCATCGAGTTTCAACAATTAAGGATTTAGATAATATTATCGTTCTCAAAGACGGCAAAATAGTCGAATCAGGAAATCATAATCAACTTCTTGAATTTAAAGGCATCTATGCCGACCTTTATCACAAACAGCTACTCGAAGAAGAAATTGAAATGTTATAGTCTATTTTTCAACTAAAATTTGAATGAAAAACGGAGTATATTTATCGCTAATCTTTATGCCTGAAATACTTTTACTAAAGCTGATATTTATTTTTTGAATAACCCTTTTGTTTAATTCCTTTTGGACAGCACTTGCTAATGGCTCAGCAAGAGGATTAAAGTATTTAATGGTTACTGATTTGGAATATTCAATGCTTTGTATAATCCTTTGCAAATAATTTCGAAAACTATTTCTCGAATTATGATTAATCTCGTCAATTTTATCAGTTAAATCAAAAATATAATAATCATCATAAGTTTTTCCGTCAAGTTCTATTAGCTTCTTGGAATTTGACTCGGAATATGAAATATTGAGCAAAGTAGTTTTTGTAACGGGTCTGTCTTTAATATCAATAGCTGAGAATTTCAGCACCAAGGAATCTGATTTGGATAGCAAGTCAGCATAATCCCTCAAGTTGATTGAGAATTGAACTGGTAAAGAGTCGCCTTCTTTTAATTTTGTTGAATATTTATCATTAATTTTAAGTTCAAGAGTCCACTTTTTTAGTATCTCATTTGGACGGCAGGTCAAATAGCAATCAATCGCAGGTGGATCAAGTGAATATTTTATTTCTCCAGCTCTAATTGGATTGAAAAGGAATGGCTCGTCGGTATCAAAAAATAGTTTTGGTAATGGGTTATTTTTTAACTCTCCCTTGTAGTAGATTGGTTCAGAAATTACAACACGATTCTCATTTATTTTTAAATTAGAAATAAGTTGATTTTTATAAGATTGGGTTTTTTCAGAAGCTTCTGATTGACTGTCACCCTTAAATAATAAAGGATAAAGGTAAATAGAACTATTAGTCAAATTTGATAATCTTTTACTTAAAAGGTTGGTAACCAGAATAAAAAGTGTGTCAATATTATCTGATAAATACTGCACATCATTATCAACTAAAATCAATTTATCAGATATTAATCTTATATCAAAATTATTTCCATCATCATTGAACAAATATGGAATGAGTGGATACAGCTTATAAAAGTTTTCCTTTATAATTTTCAGGGAGCTTACCTGTGTAGCAAAACCAAGCTCAAGCTCCGAAATCTCTTCAGGTTTTTCAAGTATTATAGTTTGGAAACGTGTAGCATATAAATCCAACTTTCCTAAACCACCGGGTCTGTCGGACGAAAAAATTGCTAAACCTGAGGGAGTTATTACAAAGTCTGACTCATTAAATTTTGTGTTTATATCTGAAAGAGGCATAGGCTTTTGCCATAATCCTCCAACCCTGACTGAAAAATAAATATCATATCCACCAGGACCATCATAACCATCACTTGCGAAATAGAGAGTATCATCATTATGTAGAAAAGGGGTTATTTCATTTCCTGATGTATTCAGTTCTCTAATTGGTGTAAGATTTCCCCAAGTGCCATTGTCCTGCAAATACGCAATCCATAGATCTGTGTCTTTTCCAGTTGTCAATTTATCAGATGAGAAAATAACATAAGAACCATCTGCAGAAATAGTAAGATGTGAGACAAAAGAATCAAATTGTAAGCTATCAAGAAGATATGGCTCTGTCCAAATACCTTTTTTCCTGTCTGATTGATAAATATTTAAATATGATCGCCTCGGAGATTGCCTGAAAGTTGATAAAAAAGCTTTATTGCTATTATAGAATGATATATAAGCTTGATTATTTCGATTGATGTTAATATCAGCCTTTAATTTTTCAGGTTGTGAAAAATTTAGCGAATCAATTAAATTCGCAATGTAAAAATATGAATATCTTTCCTTAGTAGAGTTAAAATATAAGCGGTTTTCAAATTGGTTCCAAGATGGTGCAAACTCATCTTCTATCGAATTCAGTTGATTTAGATTTAAAGGGTCAGACCATTTTGAGATAATAGTTTGCCCCTTACTCTGCTCGTAATAACTAAGAAATAATAAAAAAATAAATATAAATTCTATGACTTTTCTTCTATTCAACAATTCTAATCTTCAATTAAATTTTTTATATCTTTATCTCTTCCAAACAAAACTAAGACGGCATTTTCGGGTATCTTATCATCAGGATTGGGAACACCCACAACTTCGACTTCCTCCCTTTCTCCAATTATAAGCAATCCCCTTTTTTTGATAACCTTTTTAATTGTTATTAAGTTTACATTATATTTTTGACGTATATTAAGTTCAAGCAAATTTTTTCCAATAAAGGATTTGGGAACGGGTATTTCGTAAATCGCATATTCTTTTGAAATCTGAAATGACTCAATCAATCCGGGTATGACTAATCTTTTTACTAAATGGTCAGCTGCTTCTGCTTCAGGAACTAGAAGATCATTTACGTTCATCAGTTTCAACAATCTTTCGTGCACCACAGAGATAACCCTGCTATAGATTTTTTTAACCCCGATTTCCTGAAGCAATGCAGTAGTCATAATAGAGCTTTCGAAATTCTCTCCGATTGCGACTATTACAGCGTCCATATCCTCGAGACCGAGCCCTTTCATTGCTTTTGGATCGGTCGAGTCCATACAAATTGCGTGAGTTACTTTTTCGCTAATCTCATCAATAATTTCCTGATGATTGTCTATGGCTAAGACTTCTGTTCCTAAATCATTTAGTCGTATAGCAAGATTATATCCAAAATAACCCAGCCCAATAACACAAAATTTTTTTATTGCCATAATAATTCAAGATTTATAAAATATTAAATTAAGAATAAATATCTTTATTTAAAAGATTGTGTTAACCAACTATAACATTTTCCTTTGGTAATCCATATTTTGGATACCTCTCAACTGCAAAAAAGGATATTACGAAAGTCAAAATTCCAATTCTGCCTATAAACATCAACAAGGTAATTATTAATTTACCACCATCACCTAAATGAAAAGTAACATTTCTTGAGAGTCCCACAGTTCCAAAAGCCGAAACAACCTCGAAAGCCAAATCAAGTAAATTTTTATCAGGCTCCATCCAACTAATCAATAATAGCGCTAAGATAATTATTGACATCGAGCCAAATATTACTAAATAGGATTTTTGTATAGATTCTTGAGTTACTGTCCTATTAAAAATGTCTGTTCTGGATTTTCCCTTTATGATATTTAAAAATGACAATACTGCAAGTGAAAAAGTTGTTGTTTTAATTCCTCCACCCGTCCCACCGGGAGAAGCTCCAATCCACATAAGAATAATGATAATTAAAGCTGTAGGTGCTGTCAGTAATTCAATATTGACCGTATTGAAACCTGCTGTCCTTGCAGATACTGATTGAAATAGTGAATCATAAATCAATCTGAAAAAATTGCTTGAAATCTTCGGATTATTAATTTCACTGATTAAAATCATTAACGCCCCACCAAAAATGAGGATTAAGGTTGTCAGAAGAACAATTTTAGAATGAATGCTAAGTTGATTTCTGATTCGCTTTTTTCTGATAAATTTTGGCCTTAAATTAAATATATTATTCAGAACAGTAAAACCAAGTCCTCCCAAAATGATTAACAACATAATTGTATTTGTGATAATATAATTATTTATCACTTTTTCATTCATTGCATTTTCTGAGAAAAGAGAAAACCCTGCGTTACAAAAAGCAGAAACCGAATGAAAAATTGAAACAAAGAGATTTTCAGGATTGTAACTCGAAAAGCCATTGTTTAAGCCATAATAAATGAGCAAAACACCTATTGCTTCTATTACAAATGTAAAAATCAGGATTCTTATTAAAATGAAAGATACTTTTCCTATGTTATCTTCGCTCAAAAAATCTTTCATCATTATTTTAAGATAAATACTTGCAGAGCCACCAAAATAAATTGCAAAAAAAGTTGTAAAAGTCATTATACCTAATCCACCAACTTGAATCAGGAACAAAATTATCAATTGTCCTTCATAAGTAAATTTTGTTGCCGTGTCAACAACAATTAAACCTGTTACGCATACTGCACTGGTGGATGTAAATAAGGCATCAATAATACTTATTCTTTGACCTTCATAAGTAGCTTTTGGTAATAATAATAGAACCGTTCCGCATAAAATCAAAATAAAAAAACTTATTGTAAATATAGCTCCGGGATGTAGCTTTATGTTCCTTAATAAATAATTATATCTCAACGCCTTTAAAATTACTGAAAAGAAAAGCAGGAAATTAATGATGCTCATACTAATAAGATGAACATAAGGTATATGTAATTTGATTAATAATGTATTTAGAAGATTATGTTGAAACAGATTATCAACTATCAAGAATAAGAGCAATATAATTAAAATGATTTCAAATCTGTTAGTTCTTATGTAATTTTTGACTCCACTAACACCAAAAATTTTAATAAGCTCAAGTATTATAAAAATGAATGTAAGGAAATAAGTTATAAAGGTTAATGTGTTCTCGATAAAATTTGTTAAATAAAACCCAAAGAAAAAAAGGAAATTACAAAGTGAAACAAGTCCTAATAGAATAGCAGTAATATCAAGCTTTTGTTTTAACTTTTCCCTTTGTTCCAGATTAAGCATTTTGTTTTTTTATTTAATTGGAATGACAAATTTACTAAATATTAACGCATTAATCGAAAACAAAAGGATTTTTGAAAATTCTGTAAGATTTGAATATTTTTGGCGATAATTAAATGGTATTTAGGAAATTACTATCCCAAAATTTGTCGAGAAGTTTGATTCGCTTATTCAATTTGATAAATAAGTTTTTTCTGCTGTTTATTAAAAATTCGATTACCTGAAGGTATTCTGATTGATTTTGAATGTCGTGATTCAAAATCCAATAGTTTAGATTTTCGAGTAAAACTCTGTTATCCTGAATATCTCCGAGAATATCCTGAAATCCTTTTAATTCTTTAAAATAGGAATCTGGTGGATTTAAGATAGGTTGTAAAAACTCCATAGTATATCTGAATCTTTTGAAAGCGAGCCTTAACTGGTGAAATGAATCTAAGTTGTTTTTATCAAGCTTTGCTGACCTTTCCAAAACATTCAAATACTCTTCATAACCACTTTTTACAAGGTCGGAAATACCTGTCCTCGATTTTGGTAACTCTTGTTTAAGTTGTAGTTTGAGAAAAAAGACATCTTCATTTATTTCATCTATAGACCATAAGTTAATTTTTTCCTTTATTGAATTTAATAATTCAAGTTCTTTAGCTCTTAAGAACTCTAAATAATTCATTAAAATTGGAAATTGTAAAGATAAAGATTCAATTTTTAACATTTGAACTTGATTATCTCTTAATGGATTATATAGTTTAAGTTCTTTTTTTAATCTTTTTTTAAGAATAATTAAATAACCAATTGATATATGATGGTTTAAAACATTTAAGATAGCTAAAAATCTTCTAATTGTAACTCTTAAATCGTGAACAGACTTTTCCGAAAATTTCTTTTTTACATCCTGAAAATTTCGAATATAAAAGTTCAAAACCTTATCAATAGAGTTTAATATTATTTCTAATAAATTTGTCATTCTTTAATCTCAAGTTGATAATTCTCTACTTTCCATCTGGATTTTAGTGTTACTTTATCCTTTAGTATAAAGAATTTTTCAGAAAATCGGAATTCTACAGCATTCCCGTAAGAGTATTTTCCATCTCCATCTTCATCACAAAATACTTCAAATTCATAGTCTCCGGGTGGCAAATCATCGAAACTCCATTGCAATTTATTGTTTGCTTTAGTTTTGTAAATTGTTTTAGTCAGTTGATTCTTTATAATAACATAAAAATCACCATTACAGATAAAATTACTTTTTAAACTTCCGTTTAATCCTGAATATCCACGAATATCTGCCGTTTTAAACCTAAATGAAAAAGTTGAGTCTGGCATTTTTATATTTTCAAAACTATATATTGAATCCGTTCGAACCGACAGTTCATACCAAACATCACTTAATAATTTTCTTTCTGTTTTAACAATTATTATATTGTCAGTTTTGAATTTTATATTAATATTTTCTGCTGAACTATCAGAAAGATTAATAAGTTGAAATGAACTGATGTATGACAGTCTTTTCAAAGGAATATTAAAGACAAATTCAAATTCTCTCATAGGAAAAACATTTTGGGAACTATCCTTTAAAGGTCCAGAAATAAGAGCTGGAAGAGATTTTAAATCCTTCGATATCGGTTGAAAAACAATCGAATTAGCAGTGTCCCTAATAATATTTCCGATTGTGTCCCTTATTGCAAGTTCTCTGTCTAATTTACATTTAAAAACATATTTTTTTGAAGTATCTAATTTATCATTTAAATAAATCAGGAGTTTAAATCTGCTATCGGGTGGAAAGATGACCGAACTGGGAATAATTTCTTCTTTGCCTATAGTATCTGTCAAGTTTGAAACAGCGAAAGCATTAGTAAATAAAAAATTTGTATCAAGTGGTTCGCTAAAATTTGCTTCAAGTATTTTATTGCCTATTGGATTGACATCATATAAAATTGGACCAAGTTTATCAATAACAGGTCCAAGTTTAATTTTTACATTAACTACTGAATCTTGCTTAACATAAATATCCTCTGTGTATGCTCCAAATTCATCTTGACCATCATCATATATTCCATTTCTAAAAATATCTCTTACTGAAATTAATCTGTAATAACCATCTTTTAAAGCCTTAATTTCGAAAAGTCCGCTTGAACCAACCTGAATGTTGTAATTAGGTTTTTCCTTTGTTATATCAAGGTATTTAGTATTTAAACTGTCAAAGGGTAGTTTATAAAGGAAGATTGAGGCTCCAGTTGGATTGGGAGAAATTAGTTGTCCGGAAATCTTCCCGCTATCTATGACATCACCTGTAGAAAAAATAATTGTAAAAGATTCATTTGGTTTATTGCCCTTCCAATCCTGAATTTCAGTTCCAAGTGATATAGAATAAGTAGTATTTTCTTTGGGTTTATCTAAAAAATTAATTCTTAATTCTCTCCCACTCCAATCAAAATCAGCATCTAATGATGGAATAATAGTAGTATTCTGCTGAACAGAATTCTTATTCATATATTTGTCAAATTTAATTTTTACATAGGATTCCTTATAATTTGTTAGACCGCTCTTTGGAAAATAATCTTTTATTTTTGGAGGGATAGTATCCCGAGGTCCTCCTGAGGGTGGCATTGGATTAGCACATCCTGAAAAGTTAATTAATGAGAGTATAGTCAAAAAAACTATAAGTGAAACTATTCTAAAATTTTTCAATATTTATATTCAAATTTTTTAGAGAAATGAATTATCAAGAGCAAAAATAAGAAATTAGTTTATTTGATAAATTTCAACTCTTCGATTAAGTTCGTGATTTTCAGATTTTGGAGACGTTTTGCCCTTGGCTTCAATAATTAGTTTGGCTTTTGTCAATTTATTTTTCTTAATATAATTGAGTGTGTTATCAGCCCTTTTTTTAGAAAGCCGATAATTATATTCATCTGAGCCAGATTCATCAGTATGACCAACAATTTTTAATTTTTTGTATTTTGTTGATTTTTTAAAGAAATCTGACAATATTTGTTTAGAGTCAGATGTTAGTTTGTCAGAGTCCAACTCGAAGTATATTGTTATCAAAGATTCGTTAAGATTGTTAGTAGTAGAAAAATTTTCCGAAGATTGATTTTCCTTTTTTTCAGTAGATTCAGATTCATATTTACGTAAAATAATATCATATTCAAACCATTTTGGAAAATCAAGATTATATGTTGCAATAGAAAAACTTGCCGAAAAATCTTTGTAGTCAATAATAGCAGAAGCTAAAATACCTTTTCTTACAGCAAAGCTATATGTTCCTGTTTGAGCATCCGACCATACTGTATCAACATTTTGACTATCTTCATAAATTAAAGCGATAGGTATAGATTCATTTACTAATAAATTATCATTTTTTGAAGATTTAAAAACTTTACCACTGACTAAAGCATAAGGAAGTGGTCTTAAGCTGTCGGGAATTTCAGCCAAATAAATACCTTCCCTTTTGGTAATTGTATCATAACTGACTAAATATGCAGCATTACCCAAAGCAGTCAACCAAAGATTACCATCGTCGGATTGACTATTAATACTTTCTCCCAAATTAATTGGTTCGCTCCACACTATCCAACTATTATCCAATCTTCTTGTCATAAAAATATCAAGCTTACCATTTCCTTTATGCCCGTTTGAAGAAAAATAAAGTGTTTTTCCGTCAAGAGCCAAGTGAACTGAAGCTTCCGAACCTTTAGTATTTATTATTGGTCCGAGATTTTTAGGTTCGCTAAATGTATTTGATTTTTCATCAAAAAAAGAAACATATAAATCTAAATCTCCAAAGCTATCATCTCTATTTAAAGACATTAATAGCACTCTTTTATCAGATGAGAGACAGCCATAAAAATTTTTTGAATTATTATAAAAATTTTGAATCTTTATAGGTTCTGGTGACGAGAAAACACCATTGATTTTTCGGGATATTGAAAAACCACTAGTTTTGCTTCCGTCGGGCTGATATATGCCATATACTAAAGCGAATTGCCCATCAGGTGTTAAACTAAATAAGACATCGGAGTCTTTAGTATTTAGATTTATTCCGATATTTTTGGGTTCAGTCCAAGCGTTATTCTCATTCTTTTTTGAATACCAAATATCATCATTATCGTTGATACCATTAATATTTTCAGGGTGAATTTTTCTATCGAAATAAATAGTTTCTTCTTTCAAATTAGTAACAGGAACAATAGCTGGTTGATAACTATTAATTATTTCTGGAAGTCTTTGCTTTGTTGATTTTGTTTGTGCATTTGTAATGTAACAGAGAAAATTACCTAAAGTAAAGATTAGCAAAAAAATAAATATTTTCATAGCTTCATTCATAAGTCATTGTTGATATTTAATTCATTTATTTTTCTGTATAATGTTCTTTCACTAATTCCAAGCAGATTAGCAGCAATTCTTCTATTGCCCGATGAACTTTTTAGAGCTTCAATTATTGCTCTCTTTTCTAATTCATCCAGCTTCAATAAGTTAAAATCAATTTTTTTGTCTGTATCTGCTTTGTTTAAGTCATTATTAGAAATTAAGTAAGTGTTTAATTCTTCTATTTCAAGACCAATATCGTCGATTTTATTTTCAAGGGTTCTTAAATATTTGAACATATTGGTAATATCGTGTTTTAATTCAAGTAAAGACCTGAAAATAATCTCTAATTCGAACTTTTGAGGTTCTTCATAATCAACATACTGAACCAAAGCTTTATCAGCAGGTTGAGGTGCTATATCTTTTGGTGGTAAAGCCAATGGTATATATCTTTTTAATATATCCTGCGAAATAAATGTTGCCTGCTCCAAGGTAACAAGAGTCTCAATCAAATTCTTCAATTCACGAATGTTTCCAGTCCAAGGGCGTCTTTCAAGAATAAGCAGAGCATCATTTGAAATTCCGTCATACTTTAAGCCTAATTTAGCACAAGTTTTTTCGGCAAAATAATTGACTAAATCTTTGATATCCTCAGGATGTTCTCTTAACGGGGGCAAAGTTATATGGACTGAATTTAATCGAAAAAATAAATCCCTTCGAAAGTTGCCTTTTTCAATTTCAGTCTCGAGGTCTCTGTTTGTTGCGGCTATAATCCTGACATCTACTTTTTTTAGAGTAGTTGAGCCTAATCGAGTAAATTCCCCGCTTTCAAGAACTCTTAATAGTTTAACTTGAGTTCCAATAGGCATCTCACCAATTTCATCAAGGAAGATAGTTCCTTTGTCAGCAACCTCGAAGAAGCCTTTTCTTTGCTCAATGGCCCCAGTAAAAGCACCTTTTTCGTTACCAAAAAGTTCAGATTCCAATAATGTTTCAGGGATTGCACCACAATTAACACTAATAAAAGGAAATTTCTTACGATTGCTCAATCCGTGAATAGCATTAGCAAATACTTCTTTTCCGGTTCCAGTTTCTCCGGTAATAAGCACCGGTAAATCAGTAGGAGCTGCAAGAGCAACTCTGTTAATAACTTCAAGCATCTTTTTTGATTCACCGATTATGCCAAACTTGTTACGGAGTAACTTGTAGATGTTATCGTCGAAGGCATTCTGTAGGTTTATTTCATCTTTGATTTCCATTCCTCCCAACCACCGTAATAAACGAGAACGTTTTTAAATCCAAAACTTAAAATATCTTTCGCAAGCTTTTCACTTGCATCGCAATTTCCACCACTGCAATATATAATCAAAATTTTGTCCCTTGGGAGCATAGTTATCATTTTGAAATATTCTGTTTGATCCATCATATAGGCATCTATATTTATAGCATTGCCAATATGACCATTTGCATAATCTATTTCATTCCTTGCATCAATAATCAGAAAAGACGGATCGTTTAAATATTTTTTTATTTGATTATAGTTAATAAACTTAAAGCCATCTTCTGTTAATTTTAAATTCTCAAGTAACTCATTTTTGTTTATTGATGCAATCTCAACGCTTTCTTTTTTTACCAATGTATCTTTAAGTTTAATATTTTCACTATTTTTTATATTCAAGTCGGTTTGATTCGAGGTATCTTTTTTTTGACCTTCCTGAGCTTGCTTCATTATACCAACTAATAATGAATCATCAACGAACTCAACTTTTGGGGGTTTTCGGATTAGGGGTATCGGCTTTGCTGAAAACTGGTTATAAATCAGACCAAGTGCAAAAGAAATCAAAAAAATTCCTAATATTTCATAAACTAATCTTTTCATATATTTTTATACTTATTATTCTCTCTAATTTTTGTTTGTTCAGTATGTTAAAGAATTATAAACCTTTTTACCAACGTTGGTAAAAATTTAATATTGTTAAATTAGGTTTGAGAGATTTGATTAGTAGCTTAGCACATTTCTTGTTCAATCATTCTATAACCAATTAGAATAGCTCCCCTGAGAGCTGTCCCTTTAGGTTCGACTCTAACAAAGTTATTAAGACTTTTAATCCTTTCGTCAAGCATTTTTTCCAAAATTGTGTTAGCGTCAATAATTCCACCCATTAAAGCTACTGGAATTTTTTTAAGTTTAAAGTTCTTTTCGAGGGCTGTCAATAATTCTAATAAATGTTCGGAAGCACGATGAATAATATCAAGGCAAACTTTATCTCCATTTGATGCACATTTCATAACTAAGGGTGATAGCATATGGTATTCAAATGCTCTTTCAGCATAAGCTTTAACTATTGTTCTTGGTTGATTGACATCAATTGAGGGTGATATTTCTGAAAGAAGCTGAGTTAGTTCCGTTTTTTCGCCTCTTCCATCAAGATCCCGCACTACTGCAGTTAGACCTTCCCTACCAATCCAAGCTCCGCTTCCTTCATCATCAAGCTCAATACCCCAACCACCACATCTTGTTATCAAGCCCTTTTCGTTTCGAGCAAGAGCTATTGAGCCTGTTCCAACAATTAGTATTATTCCGGGATCCCCTTCGAATGCTCCTTCAAGAGCCAATTCTGCATCACTTGTAACATAAATATCATTTAAAGTTATATTTTGACCTCGTGCCAAGGTCTTTAATAATTGTTTAGATCGTTTCTTTTCTTCATCGAGCCAAACTCCAGCAAGACCAATAACAGTTGCATCTATTTCTGCGGAATCAATTTCTGCTTGTTCGCATAAATCAGTTATAACGTTTAATAATCTTTCCGTTGACTCACCAACTCCAACGGCTCCTATTCTTGTTG
>JAOABA010000058.1 GCA_026418625.1 Candidatus Kapaibacterium sp.
TGGGCTCGGAGATGTGTATAAGAGACAGGCCCTATACCTTATCAATTGACGCTTCCACCCATTAAATGTAATCTTTCGAAGTGGATTATTTCGATTGGAACTGTCCCTGACAATCTCAGAGGAGGGATCTAATTGCCAAAGATAAATACCTATATTATTATTAAGCCACATTCTCTCATTTTTGAGGTTTATTATTTCAATATTCGTTTTAGTTGTGTCATTATAAAGATAGTAATCAAAATAGGTTTTTCTGTCCTCTTTGATAACAAAGGGTAACACCGTTATAGAATCTTTATGGAATTGCATCTTTTCGAAACCTAATTTGGTTCCATTAATTGTTATATGCTTATTGACTATCACTTTTTTGTTTTCAAAAACAAAATTGCTGTCAATAGCTATATCTGCAAATATGTTCCAACTATTCAAATCCATATCTCCAATTTTGAACCAAGCCAGTCCCAGGCTCTGAATTGAGTCAGTTAATCCATTGTTTAACCTGAATAGCTGATTCTTATCTTTTGATAAATAAAATGTATCAATCAATTTGTTGTTGTTATATCTTAGGATTATAAAAGCTGTCTTATCAATAAATGTTTGCTTTGTAACTACAACAAATGAATCTATAGATTCAGATCCCGGAACAGTTTTTAAACCTTCATCAATAAGATTAAATTCATAAACCCAGTAATTACCGACCTTTAATGGAAAAAATTTAATTATTTCAGGTGGATTATATATTGGTGCATTGTTGTCGCAACCGAATTGGAAAATAGTGAGTATTAATAGTATATATTTAATTTTCATCTTGTTAATCATTAGTGCCCTCTAAGTTAGTTAAAAAATTATTAATTTCCTATTCTTGAAATATCATTTTACTAATTAATTTTTGTAATCCGTTTTTATGCTGCAAATAAATCTTGAGTCCTTGATTGATTTTAGTGCAAAACTGAACGAAATTAATGACGAGAAGCTTATTTTAAATTCTGCTCTTCTTGCTATAATGGGAAAACTTAAAATTGTTAAGGCTTGTGTTTTCCAGAAAAATGATAAAAACGAATATGAAACAAGTATTATAAAAGGTTTTAACCCCAAAACCGAAAATTTTACTATCAACGAAAAAGATCTGTTTGAAAAAGATTTTTCATCAAATAAAATCTTGAAAAAAACAGGCTATCAATATTGTATTCCTATAAATTATAATGACATAAATTTTGCGGTGATTTGCCTTGGAAAAAAAATTGATGGAAAAAAAATTACAAAAATTGAAAGATTCTATTGCAAATTGATTTCCAACATTACAGCCATTTCGCTACAAAATGTCAAACATTATCAAGAAATCATTGTCGCAAATAAAAAGCTACAATTACGCAACCAATTGTTAGACACTTTATTCGAAATGAGCAAAGATTTTAATTTAATTTTATCGAAGAACGAAATTGTTAAAATCCTTTCCTTCAGATTAATGGGGCAATTGCTCATTTCAAGATTTGCAATAATCCTTTTTGACCCCAACGAAAATTTCGATTTCATTAATAATCGTCTTGAATTAAAAATCAATAACCAATTAATTAAATCATTAAAGTATATTAAAAAAACGCAATTAACCAATCAAGTCAATCTTAGTAAATCGATTTTAAAAAAATTAACTGATTCTGGTGTCAGTGTCATTTCTCCATTAATTGTTCAGGGAAATTTGAAAGGAATTTTATTAATTGGAAAAAAACTGAATAATGAGGATTACACTCAAGAAAACTTGGATTTTATTGACTCATTGGGTAACTTGGCTATTCTTGCACTGGAAAATGCTCGATTATTTAATGAAGAAATTGAAAAGAAAAGACTCGAAAGTGAACTTAACCTCGCTTATGAAATTCAATTGAATTTATTTCCAAGATCAATTCCTGAACCTGATGGTTATGAGCTTTTTGGTTATTCCATTCCATCGAGGCAAATTGGTGGTGATTATTATGACTTCATACAAATTCAGGAATCGAAATTTTTAGTTGCAATTGCAGATATTTCCGGTAAAGGTATTCCTGCTGCCCTCCTTATGTCAAATTTACAAGCTTCTTTGAGAACATTAGCACCAATGAACCTTCCATTAAAAGATTTATTAAAAAGATTAAACAAAGTTATTTATGATAATACCACACCTGACAAGTTTGTTACTTTATTCTGTGGTATTCTTGATACAAATAATCATACTTTTGACTATATAAATGCCGGTCATAATCCACCCTTATGTTATGACAAATCAGGAATAAAAAAAGAATTGACTGAAGGTGGTATAATATTGGGGATATTCGACGATTATGATAATTATGCTCAAGGACATCTCGATTTGCTTCAGGGTGATACCATTTTCTTCTACACTGATGGTATAACTGAGGCAAGAAACGAGAATGAAGAATTTTCTGAAAATAACTTAAAGAAAATTCTAACCAAAAATTCAAAAGCTTCTGTAAAGAAATTAAAAGAAATAATCTTGGAAAACTTAAAGAATTTCCAAGGTAACGCTCCTCAATCTGATGATATCACTATGGCTATTATTAGAAGAAAAACAAATCTGTATCAAAATGATAATCATTAGTCCATAATTTGAAAAATGATAAACCGAAATCTAATATTGTCATTACTTGTTTGCTCATTAATTTTAGCACCAATACTATTCTTTCCACTTTCCAACGATCTTTCGATTTTCTATCACGCAGCAAAAACAATTTTAAGTGGTGGCAAACTATACGTTGACTTTATTGACATTAAGCCTCCTTTGGGTTATATACTTTTCATTCCAATAATTTTATTTTCCGGGCATAGTGAGTTTATGCTGAGGTTCGCTGATTTCATTATACAATTAACCATCCTGATACTTTTATTCAGACTAATTCAAAAAAAGACAAGTAATGATATAATACCTTTTGTTGCGTGTATTTTCTATTCTTTAAGCTATGTTGCCTTTAACTTCAATCAAACGATGCAGCTTGAATCATTTATGGGACTAATTGTTCTTTTACTAATCAAAATTCAGGTTTCAGACAATAAAAAAACTTATATCTGGCTGCTGCGGGGCTTTTTGCTTGCTCTTTTAATTTCTATTAAATTCACATCAATTATTGTCTATTTAGTATTAATTATTGATGATTTTTTCACTGAAAAAAACTCAAAACCATTTATAAAACAGGTTTTGACTTTAATAAGCTTTTTAATAGCAATCATTTTAATTCATATCATTCTACTTGATTTAGAAATTTATAACGGGTTTTCTAATGCTCTCAAATATCTTATGATTTATGGCTCTCAGCCACCAATTAACTTTGAATACCTAAAATTTTCTTTGAAACAAATTTCAGAATTTTTTGCTGATAATCTATCTTTATCATTAACAATTTTATTTTTAATCGGTATAATTTACAACCTTAAAAATCAAGGAAAGCATATATACAATTTTTCAATCCTGATATTTATTTTCCTTTTTGCTTCAATTATCTTGGAAAGGAAATATTTTGAATATCATTTCCTGAGGTTTTACATTCCTCTCTCAATAGTTGCATCTTATGGTTTAGTTACCTTTTTTACAGAAATCAAATCATTTAACACATACAAAAATATACAGGCAAAGTTTATTTCGATTGCAATTTTAATTTTTTTCTTGCTCTTCAGCCCTTTGCCCAGATGGATTCAAACTTGGATTCCAACTTATTATTACTTTGTATCAAAGGAAAAATACAATCAATATTATGAAAGAAAATGGACTTCCGCTGTTCTGAGAAAAAGCTCTTTGGATGTAGCTTCTTTTATTAATCAAAGGACAGAAAAGAATGATAAAGTCCTTGTTATTAGTAATATCAATAATCAGCTAAATTTCTTCATAGAAAAGGGCGTAAAATCTCGTTTTGCTCTTTCCTGCTTTTATTTAAGCAATTTCAATATTGAACACTTTGAAAAGTTATTTTTTGATGAACTCAAGAATGCAAATTGGCTCATCGTTCAGACAAATGACGGTAATTTATACGCTATGGGTCACTTATTTTCAAGTTATGATGCCCTTTTACAAAATAAACATTTCAGTCATTTGTTAATAGAAAATTTTCAGGAAGTAAAAGATTTCAAATTTTTTAAGGTTTTTTCAAGGAAATGACATTCAACACAATTAAATACGACAATTTACCCGGTTTCTCTAAGCTCTTTTTAGATTTTATTAATGATCACAAATTCTTTGATGATAGGTTTCCAAACAATAAAAAATTATACGATGACAAATCATTTCTTGATAAAATCTCACAATCCAACACAAAAAGAGATCTGATAGTTGAAACTATTTTAAATACAATGAGGGATATAGATCTCAACCCAACACAAATTGAAAATCTAAACTTACTAAAATCATCAAAAACACTTACAGTAGTAACCGGTCAACAAGTAGGTTTTCTTGGCGGACCGCTTTATACTTTGATAAAAGGCTTGAGTGCTGTCGCTCTTTCTAATAAACTTAAAAATTATCATAAAGATTTTTCATTCGTTCCTATTTTCTGGATAGAAGATAACGACCACGATAACCTTGAATCATCACAAATAACATTTTTTGACAAAGACTATAATCCTATTATCTATAACTGCGATGAACACCCTGATAAAAGCGACCGAAGAACCGTTTCAAGCAGATTCTTTGACAGCTATATTGATGATGTCATCAACAATATTTGTATTAAACTCTCAGAAATAAATACTAATGAGAACTTTTTTAATCTTTTAAAGCAAATTTACATCCCTTCAAAAAATTGGTCTTATGCTTTCGTTGAGCTAATGAATCACTTAATTGGAAGCACAGGGATTCTCTTCATAAGCGCTTCAAAACTTCAAAAAACTGGAATATTTGTGGAGTTTGTCCAAAAAGAATTAGAAAATTTAGGAAGGTCTGATGAATTAATTCAATTTGCAAATTCCCAAATTGAAAAAAACGGTTATCACATACAAGCAAAAACTAATAAGATTAACCTTTTCTATCATAAAGATGATTATAGATACAAAATTGAACCCATAAACAAAGAAACAGAAAATTTCAGAATAAATAATGAAATTCATAATGAAAAAGAATTATTAGCTAAACTTTCTAAGGATAATGCTGCTTTTTCGCCGAATGTTTTGCTCAGACCTGTATTTCAAGATTTTGTTCTGCCAACAATTGCCTATGTAGCTGGTCCGAGTGAAATAGGTTATTGCTCTCAACTAAAAGAAGTTTATGAATATTTCAATGTAACAATGCCGGCTTTCATTCCAAGACATTCAATAACTTTTGTGGATAGAAAAATTTCTCGTTTTTTGGAGAAAAATCAACTAAATCCAGAATTTTTCTTCTCAAAAAAAGAAATCTTAATGAATTTTATAAAAGAAAAATTTACTGATAAGAATACTGAGCTTATTTTTAATCAATCTATAGTTGAAATTCGAAAAATATTCGAAAATCTCAAAACCTATGCAAAATCAATTGAACCCACACTTGAAGCAACTGTTGATTCTGCTGCACATAAAACGAAAGAAATGATAGAAACAATAGAAAAAAAGATTAAATCCGCCGAATTAAAAAAATATGATTTTTTAATGAAAAAATATATCGAAACCAACCTTTTTTTATACCCATTTGAAACCTTTCAGGAAAGAATCTACTCACCTATCAACTTTATACTAACCATAGAAAAAGAAGACTTAATTGAAAACATTCTTAATATGTTTCAAAATGACCCTGTCAAGCACTTTATCATTTATTTATAAGAAAGCAGATTATTATACACTTTGATTACAGATTTTTTCTTTTAGGTAGTAAAAAGTTTGTTTAATTTGCAATTCCATATTTTTTTTTATAAGTTATTTTGTTAAAAAAATTCTTTATCATAGAATTTAGAGGTATTGAATTTCACAATGAAAAATAGATTGAAAGCTCACTCCGCATTAATAAATATTAAAAACAAATTAAAATTTTCTAACATTTATGAGGTATAAGATATGTCAATGCTCAAAGAAAAACTCGCACAAATTTTTCCTCCACTCAAAGCAGAAATTGGAAATTTTGTCAAACAATATGGCGACAAAGTAGTCTCCCAAGTTACTTTAGCTCAAGCTTACGGTGGATTGAGAGGCGTTAAATGCTTGGTTTGCGATACTTCTGAAGTTCCCCCCGACAAAGGATTAATTATTCGTGGTATTGAATTAAAAGAACTTTTCGACAAATGGCCCGAAGAAATTCTTTATTTACTCTTAACCGGCGAATTACCCAATGAAACTGAATTAAAAGACCTTCAAGCTGAGCTAAAGGCTGCCGAAGATGTTCCTGATTATGTTTGGGCAGTTCTTGACGCTATGCCGGCAGACTCCCACCCAATGGCTATGTTTAACACAGCCATTCTTGTTATGCAAAAAGAGTCAGTCTTTGCAAAACGTTATGCAGAAGGAATGAAAAAAGATGATTACTGGGCTGCAACTTATGATGATGCTATAAACATTATTGCAAAATTACCGGCTATTGGTGCTGGAATTTATCGAAAGAGATTCAATAAAGGTCCCAGAATTCCTTCAGACAAAAATGCAGACTGGGGTAAAAATTACGCTATTATGCTTGGATTACCCGATCCAAATGAAGAATTAACAAAACTAATGAGATTGTATTTAACACTACACTGCGACCACGAAAGCGGAAACGTCAGTGCATATTCAGCCTCAGTTATTAATTCTGCACTTTCAGATTTATACTATTCACTTTCTGGCGGATTAAATGGTTTGGCTGGTCCTCTCCACGGTTTAGCAAATCAAGAATGCCTCGGCTGGATCCTCGAAACAATGGAAAAATTCGGCGGAGCTCCAACAAAAGAGCAGCTCGAAAAATTTGCTTGGGATACTCTAAATGCCGGAAAAGTAATTCCCGGTTATGGTCACGCTGTTCTTAGAATTACAGATCCACGCTTTGACGCTTTCTTAGCATTTGGCAAAAAATATATGCCCGACGATCCAGTATTCCTAACTGTTCAAAGAGTATTTGAAACTGTGCCAGAAGTTTTGAAACAAGTTCAAAAGATTAAAGATCCATGGCCCAATGTTGATGCTGGCTCCGGTGCTTTGTTATATCATTATGGTATGACTGAATTCAGCTACTACACCGTTCTCTTTAGTATTTCACGTGCTATGGGTATTTGCTCTCAAGCTGTTGTTAATAGAGCTATGGGCTATCCAATTACAAGACCGAAATCCTTGCCAACTGCAGGCTACAAGAAAATTGTCGAAGCTCAAGGATAATTATTAATGACTTTGTCTTTTTTAGGAGAGATTATCTGATTTCAGTAATCTCTCCTGTTATTTAGAAAATCAATTAACATTTTTCGAAAAATTTAAGAGGTTAAAAATGAAAATTACTGTTATCGGCGCTGGAAATGTTGGAGCTACTACTGCTCAACTATTAGCAAATAAAGAATTAGCTAATGAAATTTATCTCATAGATGTTCTTGAGGGTATTCCCGAAGGTAAAGCCCTTGATATGTATGAATCAATGCCTATTATGGAGTCCGATTCAAAAATTTATGGCTCTAATTCATACGAAGTTACAAAAGATTCAGATATCGTTATCCAAACTGCCGGCTTAGCCCGAAAACCCGGTATGAGCAGGGATGATTTATTAGTTGCTAATGCCAATATAGTCAGCTCTTGCATTAACGAAGCTATTAAGTATTCTCCAAATGCTTACTATATCATAGTATCAAACCCATTAGACGTTATGACCTATGTTTCTCTTAAACTCACCAAACTTCCAAGAACTAAGGTGTTTGGTATGGCTGGAATACTTGATACTGCACGTTATCGCTCATTTATTTCTATGGAACTTGGTGTTTCAATGCAAGATATTCAAGCATTAATTCTTGGCGGTCACGGAGATACTATGGTTCCCCTCCCAAGATTTACAACTGTTGCTGGTATTCCCGTAACAGACCTTATTCCAAAAGAAAGATTAGACGAAATAGTTAAAAGAACAGCTGGTGGTGGTGGCGAAATCGTTAAATACCTTAAAACAGGTAGTGCTTATTATGCACCAGCCGCAGCAGTAGTTCAAATGGTTGAATCTATTGTTTATGATCAAAGAAGAATTCTTCCCTGCAGCGTTCTTCTCGATGGTGAATATGGTTACAGTGACTTGGTTGTTGGAGTTCCAGTTGTTCTCGGTAAAAATGGCATTGAGAAAATTATTGAACTCAAATTGAACGACGAAGAAAAAGCACTACTTAAGATTTCTTGCGACCACGTTGCTGTTACAATCAAAGAGGCAATGGAACTTATTAATAAATAATTTTCATCAAAAACATTATCAAAGCCATATCTGACTCTCAGGTATGGCTTTTTTTTGTTTATTGGATGAGATTTTTTCCTCAATATAAATTTAATCACTCTGAAAGATAGAGATTTAAATAATCAGGTGAAAAAATTTATTTAACTGTCAGTTTGATAATCGAAGTTTGTAAGAGTAAATAATGTTTTAAAATTGTTCTTTATCTAATTCTTAAACTGAACCTCAGCAAGAATTTCATTTATTTTTCAACTAAAACTTATTCTCACTGAGGTTCAGATTTATAAAACTTTTTTATGGTTGCTTAATAGTCTTAACAATAAAGTTAATACTATTTTAAAATAATTAATTTCTTGACAGAAATACCAATTCCACTTCTCATTTCAAGAACATAAAGTCCATTATTAAAGTTTTTAATATCAAATTCGAGAAGGTTCAAGCCCTCTGAAACATTATGCAAAGCTTTGGTAAGTAAAATTGCTCCTTTTATGTCATAAATATTGAATGTAATATTCGATTTTCCATTTGAATTAAAATCAATAATAATTTTTTCATCTAATTGATGTGCTGTAAGAATTCCAAAGTTATTGCTGTTGTTTTCGGAAACAAAATTAGGATCTTGCTTAGCTTTACCTTTTCCAGTTAATTTAACTGAAAAGTCCCCATTCTCGGCATCACTTTTAATAGTTATATCCTGCTCAAATTTAATGGTATCATTTGGAATAAAGCAGATTGATTTCAAATAGACTTTTTCGCCGGGCATAACACTAAAAGGAAAACTCGGAACCGGCGGTGTAGTAATCATAAACGGTGGTTTAATATTTTCAATACCACTTACTATTAATTCATAGTTTCCTGTGTTCTCAATTTTGAAACCTTTATCGTTCTGCTCATCAATGCATAAACGATTGTTCAACAATACTTCACCGAAATTATGACCATCAGCGGTAATAGCTGGAAGAACACCACGACCTACCAATGGAATCTTATAGGTTAAGCATTCTGAATTAAATATCAGGGTATCTGTATTCGGGGCATTCGGAGCAGTCCTTGTTTTAGGCAAATAAACAACTATTAATTCTTTCGATTCTCCGTTTTCAAGAGTAAATGGGAAAGGATTATCTTTTAATTGAAAGAAGCTTGTCTTAATTGAGCTATTTGTGAAATTAATCGGTCTTCCTGATCTATTAGTCAATTTGACAGGTAATTCCTTAGTTCTTTGGGCTCTTACTTCACCAAAATGTAGAATACCAAGCTCACCCAAATTTTCTTTATAATCAACAACTTCAGGTAGATAAGTAAGTGTGTCAAGTATGTAATTACCTACACGGTCCATCACTCCTACAATTGCAAATGCTGGTTTTGTTAAGTCAACCACGTTCAAAAAGAATTTTTGCCTTGATATTTTCATCTGAGGTTTGAAATTTGCTGGATTTTCCATTGAGAAATTGACATTATATGATTTCTCCGAGAAGAAAGCAATTCTTTTCAGCCCCTGATCCATTTGACGAGGATTGTCAGTTACTTTTCCAACCTTGATTTCAGTTGCTTCATAAGTATAGCTTCCACATTTGCCAGTTTTTGTTAAAACAGGTGGTTCAACGTCATATTCGTCTAATTTATTGGTCCCCATTCCAACAGGATAGCCATAAGCATTATAGCTACTAAAACCATTTAAATAGGCTCCAACTTTGGTATTGGAAGTTATTGTGTGTGTTCCTAATTCCACTTTAAATCTTATCCAATAAATATCAGTTGCCTCAATTCTATTACCGAAAAGCTGAGGATATTTTTTCCATATCTCAGTCCCATCATAGGTTATTGACTTTAGTAGTTTGTTATCGGGGTCATTAGGATCACCAATTGCAAATAGAGTAATTTCATTATCATTGAAATCCGTTTTGTCTGGTGTCTGAAATACAAATCCCGGCACGTATTGTTCAACCGGTGGAACAACAACACTCAATGGTGACCATTTTGAATCCCCGTCCCAAGGTTGTGAAAAAGCATTTTGAACTAACAAAAATGGTTTGTCGCTTTGCCAATAAGATATTCCTCTTACAGATTTTTTTGTATTATTAGTTCCAATATCCCCAATTGGGTCAACCTCGTTCCATCCTCCAGCATTTTGAATAAGAACATCTCTGTGTCCGATAAGCTTCAAAGTTGACTTGTCATAAAAATCACACTTCACATCAGTCTGTTTTTGAGTTGCAAGAACTCTAAATAAATCTCCTTCACCTTTGGTGCTACCTCTGGGTGTTCTATTAAAAGCAACAGTTGCATATTTTTTCCCAAGACTTGATATTGGTGGTATCATCTCATTTATATGGTCTCTGTCTTCTGGGCATTGATATGGAATCATTGTTCTTAAATGAAATGACACAACCCCAATTGGTTTATTGGCAGAAATAAAAGTTCCGCTTAAATCAAACTGTCCCTTTGTTTTACCATCTCCACGAACCATATATGTTTGTCCTTCGCTCAAACTAACGTTAATGGTTTCACCAATATCGAGTCCACCCACAGTTTTTGCAAAACCTTTTCCTACCCCATCGAGTTTAATAGTAACATTAGTTCCGTTTTCTGAAGCTATAACAATGAAACCAGCACCCCTATACTTGTTTCTATCATCACTTGTATTTTGATACCAGTCGTAATATGCACAATGATAATATTCTTTGTCCCATCCTTCAACAGGAATTGCAGCATAACCATCAGAAGAATATTGTTTTGAATTGATTACATAAACCGAAAAAGGTTGATCTGCATACAAATGAATACCTTTCTTCGTAATAACCTCACTTTCGGTAACTTCCATTGTCCAACCAAAATCATTATTGTTTGTGGAAAATGAAGTAACCTTGAAAGCTTCGGCAGATTTTGATTTAATAACTCCCAATTCGGGAACTTCCATAAAGATTGTTGTATTCCTTATTGGTGTGCATACTATTTCAATTCCTTCCTGTCTGAGACCACTATTTGCAACATCATTCTGTGGAATTGCAACCCAGAAATTTTTTCCCAGATTTGAATTGCTCATCTCGAGTGTAATCAAATCTGGCTGTGAATAAATATTTGATAGGCTAAGGAATATTGTAGTAATGAGTATTAAAATTTTTTTCATAATAATTTTCCTCCAAATTTATTTTTTCTTAAAGTTTGTTAACTTTTAATAATGTCAATATAATAAACTATTAATCAATAAAAATAATAGTTTTTATTATTTTTTTGTAATATTTTTAACTACAAATTATTCGTGTTGTTTTGCCTAACTAAAATCAACAATCCCAAAGCCGAAATTAATCCAATCACGAGAAAAGGTAACCAGATTAATTGAGGGTTATAATTGTTCCATAACAAGTTCGTAAGTTCCGATGAATTTAAATTAGAAATGATTCTAAGTTTCTCAAAACTCTGTGACAAATTGGTTTCTTTAATATTATAATACTCTCCCAAGTATTTCGAGGCTAGATAGGCTTTTTCACCAAAATGTTTATAAATATATCCTCCTGACAAAGCACCAATTGACAATCCAATAGCATAAGAAAGATTAAGATAGCCCATATATAATGCTTTCTGAACTGACTCAGCCTTTTTGGAAAGATGCTCCAAAAATTTAGGATTGACTATTATTTCGCCCAATGTATAAATTATCACACCTCCAATAAGATAATAGCCCTCTCTCGATAAACCACACAATTGCAATCCAAATGAAGCAAGAATTATCCCAAATGATATTGTTTTTAATCTATTATTATTTTTTGTTGCAGATGTAATAATCACTACCAAAAGAATAACAAGAATTGAATTTAGATTATAAATCCATTCATAAGAAATCATCTTTCCATTTGGAGAATTTATCAGCATAAACTCTGGAAGTTTCAAGCTATTTGCTAAATCTGATGTATCAACCCAATCAATAATAAAATTGGGGAGTGTCTCGTAAAATTGCATATAGATAATTATAAATCCTGACATACATATTAAAAACCAAATTATATCCTTTTTAAAAAGGTTTCTGAAAATGTTTTTTAAAATTTCTTTAATTTTTTGAGCAGAGTTTGATTTGTTAGTAGGTAAATTTTTAAAAAGTATGACTATAAGTAAGTTAAGAAATGTTAGTCCTGCACTCGCAAAAAAAACCGTTGTCCAAGAAATGTCCTTTAAATATTTAGACAAAGGAGGAGTTAGCATAACCGCCACATTAATCAGCATCACATAAATGCCCCAAGCTTTTGTTTCTTTCTCAGAAGGTATAGATAGCGATAGGCTGGCTTGAAGAGTAGGGCGAAATATACCAGAGCCAATTCCAAGAATTATCGTTCCTAAAATGAATGGATAAATCTCACGCTGGGTTCCTAATAATAAATATCCACAAAAAATTAAAGCTATTGCTAAAAAAAATGACTTTTTATAACCATATCTGTCAGTAAATCCACCTGAAAAAATAGGAACTATATTCTGAAACAAAGCCCAAACAAAGAATATTATACCTTTTAATGCCTGATCCCAATGAAGCCCTCCTGAAACGTCTTTCTGAGCAACATAAACCGGCATCTGGAGCAATACATTCCAGTATGCAAGTTTCTCAATCATTTGTAAGAGATTGATAACCCAAAAGTTAATAGGATATTTAACTGAATTAGTTTTCAGTTAATCTCCTAAAATTTATAGGAAAAACCAAGTCCAAATACTTGTTTAATCTGTAAGCGAGAGCCTTCACCCACTTTGGTTTTTACACCATTAATTTTTTCAAATATCGGCACCTTTATATTCTCATCGTAGATTAAATGAAGAATTACGTTAGCGGTGATAAATTTATTTATCTTCATTACTATATTTGTTTCCCAATCAACATCAATATTTTTTCGATTTCCCGGATCCTTATCAGTATAATTATTGAATAAAGCGAGCTTTGATTCTAAGTTCACATTTTGGAAAATATCTTTTTTGAAAAATGCTTTCAAATAAGCACCAAATTCAGGTTTAAGTGTCTTACCGCTTTCAATAAGGTTACCATTATTATCATAAACAGCTTTGTCAACACCATAAGCTCCTTGATCGGCAAGTTTTTGGTCAAGAACAAAAATGAACCTGCCAGTTGCTGGAGATAGATAAACTGAAAAATAATCAACTGGTTTGTAATCCAAACCAAGCGAAACAATTAAATATGCAGGAGCAAAAAACTTCGATACAACATCTGTATCATTAGGATAGTTGTAACCATAAGCAAACTGAGTCTTAAGGTTTAGCAAGGCAGTATAAAAGAATTGATTGAAAGCATTCAGACCGACTTTGGAATTTAAATCAATCTTATCTTCATTCTTTCTTAATCCTAATTCTTCGCCACTTTGAATTCCATAAGCCATATCGAGGCTATTATCCCATTGAAGTCCATCTTTTTTATAATTAGCAAAAAGATTCAAAAAAGCAGCACTCGAAAGACTGCTCTCCCCTCCCTTTGCCCAATTTGTGAGACTTATTTGATTAAAAACAATTGAAGCAAAACCACCATTTGTCCAATATGTTATTGAATCTGAACCTTGGGATTTTAATTTAAATGAATTAAAAGTGAAAAAAATTATAACAACCCAGAATAATCCTTTTTTTAACATAATATTATTCCTATTTATTTAACAATTTTTAATAATTTCTAATCCTTCAGATGAACATAAACACTTGCCTCGCCGGCTGTAAAAAATAAAACTTTTCTTTTTCCTATTCCGAAATCTTTAACCCTTTTTGTAAATCTATACAGTTTAAAAGTTAATTTTCCTATAGGCTTCACTCCAAGTTTTTCTAAATCCCCCGGATTTATGATATAACTGCCATTGTCATCAATCTTAAAACCAGCAATTTTTTTCATAGTATCTGCTCCCAATCCATTATATATCATACTTAACCACAAATTGGTCTGTTCGCTTGGTTTTGTCCATCTTAAATTAATCGGGCTACTCAGAGAAACAACAGTATCTTTTATGTTAACATAAAACTTTTGCAAATCATCTGTTGCCTTGATAGTGTCTTTGTAAACATCCTCGCCGTGCATCGAGAGTTCCCATAAGTATTTTCTTCCGAACTGATATTTGAACCTATTCCAGTTAACAGGCATCTCGAATTTAGTTGGAAATACCAATGGAGTCAGATTTTCCATTTCAATTTCATCAAATTTCAAATACTTTAATTTACTTGGGTAATCAAGATAAGAAAGAGCATAGGCTAAACATTCTGATGGAGGTAGATCGCCTGTTTTCACAGTGCTGTGAGTTAAAGATAAATAAAAAAAAGTTTGAAAATCATCATCCTTCACTAAATCCATTATGTAATTAGCGGGTAAACCTTGAGTTAAAAAAAATATTCCAATTCCTTGCCTAATATCTATTGGCTCAGAACTTGAAAGCCCACTATCGCCACAGCTTAGTTGAATTAAACCAACTGCAGCGATAATAACCAATATGAATTTATTTCCCCTCATATTTTTTATTATTTTTTTTGTTAAAATTTGTTAAGACAAAATAATAAATCATAGAGAAATTTTTAACTTATTTTCAAAAAAGGATTTAAAATTTATTAGAAAAGCTATAAAAAGAAGTAAAGATGAAATGATAAAACACCATTCAATATTCAATGTTGATGAAACAAAACCACAAAGCAAAAAACTAATTAACGCACCGAATAAATTAGCACTCGAAGCTAAACCCATTAATCCACCTGCATTTTCTCTGTCGGTTCTTTTACTCAGTGCTGTGAATAGTGATGGTAATATCCCTGCAAAAAAAACACCTAACATTATTCTTAATGGAAATAAATAATAATAAGCTGGAACAAATAAATGACATAAAATCACTACCCCTGAAACCAATAAACTGACAGATAATGTTTTTTTATAATCCTTGCGGTCATTTCGCCTTCCCCAAATTGGAGCAAAAATAATGGTGAATATTCCAACAATTCCAACAAGCAAGCCTGTTATAGTGGAAAGATATTTTATTGGAGCACCAAGATTTTCAACAAAGTATGGAAATATTGGTTGAGTAAAAAGTATCCCTGCCTGTGAAATTATTATTAATAATAATATAGTTGTCAGGCCCTTTGTATTTTTAACAATTTTTAAATTCTTTAACAATCCATCACTTTTCTTGATAGTTCTATTCTCACTTTCTTCCTCAACAAATTTAATAATCAGGAAGCTACTTACCAGACACAAAGCCCCAACAAGAAAAAACACAATCCTTAGTCCAAATAAATCAGATATAATTCCGCCGATAAAAGGTCCTACGATTGTTCCCGCTGATTGAGAGCTTTGTAAAATTCCAATAGCATATCCTGAACGCTCTTTTGGAGTATTGGCTGTAACAAAAGCTAATGAAGCAGCAACATAGCCACTTAATGCACCTTGAAGAACCCTAAAGAAAAATAGCTGATAGACATTTTGCGAAAATCCCATCAATACCATAGAAATTGCCAGACCAAGAATAGCCCTGACAACCATTAGCTTTCGACCATATTTATCGCCTAATGTTCCCCATATCGGAACAGTAATGATTGAAAAAAAGTATGGACCTGAAAAAATTATTCCGCTCCAAAACTTTGCTTCAGTCATATCAGTAATTCCTAAATCCCTAATGAACAAAGGCAGAAATGGGACACAAGAACTCATTCCTGCCATTGCTATAAATTGGGCTAAGGATAAATAAATTAGGTTCTTTTTCCAGTTGGTATTTTTAGAATTGATTATTTCTATTAATTGGTTGAATCTTTTGAAAGCCGGATTAAACGTTATTTCTTCCATCTACTTATGGAGTCGTCTTATCTCAAAGAGTTCTAAAAATGCTTTAAGTCCTTTAACTGGGCTTACAGTTGTCCGGTCGTCATTATACCATTCGACTGGAACCTGTCTAATTTTAAAACCTTCTTTTTTTGCTATGTATAAAATTTCGACATCAAACCCGAAACCATCTATTTTTGCTTTCTTAAAAACCTTCTCAGCCGCATAATCCTTGAAACCTTTAAATCAACATTGAGTATCCTTTATTCCAGAAAAACGAATTGTTCTAACAAATAAATTGAAAGTTTTCCCAAGAAATTCCCTGAAAAAAGGTTGATGAACTCTTATTAATTCTGGTTGAATTGCACGGCTGCCAATACAAATATCAGCATCACTTTTTAATTCATTCATTATTTTTTGTAGCTCATAAATCGGAGTTGAAAAATCTGCATCAGAAAATACTCTTATCACTCCCTTTGACTCAAGCATTCCTTTCCTAACGGCTGCACCCTTTCCACTATTCCTTTCGAGCTTGAATACTTTAACGGAGTCCCCGAAATTTTTTGCTACTTCAGCAGTTTTATCAACTGAGCCATCATCAACAACTATAATTTCGTATTCGTTAAAATTTTCTGATAAATATTCTTTGGCTGAGAGGAGTGATTTTCCAATCCTCTCAGCCTCGTTATATGCTGGTATAATCAATGAAATTTCGGGTTTGGACATTATGCTAACAGTTTTTATTGATTCTTTGCGGTGTCGTTCCTTGCATTACCACCTAATCTCTTTAATTGTTCATCCATATATCTCGCCATAGACTGTATTAGCGGATCCTGATCAGACATATATTTTTTGTATAAAGAATCAGCTTTCTCAATAGCTTCTTTTTTCTTGCCCTGACTTTCGAGCAATTCTATTTCCGTTTCGTCTATTCCAACAAGATTCCCAAGAATGTCATAAATATTTTTCTGAACTTGACTTGCCTCGTTCTGATATTGAGGATTTCCTTGAATGCTCGAAAGGGCTTGACGGCTTAAAGTGTAAAGAGCCATTAGCTTTTCTCTGGCAGCATTATAATCTCCCAAGATTTTATATGCCTCGGCAGCTGATTTATGAACGCCGTGTCTGCCTTTCATTTCATCGGCAATACTTTCTACTCTGTCTCTCCGTAATTTATTGTTCGAGAGAATTTCATTACAACTCTTGATTGTTCTTCTTGCCCATTCTCTTGCTTTTTCTTTGTCTCCTGCCTCATTGTATAGCATAGCTATCTGTGATTCTTCGTCGTGATATAATGGGAAATAAACAGGTGAGATATATTTATTCATTAAATCAATAATTTTTATGCATTTGGCTGAATCTTGCTTGGTCTCAAGCTGATAAGTTGCATAATTTAGATATAATATTCGATAATTTGTCATCAGTCTTCTATGAACTTCATCATAGTAGTAATAGCTACTGCCATCAAGGTTCCTAAGTTTAAATCCAAATTTTGGTTCTCTCGAAAAGTTATTTGAATTGTCAACATTCATCAAACAAGCATCCATAACCTTCTCATAGATTTTTCCAGTTTTCAAACTATTAACTGGCACTGGACAAACCCTCATTGCCATTCCTTCATATCTCAAATGCCTTCCTAATCCCGAGAAAACATCCGGACCAACTGATGATGAAAAGTAAACAGGTCTTTCAAATTTTGTTTGCTGCAAAATATCAAGAATTAGTTTGTTGTTTACATAAAAAACATAATATGTTTTTCCATCACGTTCGCCGAGCCTTTGTCCAACAAAAGTAAAATTCATTTGACCTGAGTTTATAATATTTTGATCATCGGTATATTCTGCAAGAATTTCCTTTTTTACAGGTATTGTAATATTCTTTGCCTCTCCAAAATCATAGGTCAAAGCCCTGTCATCTGTCTCATCTACACGCAAACTCTCGTCTGAAAATGACAAAGGAATCTTCTTAGCTCCCCAAGGCTCTCTGTTCTTTAATTGGTCAATATACCATAAAGTCTGTCCTAAGCTCAGATTTACGACTCTCACATCTCTTCTGACGCCTTCTACATCCTGTAAAAACCATAATGGGAATGTATCATTATCCCCATTTGTAAATAATATAGCATCTTTTTCGCAGCTTTGAAGAATGTTGTATGAATAGTCAAACGGTATATAATTTCCTGCTCTTGTATGTATATTCCAACCGCCTATTGCCATATTCACCGGAACTAAAATTAAACTTAAAGCAACTATCAAGGACGCAAATGCAGTTGATTTTTTCTTTTTAAATACCCACTCTACCAATGCATAGGTTCCTAAACCAATCCACATACAAAATACCATAAATGAGCCAGTATAGAAATAATCACGCTCCCTTGGCTGTGGATTTTGTTGATTCTGGGCAATTGCAGCCAGAACACCCATTAATAAGAACATAACAAGATAGACCCACGCCATCTTTTTATCCTTGGTAAAATGAAAATAGAGCCCTATTAACCCAAGAAGTAAAGGCAGCGCAAAAAATCTTACAGGAAATTGTGATGCATATCCCGATTTGTAATTCAAAATATCAGATTCTCCCTTGTCAATGAAAGCAAAATCAGCGTCTTGAACATCACTTTGCCGACCCACGAAATTCCAGAAGAAATATCTTAAATACATATGCAAAATCTGATATTTCCATAAATAATTCAGCTCACCTTGAGTATTGACATTGCTCCAATCCGGAACAGATATAGCCTGACCATCTTTTCTTACAACTCTTTTAGTTTCTGGCTCATTCCATTCACCATAGACATAGTTTCCATTTTCATCACGTTGATTGTAATAAAATTTCTTCTGCTCATCATTATAATCAGTTCTGCGAGGCCACATTCTTTGTTCGCCATATTGCTCACGACCGAGATAGGAAACCAATTTGGGGAAATTTTTCGGCTCATTCTCGTTCATTGGTGGATTGGCGTTTGAGCGTAACAAAACCTGAGTATATGTAGTAAAACCAAAAAGAATCAATAAAAAGAATGTTGTTGCGAGCTTGAGCATATGATATTTCTTCTTAATACCATACCAAAGAAGTGCAATGGCTCCAGCGATTATTCCTATAGCAAATAAAGTCATAACTGGGCTATCTTCTATAATTCTCTCTCTTGCTTCATTTTTGAATGGTGAATCGCCAGCAAGCATCGTAGGCATCCACATTATCACAAACTGATAAGCTATGAAAAACACAACCAATGCTATAATACCCATTAAAATAAAGGATTTAGTATTTATTTCATATTTTCTGAAATAGATTACCATTACAATCGAAAATATAGTTAATATAGCAAGTAAGTGAACGCCCGTTGAAAGTCCAAGTATATAAGCGATAAGCAATAAATATCTTTCGTGCCCCGGATTATCTGCAACTTCATTCCATTTCATCATCAGATAAACAACCAATGCTGTAAATAATGAGGAAGTAGCATAAACTTCGGATTCAACTCCATTAAACCAAAGTGTGTCGCTGAAGCAAAACGCCAAGGCTCCAACAAAAGCAGAACCATAAACCATTAATCTGTCTGCTAAGTCAGAAATTTCCTCTTTCCTGAAATTTAATATAACCTTTACTGTAATTATATAAAGAAGTAAAATTGTAAAGGATGTAGCGACAACAGATACCATATTAATCCGCCATCCAAGATCCCCAAATGGAATTAAAAACTGAAATAAACTACCTATCATCAAAAATAATGGTGCCCCCGGTGGATGTGGAACCTGCTGCCATATTGCTGCTGCAGAGAATTCACCGCAGTCCCAGAAAGGAACCGAAGGCTGCACAGTTAATGAATATACTATGAATGTAATAAGGAAGGAAAGAATTCCAAATCCCCAGTAAAATTTCTTATTTTGGTTCATTTATTTACCATTTATTAATTCAACAATTTCGATATTATAAAAAGCTAAATTTGAATAAAATACAAATTTAGCTATAATCTTTGAATTTTTTCACTGATTTTGAATTATCATAGCTTATTCATTCTTAATTTGTTATACAACTTAACTTAGCTCTATTAAAATTATTTAAGAAAACAAATAGTTCAAAAAAAATAACTATTATCTTTCGACCAACTTTCAGCTGATTGTTCTATTTTTCAAAAAAATTAAAATAAATAAACTTTTTTTGAGACTTTTTCTGATTTGAAGTGTCTTATTAATTTTAATTTAACATTTTCATAAAAGTTATTAGGTGATAATTTGAAAAAAGGATTTATATTTTTATCTATTTTATTTGTAATACTTCTGATAAATAATAATTACTCAGTCAGTCAGCCTTTAATGCATCCATATAATCTTGATTTTGAGGAAGGAGAAGTTGGAAAAATTCCAAGAGGCTGGTCTGTCCCAATGTATGCAGAAAAATTAGGTTATTTCTGTATGTTAACAGATGAAATGCCGGCTCAGGGTAAATACTCACTAAAATTAATTCATAATGGTGAATACAAAGAAGGCATCTATGGCTCTGTTATGCAAAGCATTGACGCAAAACCCTATGCAGGACGTAATTTTAAATTAAGAGCTGCAATAAGAGCCGAAATTACTTCTCCACTTGGCTCTGCTCATCTATGGATTAGAGTTCATAGACCTAATAAAGAAACTGGATTTGCTGATATAATGGACGATAGACCTATTGTTTTAAATTCTTGGGCTTATTATGAAATTGAAGGCACAATTGACCCTGATGCTGAAATGATAAACTATGGCTTATTGCTAAAAGGCTCAGGCAGAGCTTGGATTGATGATGTATCATTCACTTTAACAGATGTTGATAATAATGAAAATTCACCTCCTAAAGAACTAAGCACGAAAGCTATCGAAAACCTATCTGCTTTTGCAAGATTATTTGGCTATGTAAGATATTTTTATCCAAGTAGTGAAGCACAAATGACTAATTGGCAGGACTTAGCTTTGGCAGGCGTTGAAATGGTGGAAACAGCCAAAAATTCAAACGAACTTTTAAATACTCTTAACAACCTTTTTAATCCAATTGCTCCACTTTTACAAATAAAACAAGGAACTAAACCAAATGATATTCAAAAAAACTATGAATCACCACCAACCGCTCTAAAAAATTTAGCTCTTGTTTGGAAGCACATCGGACCAAGCACCCAACTGGAATCTCAATATTTACGAAGTGAAATAACAAACGTTTTTACTCCTCAAAGAGAATTTGAAGGTGCTGTTATACAGGTAATTTCAGCTAAACCACTTTTAGGGAAAAAAATAATATTTAGTTCCTCAGTTAAAACAGATCTTGTCCTTCCTGCCGGTCATGCTCAACTTTGGCTTGTAATCGAAGGATACGATGGAAAACCAATGAAAACAATCACTATGAACCAATCACCTATTAGATCTACTGAATGGAAAGAGTTTTCTTTAGAAGCCGATGTCCCAGAAGATGCTAATACTATCAGACTTGGTTTGATTCTTATCGGAGATGGAAAAGCCTTTTTTGACAATACAAAACTCTATTCAATTGATGATAGAAATATTAATTTTTTAAACAATCCCGGTTTTGAAGAAGGCGATAAGGGAAAATTATTCAGAGGTTGGAGGCTCTCTCAACAGTCAGAAAAAATTAAATACAATGCTCAAATCATCGAAGGAAATGCTTTCGAAGGCAAAAAATATCTTGAACTATCCTCTGATAAAAAATCAACTATTAATTTCCCTGAAATTGGACAAATATATTCTGATAATCTCGACGGTGGTCTATATTTTTCAATGCCTTTAACCCTTTTTGCTGACTCTTCACGAACATTGCCACATCCAGATAAAGAATATATTCCGATTAAACCTTCAAAATCAGAAAATTTCATTATTAATGGCAACGATAGAACTTCGAGGCTCGCTATTACAATCATTTTATGGAACATTTATAAGCATTTTTCAACTTTTAATAATAACAACAAAAGATGGGACAGCGTTTTAAAAGTTACTTTGAACAAAGCAGCAATCGATAAAAACGAAAATCAATTTCTTGAAACTCTTAGAATGTTGTCTGCTCATCTTGATGATGGTCAGGCTCGTGTGTGGCTTTCTGACGAGGTTATACGTTTCGGCACACCTTTTTTATGGAAATGGACGGAAAATAAATTAATCATCACTAAAGTTGCTCCAAATTTTTACGCTTTGAAAGTTGGTGATGAAGTTATCTCAATCGATGGAAAACCATCTCTAAAATACATTGAGGAAGTGGAGAAAAAAATTTCCGGCTCCACAACCCAATGGAAAAGAGTAAGAGCATTAGCCGAAATTCGAGCCGGCGATGAAGACTCTGAATTGAAAATAAAAGTCAAAGATGTTTCTGGTAAGGAAAAAGATTTAATCGTTCTGAGAAATACCTTCCTTAGTGACTTAAATGAAAATAGACCCCCAACATTTCAAGAAATCAGACCTTCTGTTTTCTACGTAGACTTAACCAGAATTTCAGACAAACAATTTAGGGAAATCATTGAAACATTGAAATCAGCTAAAGGTCTTATTCTTGATTTGAGAGGCTTAATTCAGATTTCAGAGCATATACTTGGCTTATTTATTAAAGAGAAAATTAGTTCCCTTGATTGGTCGATTCCCGTATATACAATGCCAGACAAATTAAAAGTTTCTTACCAAATTATTAGCAATGAAATAATTCCCAGAAATATTCTCAATCCTGACAAAATTGTTTTCCTGATGGACGAAAGGTCAATTGGCTATTCTGAAGGTTTGCTGACTCTTGTAAGAAACAATAAAATAGGTGAAATTGTAGGTAAAACAAGCGCTGGAACGCCGGGAGAAGCAATAGCATTCAGATTGCCCGGTAAATACAATGCTTCAATGACAGCCATCAAGGTTAATTTACCAGATGGTTTAACTTTATTCGGGAATTTTCTCGAACCTACAATACCTGTGACTATCACAAGAAAAGGCATTATTGAAGGTAAAGATGAAATTTTAGAAAGAGCTTTAAAACTTTTTGAAAAATAAATTATGTTAAAAATATTGTTAATATTTCGTAAAATTTTCAATATTAAATTTTTTTATACGTGTAATCAATAATATTTTTAATTTTTTAGGAGAAATTATGATAAGAAAAAACGTTTTAGCTATATTTTTGATGGCTTTCTTTTTGTTCAGTATGAATTCTTTCGCTGAAACAAAGCTCGAAGAGTGCAATATTAAGACAAATGCTCATTGCGGTGATTGCAAATCTAAAATCGAAAAAGCTCTAAAAAAACAGGGTGGAGTTATGAGCACAAATCTTAATCTTGATAACAAAATTGTTTCAGTTAAATATGACCCAAATAAGACTAATACAGATAAATTAATTTCTGCCATTACAACTGCCGGCTACACAGCTGAATTGGTTTCTAATAAGGATGAAATAAAATCTGAAACTTCAACGAAGGCAAAATCTTCTAAGGGTGATTGCTGCAAATCAGGAGTTAAAGCATCTACTGAAGATTGCTGCAAAACAAAGAAAAAGTAAAAATCATAAGATAAATTTATTTTATTAAGGGGTGATTTAAATCACCCCTTTTTTTTCAGTTAACGGTTATAAACATACGCAAAAATTGAACTAAATTCTTCAAGTGTTGTAGAAGTTGTAGACCAATCATCTCTTTCTTCGGTATTAAATAACCCCTCATTCATTGACACCATAAGCGTAACCATTGATTTAGCAACATTCTCAGATATACCCATACTTGTCATCGAAATAGTAACTTCCTGAGGTTTAAATTGAACATATTGTAAATCAGGTTTCCCAATTGCTGACCCAAGAATTGAAGTAGCTTCCCTCATAGTATAGTTTCTTGGTCCTAACAAAGCCCTAACAGAGACTCCTCGAAAGGTTGGATTAAGAAGATAAGTTGATGCTATTTCTGCAATATCCTTTGTTGCAATTATTGGGAAAGCTATATCAGGAGAAAGCACACCACCATTAATGTTCATTGATTTGATTAAGGGGATGTTGCCAAAAAAATTCTCCATAAAATAGGTAGGTCTCAATATTACTACATCAATTCCATCGAGTTGGTTTAGTAGTTTTTCATGACGAGCTAAACCGGCAACTACACCAGTCCTTTCTTCTGTATGACCACCAACGCTACTTATAAATACAATTTTCTTCACACCCGAAGTTTTGATAGCATTTATTATTGAATTACTAATATCATCTTGATGCTGAGCAAAGTTTGTGCTTTGCCAATCTCCGGGTATCATCGTCATAACAACGTCTGAATTTTTAAATGCGGAAGCAAGAAAGCTAGAATTTTTAGCATCACCAACCATAATCTCAGCACCTTTTTCGGCAAAATGAGATAATTTTTCTTGATGACGGGCTATTAACCTAAGCTTAGCTCCTGAATTGAGAATATTTTCAGCTGTTTTGCTTCCAACATTTCCACTACCGCCGAGTATAGTAATCATAATTTTTCCTCAATAAGTTTAACAATTTCGCTTCGATTTAGATTTCTTGCCATCTCGAGAGGGGTCTGTCCATTTTTTGATTTGATGTTTAAATCGGCTCCTGCATCTATAATCACTTTTGCAGTTTCAATATTATTTTGCCATATAGCATCATGCAAAGCAGTATATCCATTGTATGGTCCTTGTTTATTGATATCAATATTGAATTCTATTAATAGTTTTGCTGCTTCAGTTCTACCTGCATAAGCTGCAGCATGAAGGGCAGTGGCTTTCATCCCCGGATCTAAAACCGTAACATCAGCACTTGCTTCCAGTAGTAGTTTTAGTATTTCATTTTTTCCTTCGTAAGCTGCTAATATCAGTGCTGTATCTCCATTTGAATCTGGTTTGTTAATGTCATAACCCTGCTGAATTAGCTCTCTAACTTGTTTAATATTATTTTTTCTTACTGCACGGACAATATCACTCATAATATTTTAGCTTGAAATTAAGAAAATGACAAAGACTTTTAATTTAGTTTAATATTATTTTTAACTGACATAAATAAATTAAAATTTATTATCCCACCAATATAAATTTATGTGAAAAAACGGGATTAATCATAATTAAAAAGCTCTTTGTTCTTTATTAGTAATCAATTATTTAATATTCAAGAGATTATTCACTGTGTTATGAGGGTGAAATAAATAATGTTTGTTAAATCGAAATATCCATTGTAAAATATAATAGTCTATTTCAAAATTCACTTATCCGAACGACTAATAATTAGTGAATTTTTCTAATTTTTTCTATTAAATCTTTCAGGTAAAAAGTTTTTTTAATTAATCACCCGGAATTTCCTCAAAGAAATCAAAAGGCATCAAAGGAATTATTTTTCCGTTATTTTGAGTTAAAAATTTAAGAAATCTTGTGTGTTTATCTTCTTTCTTAGTTTCAAAATTTAAAAGCCTCGAAAGCAAAGCCGAGAAATCCATAAAACCCGGTTTAGGCAATTCCATAATATCATATTCATCTTTTTTTAAGCCAGCTCTTTCTGCAGCAATTTTTATTGATTTATCCAAATTACCAAGTGAATCAACAAGACCGATTTTTATTGCTTCCAGCCCGCTCCAAACACGACCTTGGGCAACCTTTTCAATATTATTAGTGTCTGCTTTTCGACCGTCAGCTACTTTTTTAATAAACTCAGAATAACCATCTTTAATTACATCTTCATATTGCTTTCTCTCGTCTTCAGTCAAATTTCTAATTGGCATACCTAAACCAAGCAAAGGCAAAGAGTATGAGAAACCCAAATCAGCATATTTACCAACTTTCACAAAATCTGTAGTAACTCCAATACTATCCTTTAATCCTTTATCATAAAGCCAACCTGCAATAACACCGATTGACCCGGTGATAGTCATCGGAGTTGCAACAATTGTTGAGCCATACATCGAAAGCCAATATCCACCTGAACCAGCCACCCCCCCCTGAGACACAATTATTGGTTTCTTGTCTTTATATTCTTTCATTACTTCAGAAATATAATCCGATGCCATTGCATCCCCACCGGGAGAATCCACTCTTAAAACAACAGCTTTAACATTTGGATTTTTTAGTGCAGATTTAAGAGTATTGACAAGAGAGCGAGCTTTGATACCAGTCTCCATTGCACACTCTCCAATAGCGTAAACAACGGCTACATAATTTTTTTGAAGGCTCCATTTATCATCAAATGGTTTCTTTACTTCTGTCAAAGAAGTTGATGAAATAACATTTTTTATTTCTGGATATATTTTCTTTACAATTGAATCAGCCTCAGTCCATCTACCAGTAGCATCTGCAAGATTATTTTGCATAATGGAACTTGAAAAATAAATCATTTTCTCATCCATTAACTTTTTCAAGTTAGCTGCTGAAATTTTTCTGTTTCTTTCTATGTCATTACTTGCAATTTCGAACCAATCATCAACAATTTTTTGCCTTTGCTCTCTATCAGCATCTGACATTTTATCTCTTGCAAAGTTTTCATAAGCAGATTTATATTTAAACAGCCTTATCTCTTCGAAACCAATACCGGCTTTAGCAAAAAGGTCTTTATAAAAGCTTCTGCCCATTATGTAACCTTCGAGCGAAATCATCCCAAGGGGGTCTATGATTATTTTATCAGCCACTGAAGCAAAATGATAAAGATTGATATCAGCATTTTCAAGAAAAATTATTACTTTTTTCCCTGTATTCCTGAATTCTTCGAGTTTATCCCTTATTTCCCATAAAATTGCTCTATTAGCAGCAAGAGTTGTGGCATTGATTACCAAACCTGAAACGTTTTCATTATTTTTAGCTAACTCTATTGTATTTAAAATTTTTAACAAAGTCAGTGAATTATCAAGAAATGCAAATTTCTGATACTTAATCGGTCCGCTTAAGTCTAATTTAACAAATTGTTTATCGGGTATGAAAATATCTTTAATTAAAGTTCTATCCTCAGCTCCAAATCTTAAAGCAAAGGTATATTTTGAATAATCATTGTCTTGATTTCTCAAACCTGACGAAGCAACCCCAAATTTTCCAAAACTCAAATCTAATCCCAAGGCGATTGTTTTGTCTTTGAAGTATCTTCCGTTTAATCTTATTCCATCAACAACTTCAAATGAGACACCAGCGCTCCATTGAGCAGCTTCAAGATTTTGATTATTGAACAAAGCCATATCTCCATAAAAAGTCAATGGATAATTTTTTATGGGTCTAAAAGCTAATTCATAAACAGTCTCATATTCATTTTTGTCTAAGGCGAAAGTTCCTGAAATCCCAATGGATAAATAAGGATTTGAACGTGATAGAATTCCAGCGTGAATAGTATTACTACGTCCAAATTTACTCTTATCACCTCCAACGAAACCATACCCAAGTCCTATAGCCAAATTCCTGTCACCAAAAGCAAATGATGTTCTGTAATCTACTACAGAGGCATCACCTAAACGAGTATATAACAACCCACCACCTCCAAATGGGGATCCTGAGAAAAAACCCCAATTATAGTCATCAATGCTCGAATTAAAATTACGTGAATAAAGTAATAAATAATCGTCATCGTGCAGATATGAAGTGATAGCAGGATTATCGAAACCATAAAGACCGAATTTAAAAGCAGTAGGAGCTGATTGAGAAATATCTCTCAGCTGATAATAATGTAAAAATGAGCGTTGTGTTGTTTGGGAATATAAAACAAAAGCTGAAATTACAAAAAATACCAAAAAGCTCAGGATTCTTTTCATAATTTATCCTTTAGAATATTTATTTATTTTTTATTTTCTATAACGGGAAATAAACTCCTCTACTTCAGGTATGCCACCCTGAAATATTAAATAACCATTGCTTGGTTCTCTATCTGTAATGTCATTAGCTATTGGTGTCAACATTATTTCTTTGACCTTATCAAGATCATTTGTTTGACCTAGCGCCCAGCATAGTTTCATATAAGCAACTTCAGGGAGCATATTAGCGGTAGGAACAACTCCAAGTTCCATCATATCCCGCCCTGTGTCATAGACATACATTTGAACATAACCCCAAAGCGTTTGAACGGTCATATAAACTGCTATGTTTTTATCCTGAGCTTTTTTCAAAGCAGGATAGAGTGGTTTATTAACGTGACCTAAGCCTGTTCCAGCTATTACAATACCTTTATAATCGTTATCAATTAAAGATTCTATAATATCAGGTTTCATATTTGGGTAATAATAAACAATTGAAACCTTCTCCTCGAAAGCTGTATTAATTATTACATTTTTATCACTTCTTCTTCTTTTATAATCAGTTCTTAATGGGGTAATTTTATTTCTGTCCACCATAGCTATTGGTATGTCGCCAATAGTCCTAAATGTAGAGCGATAACTTGAATGCATTTTTCTTACTCGTGTTCCCTGATGCAATAATCCATACATATCTGATGTAGGACCGAACATACAAACCATTACTTCGGCTATGTCGCTATCAGCAGCCGTTTTGACACTGTGCATTAAATTCAAGGCTGCATCCGATGAAGGTCTGTCACTTGACCTCTGTGAGCCTACCATCACAATAGGGACTGGAGAGTTCTGAACCATAAATGACAGAATTGCTGCAGTATGGTGCATAGTATCAGTGCCGTGACCAATTACAATTCCTTGAACTCCTTTTTCTATCTCTTTCCCTATAGCATTTGCAGTTCCAATCCATTGTTCAGGTCCCATATTTTCACTAAATACGCCATATAATTTTTCTGTTTCAAGATTGCAGATATCAGCAAGTTCAGGAACTGAGCCATATAATTCTCCCGGCGAAAAAGCAGGGATAACTGCACCCGTTCGGTAATCAAGGCGTGAAGCAATAGTCCCACCCGTTCCAAAAAGCTTTACCCTTGGTTTTTTAGGATCATAGGGAAACTCTTTTTCAGGGATTTTATAATGTGCTTCTTTACGCCCGGTTATCTCGATATTAGTAATTTTCTTTGCCTCCAAACCAATGTTATAACCCGTTCTAAGTTTTAGAACGATATGATATTGATCTGCAGTTTCTGAGCGTGGTAGAATCAACCCTGTAAATTTACCTTTATCTGTATAGATATTTACATCACTCCACACCATTGCATTAAAATTTTTAAGGGTGCTTAATGCTTCACCCTTATATCCTTTATATGCTTCATTTTCACTCATTTCAGTTTCCCTTTGTCATTAAGTCGTTAATATATTTAGCTATATAAGAACCATCCACTCTGCCTCTTAACTTATTCATAACAAGACCAATCAAAATCTCAGTGGCTTTTTCCGGATGTAAGAGCTTGACTTTGTTCATTTGTAATTTACAATTCAAAAGAGTATCCATTATTTCAATATCCGTGGCAGGTGTTGGCAGAATATCAAGGGTAAATTGCCCTTGCAATATTGTTCTTTCCATTGCTAAAATAATACCATCTTTTTCTATCATCTTGTTTTTATATGCTTCAAGAATACTTCGCAAAGACTGCTCGGTTAATAGATTAATATTTAATCTTTTTTTCTTCAATTTTTTAGGGTAATTAATTAATACTACTGCAACCAAAGCAGGATCTAATTCATATTCTTTGACAGCCTTCTCGAATAAATTGGCAAATTTAGAAATTGCTAAGTCAGGAATGATATCCTCTGGAACATTTAGTTCTTTATACCAGCTTTCTCTTTCCCACAGTTTTGCAGGCATACTTAATTTTATTTTTTCTATCCTTTGGGAAGTAATTTTCATAGGTGGCAAGTCTGTATCAGGATACATTCTATCCGGACCGGGCAGAATCCTCTCAAATCCGTTAGTGCCATCCCGAAGAGCCTGTCTTGTTTCCGAAGGAACTCCTTCTGTTGCTTCTCTTGCCCTTATTATTATTTCATTTGCACCTGTTTTGGCATCTGTTTCATTACCCCAAACCAAAACAAGTGAATCATCTTCGGTTGCACCGACTGTCTTCTTGATTTTTTGCCACTCGGAGGAAGTTATGGTATCACCAAGACTATCTGAATGAATTATATTTGGAATATTTGACAAACAGGCTATAACCCTGACTCTATCAGATATTTCTTTTGAGAAATAAGTGTCAGTTTGAGTCTGCCACCTTAAAAGACCTTTGAAACCACGCAAGACAACGCAGTTAACAATCTTCCCTTCAGCAATAGCATTTGCAATTGGCTGATAACTTGTTTTCTGAAGTAGTTTTGTTATTTCTTCAAATTTCGCTTCGAATGAGTCTTTTGTTATGCCCCTTCGATGTAGTTCCTCCCTCAAGCGAAGAAGATTCCATTGCCTCATTGCCTCGTTATATGTTAACAAAGGTATATTTTTTATCTTTGGAACCCCCTTGATTTCAATTCTTGTTCCCCCAGTAACACTAACATTCACATCTTCCCTTGCTGCTCCAATACCAGTTCTAACCTTTCCGGTGCTTCTCGCAATTCTGCGAATGATGTTATTAACTTCTGCTACTTCAAAGGGTGTGAACATTTCTGGAAAAGTGACCGTTTCGGTTAATGGCATTCCCAATCTATCTGTAATGTATATTCTTGTGTGTCCAAAGTCATAAGTCTCTCGACAGGAGTCTTCTTCTATAGACATTTGGATTAAATTTATCTCTCTATTTTTATAGGGAATGAATCCACCCACACTAACGATAGCAGTTCTTTGAAAGCCTGTTGGAATACTTCCATCCAAATATTGCTTTCTTGCTATATGAAGCTCATCAACTATATGACAATTCATTAGCAGCCCTAATTCAATTGCTATGTCTAAAGCTTCTTCATTCATCGGGAAGGGTGGTGTGTCGTCCATTTCATAGGTGCAAACACTTGTTCTATTAATTCTATAAATAATGTCTTTTTTGGTTTTGAATTCCATTAATGCCGTTCCGTCGTATTCACCAAGCTCTGAAAGAGTTGGTCTCATATGCCTGAGAATTTCAGCATGATATTCATCGCTATATAATCCCGCAGGACAACGACAAAAAAGCTTTTTCTTTGTTAACAATTGTTGATGAACTTCCAATCCGGATTTAAAACCAACTCTGGCATAATCCTCTTCGGTCATCTCCTCAAAAGGTTTGAAAATAAAGTCATACATATTTATCTCCGATTCGTCTCCTAATCCTTGTTAATTAGAATTTTAACTTAAAAGCTCATATTAACAAGCCATAAAATTATTTTAAAGTTTGAAATCTCAAAAATAAGAAAACTTAATCGAATATTTATTATGATATAATTATATTTACTTAACTTATATAAAGCTAAAAAATGATTTCTATTTGTTTAAAAATATTTTTTTTCTTTTAACAAAAAAAATATATATTAATACCCGGACTGAAAAAAAAAGACAATCATTTAGTTATTTTTGGGTATTATTTTTTATTATTGCTTTGTAATCAATCATTTTTACTGATTGACAAAGCATTGAGAGAAAAAGTAATTCTGGTTTATTTTACTTTTAACTTTTTTCAGCCGATAAAACAAAAGGATTATTGACATAAGGAAATGCAAATGATAAAAAATTACAGCTTAGTAATTTTAATATATATTCTATTATCATGCTTTAACGTTTATAGTCAAAAGGAAGAATATAACTGGTATTTTGGTTTTAATGCTGGTTTAGACTTTTCAACCACACCACCCACAGCAACAACAAATAGTGCTATGTCTCAATATGAGGGATGTGCAGTAGCTTCCGACCGTGATGGTAACCTTATGTTTTATACTAATGGAATTAATGTTTATAATAAAAACCATCAGATAATGTTAAATGGCAGCGGACTACTTGGTGATAATTCATCTACTCATTCTGCTTTAATTGTCAGTCATCCCGGCAACAAAAATCTTATTTATATATTTACATCACCCTCGCAGGGCAGCAGCAACGGTTTACGCTATAATATTGTTGATATGAGAGGAGACGGAGGATTAGGCGAAGTCATTTCTAAAAATAATCTACTTTATACACCTGCTTCTGAAAAGCTCTTATGTGTTAGACATTCAAATGGTAAAGAATTCTGGGTTTTAACTCACGAATTGAATACCAACCGTTTCAGAATTTATAATATTGACAAGGATGGATTAAACACAACACCGACAATTCAAGGGATTGGGAGAGCTCATACAACCACATCCTCTAATACTAATGCTATTAGCTATATACGAGCAAACAACGCAGGTTCAAAAGTAGCACTTGCTGTTTACTCACTAAGTTTTGTCGAAATATTTGATTTTGACAATTCAACCGGAGTTTTATCAAATCCCATAACTTTATCAACTTCTGAATTTTCTCAGGTTTATGGTCTTGAATTTTCTCCTGATGACACAAAACTATACGTTACGAAGCTTTATCCCCCTTCAAAGATTTTTCAGATTGATTTAAGTTCAAATGACCCTGCACAAATGCTTTCTACAATGTTTGTTGTTGACTCATCTGCCTCTAATTATGAGTGGGGTGCTTTAAAAAAAGCTCCAGACGGAAAAATTTATGTTACCAGATACAATAAAACCAATTTATCAATAATTAACAACCCCAATCAATCAGGCTCTGCTTGTAATTTTGTGTTAAATGGTATTTCCCTTAACAACAAAAGGTCTGGATTAGGATTTCCATCTTTTTTGATTTGGTCTGATGGTTACCCTCTTGAATTCAGTATTTCATCTAATTCACAAATTTGCGAGGGTGACACTCTTAAATTATTTTCCACATTTGTTTCTGGTGGCAGTTATAATTGGACAGGTCCTAATGGTTTCACTTCAAATAATCAAAATCCGGTTATTCCTAACGCAAAAGTAATGCATTCTGGTGATTATATCCTCAATGTTTCTGATTATCTTGGGAATTATGGTTCAAAAAGCATCAAAGTTGTTGTTAATCCTAAACCTGAAATAACATTGACAAGAAATCTAGAAATTTGCTTGGGTGATGCTGTAAAAATCGGGTCAAAACCCACAGGTGGGGGTTCAAATTTTCGCTATTTCTGGCAGCCAACAATTGATATTGATAACCCTAATGTAGCTGAACCCATTGTCAAACCTTCTAAAACAACTAAATACAAATTGCTTCTTGAAAATGAATTCGGTTGCCAAACGATTGATTCAGTTCAAGTTTCAGTTTTACCAAAACCTGAAATTGAATTAGGAAAAGACTTAATCATTTGCTCTGGTGATAGTATTGGTATTGGCTCCTTTGCTAAAAACGGTGTGGAACCATATTATTATAAATGGTTGCCTGAAGATGGACTTTCTTCAGCTTATACTGCACAGCCATTAGCCTCGCCTAAACAGACCACACTCTACGTTCTAACTGTTGTTGATAAAAATGGATGCACAACTAATGATTCCATTCTTATTAAAGTAAACGATAAGCCAACTGTCAATGCTGGAAATGACATTAATTTATGTTATGGTGAGTCAATCAAAATCCCAACATATACTATCGGTGGTTCCCAACCATATACTTATAAATGGTCAAATGCTTCCACACTTGATAAAGATAATGTCGAACAACCAATTGCCTCACCAAAGCAAACAACTACTTATTATCTTAAAGTTATTGATGCTAATGGATGCATAAATTTCGATACAATTACAATCAAAGTTAATCCCCAAATTGTTGTCTCTGCTGGAAAAGATACTGCAATCTGTCCTAATGTTCCTTTAGAGTTAAACGGTTTGGCTTCTGGGGGTATAAAACCTTATCAATTTGTCGAATGGTTCCCAAAAGAGAATTTAATCAATCCATATTCACTTAATCCAACTTTCAAATCAGATAAAATTGGCAATTATAAATATTTACTCAAAGTTACAGATTCCGCTGGTTGTTCTGCTCAAAGTGAGATTCTTATTACCGTCAAACCGAAAGCAAAACTGAGCATTAATAAAAATTCTTTAAATTTCGGATTGCTTGATGCTTGTCAGTCCCAAAAAGTTGATTCTGTCCTAATAACCAATGAAGATTCAGAAGATATTTCTTTAGAAAAAATTGATATTTCAGGTGATTTTAAAATTTTATCATCTAATGTAAATATAAAGCTAAAACCTAAGGAAAAAATTTACATCAAAATAATTTTCTCCCCAAATAAAGTTGGTGATCATCAGGGGAAATTAATAATCATTACTGGAGGTTGTGAAAATACCTTTACGATTGATTTATTTGGCAGTAAATCTGAATTACTTCTTGCATTAGACAAAAACAACTTGGATTTCGGAAGGCATTTATCTTGCGAGGATATCCAAATAAATAAAGCATTAATTCTAACTAATAATGGATCTACTCCTATAACGATTGATACAAGGCAGATCTTTGTTAAAGCTCCTTTCTTTACAAAAACTGAAAACAAAGTATTTACATTATCAAGCAAGCAAAGCATTTCTATTGAGTTCGAGTTCAGACCTGATTTAGTTGGAAATTATTCTGAAACTATAACTATTCCATTCCAAAGCAAAGATTGCTCTGATAGTTTGAAAGTTGACTTAATCGGTTCATCTTTTATGATAAAACCTGAAATTAATTTATCATCTATGAGATTTCCTGATTTAATAGCCTGTGAAAATAAATATGACAGCTTAATAACTATTAAAAACGAGTCAGAAGTTGATATTGAATTGATAAGTTTCCGAAATTTAGATAATTTCAAATACAATATCAGTTTACCAGTTAAGATTAGTGCTGGTCAAACCATCAGTTTACCTGTAAGTTTCATCCCAAAAAATAATGGTCAATTTCATGAAACTGCTGAATTAATTTTTGAACCCTGTCATATAACTCAAAATATCAATCTTATTGGAAATAAATCCGGTGTTTCAATTTCAAGTCCGAATCTTGTTGATTTTGGAAATATAATTACTTGCAACACCAAACAATCAGTTCAGAAAATAAAGATTAAGAACACAAGTGACTCAAAAATAACAATAAGCTTGGATAGCTTTAAACTGAGCATTCCTTTTAGTTTAAGAATTAATAATGAAATTACTATTGAAGAAGGAGAAGAAAAGGAAATTGAAATCCTTTTAGATTTATCCAACATTAATCAAATCGGAACTATTTCAGATTTTCTTAAACTTCATTTCTCACCTTGTGATATAGTAAAAACAATTGATTTGAAAGCGAACCTTTTAACTGCTAAACTGGAATCCGACGGCTTTAAGGATTTAGGCTTTATCAAAAATCCTACTTATGAAAATGTTGAATTTTATAACAAAAGCAATTTACCAATCTTTATTTATAGAATTGAATTAGATAACCCAGATTTTAAGCTTCAGGACTTAAATTATCCAATTTTGCTCAATGGAAATGAAACTTTAAAAATCAAAATTGAACTTCCCAAAAGTAAAGGTATACATAACGTAAAAATAACTGCTAAATCAACAGATCCCTGTGATCTTTTTGCAATAAGTGAAAGAACATTTGAAGTTACCTCTGTTAATGCAAGAACTTATGTGTCTCTTCCCGATATTTGGGCTAAATCAGGTGAAACTATTGATATTCCTTTAACACTCGATTCAGTTAAAAACTCGAACGATGTTGTATTGCAAAATTATTCTGCTGTAATTTCCTTTAGTAAATACTTATTGGAACCTCTCAACAAGAATTATGAGATTTTTGGTGATAGTTGCTATATCAAGATTAATGGAATCAAGAATAGTGATGTAACTAAAATTCTGGATAATATAAAATTCCTTGTTTTGCTTGGTGATACTGATTTAACAAAATTAACTATTAATGAATTTCTCTGGGAGCAGGAGGGGGTTGAAGTTATTAAGAAAAATGGCTCAGTAAGAATTATTAATGAATGCTATAATACTACAAGATTTGTCAAAAATGGTGAATCCCTTGAGTCAATTATTATCAAGCCAAATCCAGTTAGTGATTATCTTGAAATTGAGTTTAAAATTTTAAACGATGCTTACTATTTTATCTATTTATCTGATATAAACGGAAAAATTGTTAAATATCTATTAAATTCATCTCTTGAAAAGGGAGTTTATAGCGATAAGTTTTCTGTTAATGACTTACCAAGTGGAATTTATAACATAGTGTTCATATCCAATGATGGTATCAGCACCCAAAAAGTATTAGTAATTAAATAATGTTTTTCTTGATGACTGACTTGAAGCTCAATTTGATTGATATTTTCAGGTTAAGGAATAATTTTGTTTTGTTATTTTTATTCTTCCTTTTCTCCTTTAATTACTTATTTTCTGAGGATAAATATGGCATAACGCTTGGAGGCTCTTATAACAAACATTTAGTAGATTTTTCTCATTTACCCGAAATTCCATCCTGTTGCCCAAAATACAGTTCCGGAGATGGCTTAGGTTTTTTTGTTTCAGTTTTTTACTCTTATCACATAGCAGATTTTTTTAACATTCAATCTGATCTTGGTTTTCAAACTTCAAGCTCTAAATTTTTATATGAAGAAATAAAACCAGTCAGAGTAGGAAACGAAGTAAAAGATGGTTCTTTCGAACATTCAATTGATTTAGGGATGAATTCAGCATATTTCGCTCCTACTGCATATCTAAGTTTAATTGATAATTTCCGATTTGGGACAGGCTTGTGGTTAGCTTATACTTTTTCCGAAAAAGTAATTCAAAAAGAACAAATTTTAAAACCCGATGGTATTATCTACGAGAACGGGAAAAGGATCAGAGATGAATATAGCGGCTCACTACCTGATTTTATTCCATTTAGACTAGCTTTTACGATTAATCTCGATTATGAATTGCCTTTTTCCATTGCTAAAAATTTTCATCTTATACCCCGTTTCTCTTACTATTATGATGTTATTCCTCTTGTTAAAAATTATGATTGGAGCACACATTATTTGAACTTTTCAGTCAGCATTTACTACAAGCCCGAAAAAATTGAACCTGAAATACGAAAAGAATCAATCATAGAAATAGATACATTAATTTTTAAGAATAGAAACATAAAAGACTCTTTATTTGTCTTTGGTAAAACAATTACTAATATTGAAACTATTGAAGGAAAAAATTTTAAAACAACAATTGAACGCATCAAAAGAACTGACACTTTGTTTTTACCAGAAAAGACTGAATTAATTGCTAAAATTCAAACTTTTGCTTTATATCCTGATGAAACAAGGAAAAAAGTTTTTTCAATCAGGATAATAGAAAATTTCGCCAGAAGTGTAGTCCCACTTTTGCCTTTCATATTTTTTGACAAATACTCCTCAGAAATTGATGATAAATATAAAGCCTATGACAATCAAAGCCAAAGTGTAGAATTTTTTGACCCTGTTTTTCTAAATAGACATATTTTTAACATTTTGGCTGACAGAATAAAGCAACAACCAAATTCAAAAATTAAATTGTTTGGCTATTCCGATAAAACTTCAGAAAAAGCCGATTGTCAAATAGCAAAAGAAAGAGCTGTTGCAGTCAGAAATTATTTTGTATCTAATTTTAATCTTGATAGTTCATTATTTGAGATAGTTACATCAAAAATAAATTGCGAACCCAAATATCCTACTTTATCACAAAATGAAGATGGTTTTTACGAAAATCGAAGAGTCGAAATCGAACCTGATAATCCTGAATTATTGAAACCAATTTCAATAATAACCAAACTTAACTCCCCTCAAACAGATCCACCAGCTTTAGAGTTTGATCCTGAAGGAACTTCTACTGAAAATGTTAAAGATTGGAAACTCGAAGTATTTCAGAAAAACAAAATATTATTAAGTTATAGTGGTAAGGGAATTCCAAAGAAAATTGTTCAACCTGTTGACTCTAATCTCGCTGAAATAATTACTGGAGATGCTTCACTGCAAGTTAAACTGACAGTTTGGAATGATTTAGGTGACTCTGCAATTAGTTATGACAGCCAAAAGGTTGAAAAAGATACTTCTGATAAAATTCTCGAAAGATATTCTGTTGCTTTATTTAAAGTATCCAAAGATATTTTAAGAGATGTTGATAAAATCGGTATCAGAGAATTTGCCAATAAAATTAATAACGGTGATACAATTTCTATTACAGGTTTTACTGATTATCTCGGTTTTCCTTCTGATAACATTAAGCTTTCACAAAACAGAGCTGATGCTGTCTATCAGTATCTCGAAAAAATTTTAAAAGAGAAAAAGATTAGTGTTATTATTGAAAAATGTCAAGGGGTAGCTGACAATTTTTACCCTTCTAATATACATTCCTATTCTACGCCCGAAGAAAGATATCTTAGCAGGACTGTTCAAATCGAGATAAAAAAAGCAAAATAGCTCAAACAAATGATTCAAATATTCATTTTTCTGATTTAATTTATATTCTTAAATTTCTCGGCTTTGATGAAAGAATTAAAGGAAGTCATCATATTTTCTCAAAAACAGGTGTAATAGAAATTATTAATTTACAATCAAAAGAAAACAATAAAAGTAAAACTTATCAAGTCAAACAAGTTAGAAACATTTTGTTGAAATACAAATTAGTAGAGTTAGAAAATGTATAAATATGAGATAATAATATACTGGAGCGAAGAAGACAATTGCTATGTTACCGAAGTTCCAGATCTTCCCGGATGTATGTCCGATGGAAAAACCTATTTGGAGGCTCTTAAAAACACTGAAATTGTTATTCAAGAATGGATTGATACTGCAAAAAAGCTTGGTCGCGAAATCCCTAAACCAAAAGGTAGGTTAGTTTATTCTTGACTTTATCACAATAGCTAAATAAGTTCTAAAATTCATTACAATCTTATCTAATTATTTCATTAAAAGAAAATTTTTAAATATTCAAACATTAAAATGAGCTGAAGATATAGTATTCATTAAACTACTTAATGGATTCTTTAAAATTATATATGTCAGAATGACATTTCAATTTTATAAATTAGAGTTGTCTCCGAATTCGATTTCTGTTGACATATTTTTTCTCACAGAGACCCCAGAGTTTGAGCAGATTCCACAGAATTTTTTCAAGAAATTTGACCATTTTTTACTAAAATTTAAACAGCTCTTCGTTCTTTGCGGTGAATCGAGTTTTTAATTTTCAGGTAATTATTCTCTGCGTCCTCTGCGAGAAATAATTAGACTTGAGTTAAGTCAAGTCGTCCATTAGAAAATAATATGATTTCTTACAAACATGGTTTGTCAGAAAAACATAATAATTATTACCCTGTTACTTTTATCTTTTGTGTGTAATTAGGATTTTAGTTATATAAAATTAGCTATTTATAGCATTATACACTTGCCCAAGTGCATAAATATATTTCAGAAGGATTAACCATCAGTTCGTGAGTTGGCAGAACTCTAACTGTAAATCCCTGCTGTCCTGTATCAGGGCATTCATAATAACCCTCGTAGTAATGGACTTTATCCTCCGAGCGGATATACTCAAGATTATTATGATTTGTATTTTCTAATTCTCCGTGAGGATTAACTCTTCCATAGTAGACTTGAACGACCACATCCGATGGTTTCAATTTACCTAAATTTACAACAGCTGATAATTTTACTGGTTTACCAACATAATACTCACCATCCTCCAGAATCTTTACCTCATTGATTTGCACCGAACTCCATTCAGCTCTAACAGCATCTTTCCACTTCTTCAACTTAACAGCATTGGAACCGTTATCCTCAATTAACCTTTTATAATTATTCAATGAAGGAATATAAAAATTATTTGTATAATCCTTAACCATCCTTGTCGTTGAAAACCTTCCAGCGATAGTTTTAATACTATTCTTCATCAAGTTTAGCCAATTTTCAGGAATTCTACTTACTGGATTTCTGTCATAAAATAGTGGAACAATAGACTGCTCAAGAGTATTATATAATGCACCAGATTCAATAATATCCTGTTCTTCCTGATTATTATATTCCTCTCCGTGACCAATAGAAAATCCATTACTTCCATCAAAAGCCTCATCCCACCAACCGTCAAGAATACTGAAATTCAAAGTTCCATTGATAGCAGCTTTCATACCGCTTGTTCCACTTGCTTCCATTGGTCTTATTGGAGTATTTAACCAAACATCGCAACCCTTGATAAGCAATCTGGCAATAACCATATCATAATCTTCGAGAAATACGATATGCTTTTCAAGTCCATAAGCTTTCACTTGTTGAATAATATTTTGAATTACTTCTTTGCCCGCTGTGTCGTGCGGATGTGCCTTTCCTGCTATTAGCATTTGAACTGGTCTTGCTGGATCAGTAAATATTTTCTTTAATCTTTCCATATCTCTGAAGATAAGCAAAGCCCTTTTGTATGTTGCAAATCTTCTTGCAAATCCTATCGTAAGCGTATCAGGATTTAAGTATTCATTAATCTTGTTAATTTGATCAGGAGTTAAAAATGCTTTTTGTTTTTTCTGTAAATACCTTCTTGCAAAAAGAACCAACCGAACTCTTCTCCTTTGCTTTTCTCTCCAAATCTCTTCCGACGGAATTACATCTAATCTATCCCAAACTTCTTGACTATCAGTATCTGTTCTCCATCTGGGTGTCAGGTAACGGTCGAAAAGCTCTGAAAACTCACGAGCCACCCAAGTGAGAGTATGCACTCCATTGGTAATATGTCTTATAGGAACTTCGTCAACTGGAAAGCAACTCCAGATATTGTGCCACATTTTTCGTGCTACTACTCCGTGTAATTTACTAACCGCATTATAATAACTTGATAATCTAAGTCCAAGGACAGTCATCGAAAAATCCTCTTGTGGGTTAAATTGCCCAACCTGACCCAGTGCTAAGAAATCTTCTCTGGAAATTTTAAGTGCTTTTATATAATTATGAAAATAGGAATCCATTCTGTCAAGCCTAAAAACTTCGTTACCCGCTGGAACTGGAGTGTGAGTTGTAAATATTGATGAAGCTTTGGTTATTTGCTTTGCTGATCTGAAATCAATATTATACTTCTCCATAAACTGCTTTGTTCTTTCTATCAGAGCAAATGCTGCGTGACCCTCGTTAATATGAACTACTTCTGGCGTATATCCCAATGCTTTCAAAGCCTTCATCCCACCAATACCAAGAACAATTTCTTGTTGAATTCGGGTTTCACGTGTCCCACCATAGAGTTGGTCAGTTATGTCCCGATATTCAATAATTCCGTTTTGCTCAATATTAGTATCAAGTAGATACAAAGGCACTTTTCCTATTTGTAATTTCCAAATTTGGAAAAATGCTTTGCCAAGCGGTAGATCAACATCTAAGATAATAGGATTTCCACTTTGATCTTTCATCAAAATTAATGGCATCGAAAAGAAATCATTATAAAGGTATAGCTCATTTTGCCAACCATTCTGTGTCAGATGCTGCCTGAAATAGCCCTGTTGATATAAAAGTCCCACACCAATCAGAGGCAAGCCCAAATCACTCGCTGATTTTAAATGATCGCCCGAAAGAACACCTAAGCCACCCGAGTAATTAGGAAAGCTTTCGTTAATCCCATATTCAGTTGAAAAATATGCAAAACATCCGTTATTGTTATTTCCAAGTGTTTCATACCACGTTTTTTGTTCTAAGTATTTTTGAAATTTTTCATAAACGTAGTCAAGAAAACTTGTAAAATCTGTTTGTTCTGCAAGCTCCTGTAGTTTATGCTGTGGTGTCCTATTTATAAGCAAAACAGGATTATGGCTTACTTCTTCCCACAAATCCTTATTGATTCTCATAAATAGTTCTTTTGCGTCTGAATTCCAGCACCACCAATAATTATATGCCAGTTCTTTTAAATGTAATATGCGTTCCGGTAAATTAGCCGATACTATAAAACTATGAACAGGTTTCATTCAAAATAACTCCTTTTATTTTTAAATCCTTTTCGATATAAAATCGTCAAAATAACAAAAAACTTTGAATTTTTTAAAAAAATTATGAAAACAATAATACTCGATGAATATAATTATATTAGCAATTTAAATTTAAGTTCCGATTTTCTGAATAAGGGTGAAGTAATCGCTTTTCCCACAGAAACTGTTTATGGTTTGGGATGTGATTTTTTTAATGAATCAGCTGTAAAAAAGATTTTTGAATTGAAGGGTAGGGAGCTTCATAAACCTTTGACTGCTCATATTTCGGATTTAAAATTTGTTGATCAATTGGCTGAAAATATTCCTGATGAGTTTTTCTTACTCGCTGAAAAATTTTTGCCGGGACCACTGACAATCATTTTGAGAAAAAACAAGTCTGTGCCTGATGTTGTTACTGAAGGAACCAATACAATAGGTTTCCGTTTTCCTGATAATCTAATAGCTCTTGATGTAATAAAACATTTTGGTAAGCCCTTGGCTGCAACATCAGCAAATCTGTCGGGACAATCACCTGCTATAGAGATAAAAGACATTATCAATAACTTTAATAATAAAATTCCATTAATTATTGATGGTGGTTTAACAATTCATCAAATTGCTTCAACTGTAATAGATTTATCAAATAATAAATTTTATATATTAAGAGAAGGAGCAATATCTAAATCCGTAATCGAAACAGTCCTTAAAACTGAATTGCTGACAATTAAATAATTTTTTTCTATTGCATTTTTAGATAATACATTGATTAAAATTAGTTTAATTTAAATCTATTTTTCTTATTTTTGTATTAAATAAAGCGTATTTTTTAATTAAAGATGGTTGAAACTAACGTTACTGTTAAAAATAGGGCTGGAATACACACAAGACCCGCAGCTTCGATTGTGAAGTTGTCATCGAAGTTTTCATCAGATATTTATCTGATTAGAGATGGTTTTGCTATTAATGCAAAAAGTATAATCGGTGTTATGACTCTGGCTGCTGAGCAAGGTGCTAATCTAACTATAAGAGCTGACGGTGAAGATGAAGAATTAGCCTCCAAGGAGATGAAGGAACTATTTGATTCCGGGTTTGGGGAACCATAAAATCATTTATTTCAACATTTTAATGAAAATAAACAAACAAAACGAAGTTATCCTCATTATTGATGACAGTCCAAATAATCTTGAACTTGCTGGTAGTATTCTCGAATCAGTAGGCTATGATGTTGTTCCTGTATCCAGTGGAGCTGAAGCTTTACAAATCCTTGCATATATTAGACCAGATTTAATTCTTCTTGATATTATGATGCCTGAGATGGATGGCATTGAAGTTTGCAAAAGAATTAAACAGATTGAAAATATTAAAGATATTCCTATCATTTTTCTCACAGCACTCTCTGAAACTGAAGATATTATAAAAGCTTTCAAAACTGGCGGTGTTGATTATATCACGAAACCTTTTTTCAAGGAAGAATTCATAGCAAGGATCAAAAATCATATTGATCTCTATCATTCCAAGAAAAAGGTTACAGAATATATGAAAAGAATTGATTCCGAATTAAATAGAGCTGCTGAGTATATCTCATCGTTATTACCCAAACCATTAAGACAAAATAATATTTCTGCTGATTATTATTTCAAGCCCTCTATCGCACTTGGGGGCGATGTTTTAGGTTATCACTTTGTTGATGAAGACAATCTCGCCTTATATCTTCTTGATGTTTCTGGTCACGGGGTTGGCGCTGCCCTTCATTCAGTTTCTATCATCAATTCTATCAGATTTCAGAATCTTTCCGGAACTGACTTTAAAAGTCCAAAAGAGGTTCTCGCCGGATTAAATAAAATTTATCAAATGACCAAACACAATAACCATTTTTTCACACTTTGGTATGGTTGTCTTAATCTAAATAACTATGAATTAAAATATTCCTCTGCAGGGCATCCTCCTGCTATTTTGATAAACAAAAACAATGTATCAAATTTTCTTTCCGTTGATAATTTCATTATTGGCGGGATTAATGATTATTGTTACGAAGATAAAACACTTCAATTATTTCCCGGTGATTCCCTTTATATTTTTTCAGATGGTGCATTTGAAATAAAAAACGAAATCTCCGGTTACAGAGATATCGAGGATCTCAGGCATTTCTTGATTACAAATCGTGATGATAACGCATCTGAACTTTCGTTGCTTTACAATTACCAGATATCATATATCAATGATAAAATTTTGCCAGATGATTTTTCAATTTTAAAAATTAATATATATGATTAATTTACTCTTTAATAGTATTATATTTTCTTACTTCTTCAACTAAACTCGCACTATCCCAGCCTTCCTCCTTGATATCTCCGAACATTGCGTCATTTTTCATTGATTCTTCCATATCTTCGATTCTTTGTTTTGCGTAGCTGATATAAATTTTTTGATCTTTCCTAACTTTACTTAAATCCTTCAAATGATGTTCATCTAACTTGAAAAATGTCTTTGCCATCCGGTGAAGCTTGTGTGAGCGGAACCCAAGCATTTTTAGTGCATCAACCCCTAATCTTATGGAAGTATCCAAAGATTCTCTATAAATATGATTAACACCTTCATCCATCAACTCATAAGCATCATACCTATTCCTTGCTCTGCTTAGTATTTTTAAGTGAGGAAAGTGCTTTTTGATAGTATGTATTATTTCCAAATTCTTTTCGGGATCGTCAATAGCAAGAATAATTAGTTTTGCTTCTTCTGCTCCAGCTGATTTAAGTAAGTCATATCTTGAAGCATCTCCATAAAAAACTTTCAATCCCATCTTTCTGAGAGTGTCAACACGGTCAGAATCTATATCAAGGATAGTAGCTTGAACTCCATTTGCCCTCAGGAATCTGCCAATTGTGCTTCCAAAATGTCCAAATCCAGCTATTATAATAGGATTATTTTCCTCGATTGTATCGTGTTCCTTGGTTACCTCAATTTCTTTTGTTCCGATTCGTGGTAGAATGAGTTTTTCAATAATTAACATAACCAGCGGAGTGAGAGCCATTGTGATTGCAACTACTGCCATCAATAGACTTACTGTCTCTCCAGCTAAAACTCCTTCCTGAAGTGAAAACGAAAGCAGAACAAAAGCAAATTCACCAACCTGTGACAATCCGAAAGCAAAAATAAAATTCTGGTCAGTTTTTAATTTAAATACAATACCAAGAACGAGCAAAATAATTGTTTTAATTACCATTAATGCTGCAACAATGCCAAAAACCATATATGGCTCTCTTGCTATCATTCCGAAATCAATTGATGCTCCAACTGCTATAAAAAACAACCCAAGCAATAATCCTTTGAATGGCTCTATGTCGCTTTCTAACTCGTGTTTATATTCACTATTAGCAAGAATAACTCCAGCCAAAAATGTTCCTAATGCAGGGCTTAAACCAACTCCAACCATCAATACAGTAATACTTACTACAATTAAAAGAGCAGTCGCTGTAAATAACTCTCTTAATCTTGTTTTTGCCACATATCTGAGAACTGGTTTCACAATATACATACCCGCAACAATGACCAAGGCAACAGCACCAATGACAATTAATGGTTGAGCCCAGCTTGGAAAAGAAGAGATGAAGGTGTTATGATGATCGGCTCCCCCAACTGCTGTTTTGGTTGCAAGTAATGGCAAAAAAGCAAGAATAGGAATTACAGCTATATCCTGAAATAATAAAACTGCAAAAGAACTTTGTCCTGCTGAGGTTTTCATTAAACCTTTTTCGTTGAGAGTCTGTAATACAATAGCTGTGGAGGACATAGCAACTATAAAACCGATTGCTAATCCTTCTTTCCAAGGCAACCCTATTATCGTTGAAATTAAAAAAACTACAATGGCAGTGATAATAACTTGTAAGCCACCTAATCCCAAAATTGGTCCACGTAATCGCCATAAAAGTGCCGGTTCAAGTTCTAAACCAACCAGAAAAAGCATCATAACAACCCCAAATTCAGCAAAGTGCATTATGTCTTGCCCTTCTTGACCAATAAAACCCAACAGAAAAGGTCCGATTACAATCCCCGCAATCAAATATCCAAGGACAGAACCTAAACCCAGCTTCTTGGCAATTGGAACCATTATTACAGCAGCAAGTAAATATATTGTTGCCTGAAAGAAAAAATTACCTTCCATACTATTCTATCTTTATTTTAAAATATCATTTAAATATTCATTTTTCAGAATTTCTTCTTCTTTGATTGAATCATTTGCTAAAAGTTCGAGAACTTTTATATAGTCCTTGTTATATTTAGCTATCTCTTGATGAGTTAGCAAATGGGTTTTGTGAACGACAAAGGGTGGGTAATATGTCATACCGCAAAGCCTTGCTGTTTGGTTAAAAGGATAAAGGAACTCACCAATAGTCCTTTTGTGCATTCCTTCTTTTTGATAGGCTTCGTGTCTTCCACCGGTTGTAATAACATTAAAAGCTTTCTTTCCAACTAAAGCTTTGCCGTTTCTACCGTAAGCCCAATTATGTTCGAGGACTAAATCAATCCACTGTTTGGTTAGAGCAGGACAGCTATACCAATAAAAAGGGTGATGCCAAACAATAATATCATTTTTTGAGACTAATTCTTGCTCATATTTAACATTAACATCGTAATCAGGATATGCTTCATAAAGGTCGTGAAAGGTAATACCCGGTATACTACTAATTCCCTTGATTAATCCGGAATTTATCCTTGAACTTTCAAGCCTTGGGTGAGCAAATAATATTAAAATTTTTGACATTTTATATTCTTAATGAATTATATTAAAACAAGGATTATCAAAATACAAATATAATATTTTAATTTAAATTAATAATTATTTTAGGTTAATATAATTTTTTAACAACTAATTCTTTAAAAAAATAGATAATCCTTATGATTTTCATTTTGAAAGCCAGAAATTGAGTCCCCTAAGCTGGTAACAAACATAACTGCTTGTTATTTTCACCATTTGAAGGCATTTTCTTTTCAATTTCTCACTGCTGAGGAGGATTAAGTGTAAAAAGTATGAAAATTTTAATTAGTCACTCTGAACGAAGTGAAGAGTCTATCATTTATCAGTGTTTCCACAACTTCCCTTGTCATTCCTGTGCATACAGGAATCTGAAATCAAGATTTATAATATTCTTGGAAAGTGGGCTTTAACCGTAGAGACACAGAATTCTGTGTCTCTACAAAGGAGTGATATTTCATTTTTGTCCTCAGATATCTACTATGTCCGCCTTGGTGATTGGAGGGGGGTGGTCTTGTAAATAAGCGAAATAAATTTGGAAATTAAAAAATATTTTATTACATTTAAAAAGATTAATGCATCTAAAATTAATTAAAAGGTGCAAATATGAAAATAAAAATTTTAAGTTTTTTTTTACTCAACTTTTTTTTTATCAATCAGAATCTTTTATCAAAAGTTATATATTACTGGGAGAGAATATTTGGAGATACTTACATAATGTCATCTCCTTGCTCTATTCCGGCAGGTATTCAATGTATTGATTCTAATAATTGTTTAATAGTTCTTGATTGTGATGGTTCTTACCAAAAAGTACTAAAATCAACAGACAAAGGCAAGAGTTGGATAATTCTAAGTGCTGATTCTTTAAGTAGATCTTTTTTTGCCATGGTGATGAGTTATCCTTCAAATAATTATATTTATGTAGGTGCTACACGGACTGGTCAGATAGATAATAAATATTTTATGCAGGCGGTTATTTGGCGAACTTATGATGGTGGGAAACTTATGATGAAACACCACTAAAAGGAGCGTCTATAGTTCGTTCAATCAGTATGTCCGACTCTTTGAACGGAATGGCAACTACAAGTCCTCCATATAAAATTTACATTACAAATGATGGATGGAGATCATATAAAATGTTAGAACATCCATGGTATTCAGTTGGTTTAGAGGCACCGGGTAAATATTGTTTTTTCTTCGACTCACTAAACTTTTTAGTATATTTTTATGTTCGCCGTGAAGGTTATAGAGTAACTGGTATTGCACGAACAACTGATGGTGGTGCTACTTGGAATGAATTTTTAATTCCTGAACCCAATGGCATAAGCTTTAATTTTGAAAACCGAAACTTAGGATGGGCAGTAGGAGGCAGAAGTAATGGCAAAGGGAATCAGTCAGCGGATATAATCTATAAAACCATAGATGGTGGATTCACTTGGGAAAAGATTTATGATAAAGAAAACGAACCGGTTTTTGGACTTCAAAACATCGCTTTTCGTGACAGTTTATATAAAATAGCCGTAGGTCAATTTGGTAAAGTTCTTAAATCCTCAGATGGAGGAAAAAGTTGGGAGTCAATTTTTGCAAAATATGTTGAAGATGCTCCAGTTCTTCATATCACATTTGCTGGTCATATAGCCTTAATAGGGAGCTATGCTTTAGGGCTTTGGCGTATGTGGGAATATGAAAGATCTTCCTCCATTGATGAAAAAATTGATATTCATTCTGAGGCACTACTTTATCCAAATCCTGTAATAGATGTTTTAAATATTAGGTTTAATGATTATCTGGTTAATCAAATTGAATTTGAGATTTATAATTCAATCGGCGAAAGAGTGAAAAAACTATATTTTGATTACACAAGCGATGAAATAAAAATCAAGCACCCTGATTTATTGGATGGTGTTTACTTTTATCGAATAAAATCAGGTGATAAAATATTTTCTGGTAGTTTTGTTAAATTTAATCAATAAATTACTATGAAAAAGAATATTTTTTCTTTAGCAATAATATTTTATGCTTTATCAATAGTAGTTATAAGCAGACCATCGGATAGCACAATCTTAAAAGTAGTCACTCTTATTAATAATTCAAATATTGATAATATCATAAAAGAAATATCAGGTCAAAAGCCTGTCGTCATTGAAGGTAATGAATATATTATATTGAGTAGGAGTAACTTTGGTTCTTTATCCTATCTAAATCCAATAGCGGCAAAATATGTTCATCAAAAATTCATTGAATATGGATATAATTCATATTATTCTCCATTCCGGCTTTATCCTGAAATGAAATATGATTTGGAAACCGTATATGCAGTCAAAACAGGTAGAGTAAATCCTAATAACATTATTTTATTCTCATCTTCACACGATTCAGAGTCTAAAAGTGATACACTCGCTCCCGGTGCTAATATAAATGCTTCTGGTTTAGCAATAGTGCTTGAAGCTGCAAGGCTTTTCACAAATATCGAGACTGAAAACACAATAATTTTTGCATCTTTTGACGATATGATGCAAACAGGATATGGATCTTACCAATTATGCGATTCATTAATAAAATTAAAACCAAATTTATTAAGAGGTATATATTTAGAAGCTTTGGGCTGGTCAGGAGGAGTTGGACCGGTTATTGGAAGTAATGATACTATCAAAAATAATATTTTGTTACACGAAGCTCTGTATGTTTCCAATTTATTAAATTTTGAGACAAAGATTACTAGCATTGTTAAGGATAAAATTACTCCAATTTATTATTTTTCTAATAAAGCCAATAACTATGAGCAAGTATATTTCCATCAGGATTTTTCTAAGCCTTATCCATATATGAGGACTACATATGATATTTTTGATAATCTCGAACCTAAATATTTACATGATAACGCTGGTATAGCCATTGGATTATTAGCCTTGATAGCTGGTGTAATTGATAATAGTTTAAATATAATAGATTATCCAGAAAAATCCTCTTCAATAGTTTGCCCCAACCACGCTCAGGAATATATTGAAATTAAACTATCTTCCGCAAGTTTGAATCCTTCAGAAGGATATGTAAGACTATTCAATGTATTAGGAGAGTGTGTTTTATCAGAGAAAATTCATCCGATAACTCTGAGTTATCGGATGAATATCGAATATTTGCCTTTAGGTATCTACTATGTCCGTTTTGGTGATTGGGTGGGGAGTTTTGTGAAGATTAAATAGCCACTACTTTCAAGTAGTGAAAAAAAATCATTTCTAATAGTGCTTCCTCGTAGAGCAGACAAAACCTGTCTATTAATTTCATTAGGTGCAAAAAAAAAGCCGGAAGTTGAAGATCCGGCTTTCTTTTTTCTCTAAGGATGCTTATTTCATTTCTTTTTTCTCGGTTTCTTTCTTCTGTTTCTTTACTTTCTTAACCGGCTTGGTTAAGTTTTTGTCTTCTTTCTTTTCATCCTTGATATCTTTTTTCACAGTCTCTTTTTTCTCTTTTAAATCTGTTTTGAGTGTTTCCTTCTTTTCTTTATCCCCCTTCTTCTCCTCTTTTATTTCTTTCTTCTCTTTTTCAACCTTCTTCTCTTCTTTTGTGGCTTTCATTTCTGTTTTCACCTTTGGTTTCTTTTCAGTTTGAGCAGGTTGAGCAAAAAGATTAACTCCAACAAAAGCAAAAAGGACGAGAACTGCTACAACAATGCGTGATTTCATAAAACCTCCTAAAAAATATTAATAATTAACAAAAAACGCATTGCAAAATTATCTTACTAAGATGAAAAGAAAATGAAAGGAAATTATTTCGGCAAAAAAAGATAAAAAGTTGTCCCATTTTCTAAATTTGATTCAAATGAAATTTTGCCATCGTGTGCTTCTGCAATTGTTTTAACTATTGATAAGCCAAGCCCAGAGCCTTTCTGAGTAGTTCTCGCAATTTCTGCTTTTGTAAATCTGTTAAATATCGTATTTTTTTGTGAATCGGGTATTGGGTTTCCTTTATTATTAATACGAAAAACAGCTAAATCATTATCGTAATAAACAGAAACGGTTATCATTTCATTCGCAGGTGAGAACTTAATAGCATTATCAAGTAAGTTGATTACAGATCTTGTTATTAATTCGTAATCTGCATTAATTTCTATTGGGTTACTAATGTCAATTTTGAATGTAATCCCCTTTGCTCTTGCCAAATTATTAATTTTACTGACACAATCAATTGCCAATTCATCCAGTCTAACTAAAGTTTTATTAATTATTAATTGATGAGCATCGGCTCTTGCTAAAATCATTAAATCACTTGTTATTTGGTTTAACCTGTTAATTTCATTTAAACATTTTTCCAAAGAAAACTTAATTTCATCACTTAAAGTTGAATTCTTTAAAAGAAGCTCCAATTCGATTTGTATGACTGTCAGAGGAGTACGAATATCATGGGAGGCATCAGCTATGAAACGCTGCTGAGCCATAAAAGTTTGATTAAGCCGGTTAATCATATCATTAAAAGTTTTTGCAAGTCGAGAAAGCTCATCGTCGATTTTCCCAACCGGAACTCTTCTGTCAAGATTTTTCGAGGATATTTCTTTGGCTGTTTTGGTTATTTCAGATATTGGTTTTAATGATTTTCTTGCAATAACAAAACCTATTAATCCTGAAATCAATACTGACATTGGACTTAACCAAAAAAGGATGCTTCTTAAATGAGATAATGATTCATAAAGCTTATCAAGCGATGTTACAACTATTAAATTGAAATCCTTCTTAAAATTCTTTTTTATCTCTTTCTTTTTTGTAGTGATGCTAATTGGAAGGGAATACGCTCTATATTCTGTATTTTCAAATTTAAATGTATGGAAAGTTGGTTTTATCGAAGCAATACTTTTCTGTTCAAAGAAATTTACCAAAGAATCAATATTAATGTTTGGTAAAGATTCAAAGAAAACAGAATCAGAAGTTGAAATTATTATCTGGCTGGTTTTCCTTTGTTTATTATGCTTCATTCTATTTTCTATCATTTCATTGTAGATTTCGGATATCTCAAGCGAAGGATTTTCAATACCATTGACAAGTAATTCAGCATAATTTCTTAAATCTTCATCAATTGAGGCTCTTCTTTGATTCTCAAACAGAAAATATATAATGAAAGCCATTGTTACAATAACTATACCAGTAGCTAATGAATACCAAAGGGTTAATCTGGTTGAAATTTTTAACATTTTTTTCTGGGTTTATATTTCAAATTTATATCCGACTCCTCTCAAGGTAACAATATATTGCTTTTCGAATCCCTTATCAATTTTTTGCCTTAAAAACCTTACAAAGGAATCTATTACATTTGACTGTGGATCGAAATTCATATCCCAAACGTGCTCAGAAATCATTTGACGTGTTAATACTTTGTTTTTATTCATTACAAAGTATTCAAGGAGTGCGAATTCCTTGGCAGAAAGCTCAATCTGTTTGCCATTCCTTTTTACTATTCGAGTCGATCTATCAATTTCAATTTCACCTGCAACGATTTTTGAGGTCTTTTCATCGGTATGGCGACGAACAAGAGATCTTGTCCTTGCTAATAGTTCGCCAATATGAAATGGTTTTGTTAGGTAGTCATCCGCTCCGCTATCCAAACCTTGAATCTTGTCTTCAACAGAATCAAGTGCGGTTAGCATAAGAATTGGTGTAGTTATCTTTTCGTCTCTTATTTCTTTGCAAACCTTCCAACCATCCTTTATAGGAAGCATTATATCAAGAATAATCAGGTCATAATCATTTGTTTTGGCTAAGAATACACCCTCTTCGCCATCAGTGGCTATATCAACAGAATAATATTGTTCTTTTAAGCTTTTTTGTATTGCTTCTCCAACTTGCTCATCATCTTCAATTACAAGTATTCTCATATTAGTAAAAGTTAATTGGGATGCAAAAAATTAAAAAATCAAACTTAATTAATTTCTAAAAAATCAAGGTAATAATAATATATTTTATTTAAGAATAAAAATAAATTTAAAATTCCTCCGAAAGCTCCAAACTTTCGGAGGTTTAAATCTAACTATACCATTTTTGCTTCCCAAGTTAAATTACAGCCTGATCTCTTTATCATTGCTGAGATGCTGCAATAAGTCCCTTCGGATAATTCAATTGATCTTTCCAAATCTTTTAATTCAGCATCAGGGCTTTTAAGTTCGTAAACTAAATGAATATCGGTGAATACTTTGGGATGGCTGTCTGCTCTTTTCCCTTCAATATTCAAAGTGATACCTTCGACAGTTTTTCTCTTTTTTCTTAAAATGCTTACTACGTCCATCAATGTGCAGGCACCAAGAGCTTGAAGCAGAACTTCCATTGGTGTTGGAGCAGAATCATCACCACCAACCTTATCAGTTGTATCAAAATATGTTATATGATTACGGCTGTCTTTTCCCATAAATCGCAAGTTCTTGTCTAATTCGAGAGTAACTTTCATTTTTCCTCCATTTCTAAAAAGATTTTTTTTAAATGATAAAATTAATTAATTTTTAAAAATAATAATGACGAATTTGTTTAATTTTTTTGGGAGCGATAATGGATGATTTTACTACTTCCGCTGTAAGTTATGATAATAGCGATCCAAGGTTTATTGAAATGGTGAAGAAAATGGCTAGCGATATGAAATTTAATGGCATTTTTTGTATTATCTATGGAGCATTAACTTGTTTATCAATAGTTGGCGCAGTTATTGGTGTTCCGCTAATATTTGCAGGTTTAAGATTGAATGAATCTTCTGATTTATTCAAAGCATATCTTAATACAGGTGATTTTATATCGCTTTCTAATGCATTAGAGCGTCAGGGAAGATATTTCTTTATCAACAAAGTACTTATTATTATTGCTTTAGTTTTATTAGCACTTTATATAGTTTTGATAATTGTATTAATTTCATCGGGTTTGTTTTTAGGAAGTAGAGGTTTTGATTTTAATTAATGAAAAGTAAGAGTTCAATAGTTGGAATCATAATGGGTAGCGACTCCGATTTACCCACTATGAAACAGGCAGCCGAAATATGCCAAGAGTTCGGAGTTCCTTATGAAATGAAAGTTGTTTCTGCCCATAGAACCCCTCTCGATATGACAGAATATGGGCAGACCGCTCATAAAAGGGGTTTAAAGGTCATTATTGCCGGCGCTGGAGGTTCAGCCCATCTACCCGGTATGATAGCAGCAAATACTCCATTGCCGGTTATCGGTGTTCCAATTCAATCAAAGGCTCTGAATGGTCTCGATTCATTGCTGTCAATTGTCCAGATGCCGCCGGGCGTTCCCGTAGCCACTGTGGCAATTGGAGCAGGGAAAAACGCTGGACTTCTTGCAATAGAAATCCTTTCCGTTTCAGATGAGAGCTTATTGAAAAAAATGACCGAATATAAAGAAAAAATGGCTGAGGAGTCCCGGGCAAAGAATAATAATCCAGAGTTCAAGTTTTAAATAATTTGTTTTTTATAGGGGTGGTTTTGTATTTCCACCCCTGTTTTTACTATCTCTCATATAAAAATTTCTTTATAGCCACTGTTTCAGATGTTGATAATCTTAAAAAATATACCCCATTAGGTATTGTAGCACCAGTTTCATCTCTCCCATCCCAATTATTTGTGTGTCTTCCTGCAAATTTTTCTCCATTTTCTAAAAATCTTACAGTGATACCATTTATGTCAATAATTTCCAAGCTAATTGTTGTATTTTTATTTAAGCTATAACTGATAATTATTTCAGAAAAATTTATGTTCTGTGTTATATTGATTTCATATTGATCATTTATAGAATTAACTGCATCGATAATTCCATTAACATTTGGTTTACTTCTTTCATCACCCGGATTTGTTACCAGATCAGGATTTCCGGGTGCAGAATTACCCGATTTCCATTCTCCATTTGGATCTTGAAGCTCTTCTCCATTTGTAAAACCATCGCCGTCAGAATCCAGTTTAGCAAGTTCTGAACCCCACTGAACAATATCTTTATTTAAAAAATTTTTTTCAATTTCTTTTCCGAATGGATTTCTGGCTCCTCCAGTTTCGGATGTGTGACAAGATAAACAAGAAAACTTAGCACCATTCGGAATCTGCCCTACTCTTGGTGGTTTTGAAAAACTTGTCTGGAAAACAAATGCTACCAGAAAAAAAGCTATTATAATTGTTAGAAATATTTTCATATAAACTCTCTAAAATTAATTTAAACAAAAAACAATATTAATAAATCATAATAAAGTATTTTGTTACAAATAATTTTAATACTTAATAAAAAAAACACCCTCAAAAATTTCTGAGGGTGCTTTTATATCTAAATATATAAGTTTTTAATAGTCTTATTCTTCGCCCAAAATCGGTGTTTTTATCAAAACCTGAACTGTTCTGTTGTAAAACCTTCCTTCTGGTAATTCATTTGAATAAAGAGGTTCATCTTCGCCAACCCCTCTTCGATTAATAACACCAACTTTACCGCCGGTCTTTTTCATTATTCCATCATAGACAGTTTTTGATCTGTTTTCTGATAATTTTTGATTATGCTCATACAAACCAACTATATCTGTGTGCCCGATTACTTCAACGAAAGAATTGGGTTTAACTCTTTCATAAACATAATCATTCATAATTTTGTCATTTATGGGACCAGCAATAAACTTATCGAATGGGAAAAGAATTAAACTGTATCTTTCAATCGTGCTGTCATTTTGTTTCTGAACAAGTTTCTCGAGAGTTGTTACTTGCATAACAGGAATTGTAATTGGATCTGATTCGCATTCCCTACCTGAACCAGTTGTTACAACAAGCTTTGCAACGTAGGGTTTGTCATCTTTTGGATATCCACCGTCAGGGTTAGTCCAGTCCCAAATATGAGTTTCTTTTGTAGTTCCAACGTTTGTTAATGTATTCCAATTTTTTCCATCCCTATTTATCACAATTCTTCTCTTGGTTACTAATGCATCTTCAATTCCATTTTTCATCTTGAATGTCATCTCTTCGGGTTGGGGGAATGTCTTTGGATCTTTGTCAAATACAGGTTTCATAATATTCCAATCATTCGACCTGATTTCAACACGGCGATTTTCAACTATACCCAATGAATCTTTCAAATTGGATATTACTTCTGGTTTATCTCTGAAAGTTAGTTTCATCCTGCTTTCATCAATTTTCCAGACATTTTTTAAGTAGTTAAACACATTTGTTGCTCTTTCTTTGGAGAGGTTTGGTCTTTTTTCTTCGGGGGTAGTTCCATCATTGCAACCGACAATTTCAATTTTTGCATCTGGGAATTTTGTTAATCTATAGCCATAGATATTCAAAATATGATAATATTTATCCAATGTTCCACCCGCAATTGTAGTATCAGTAAATCCTGCAGTTCTATCACTCGAGGGGAATAAGATATATCTTTTTGGTATTTCAGATGAACCAAGATCGAAAAAGACATAATTCAGTAATGGATAAAGATCCCAAGTCTGAAATTGCTCCATAACCAACCCTCTGAAATTGGCTATTTTCGGATTTGTTGCTTTGTTTCTTGCAACATAGGTTGCTTCATCCATAGTTGCAGATAAAACCGGCTTTTGCCCAAGCATCAATGTATCATAGATAATATCTGCAAAAACTTCGGTCTCTTCTACTTTCTTTGTAACAGAAGGCTTATTTACTCTTTGTATCTTTGTAACTTTTCCATATTTTGGATTTTCTGCGGTAATTTCTAAATCAACATATTTATTATTAGCTTTTGGATCGCCATAGTCAGTGTTAGAAACAACCATTTGTAGTTCGATTTTGTCCAAAGTTAATTCTTCGCTCACCACTCTGTTTGTAATTGGATTTTTAACAGTTACCAAAGAAGGTATATTTTGCCCAGAGCATTCATCAATAACATAAATCTTTAAATTGATAGCTCTGAAAAATGTGGGAACAAAAGCCATAAATATGTCAAGATCTCCCTGATAACCGGGTAGGTCTTTTCTATTAGATGAAAAATATAGAATATCACCAGCTGCTGGTAGAGTGATGAAATATTCATCTTGTTTGGTGTTAATTGGTTCTTGCAAATTTACTGGTTTGGACCATTTGCCATCCTCAAATCTTGAATAGTAAAAATCTAAACCACCGATTTTGTCAGGATAACCATTAGAAGCAAAGAAAAGTGTGGTATTATCGGCTGCAATAAATGGAGATGCTTCTTGACCCTTTGTATTCAAACCTTCGAGATTTTTTGCAGGTAACCACTCATCTTTATCAAAATCATAATCACTATACCAAATATCGAAATTCTCTTTTTTACCTTCTCCATTACTATTAGGTCCTTTCCTTGTAGAAACAAAATAAATTCTTGATTTGTCCGGTGCTATCGAAGGTTGAGAATCAAAAGACGGTGAATTGACATTTGGACCTAAATTAACGGGTCTCCCCCATTTATCACCCTCGATGGTTGTCATATAAATATCGCAATCTCCAAAACCATCAGGTCTATTGCAAGCTGTGAAATAAAGAGATTGACGGTCAGCGGCTATTGATGCTGCACCTTCGTTTAATCTTGTGTTAACTCCCAAATCACCTAAATTTATGGTAGTATCGATATTAAATGGTTGAAAGAAAATCGTATCTAAACGGTCATTTTTCTTTGCAGCCCAAAAATCGTGAGAAGGCTCCCCTTTTTCATTAAGTTTGCTTCCCGGTCTATTAGAGACATAGTATAATGTCCTACCGTCAGCACTAATTGTCGGAGCATAATCTAACCCTTTCCAGTTGACAACAGGACCAAGATTAATAATCCTGATTCTTTTCCTTTCGGTCAAAAGAATGTTTTCATCATCCTGCTGAATTGCTGCATTCATAGCGATATCCTCTATCGAAGCGGCATAAAGATAAAACTCCTCTTGATTATTACTGCTTGTTTGTTCGCCCGATTTAAGGGCTAAAGAAGCGAAAATGAAAAGAAAAAATAACGACAGAATTGTAAAACATCTTTGCATAAGCTCTAACCTAGTATTAATACTTAAAAAAATTTATGATTTTTTAAATTTTTCAAAAATTTTTTTCTATCAACTGATAGAAATATCTCCATTTTAATAATCAAAAAAAATGATTATTAATTTATCTTACCTTCGAAGTTTTAATTTAATTGAAAAACAAATAATTCACAAATATTTTGCAATTTTTTTTCTAAAAATATTAAGAAATTGTTAAAAATATGTGTTTTAAATTGCTTTAAAGCTAAATAATCAGATGCTCAATTTTTTTGAAACATCCTGCAAAAGCCATTCATCTAATGTTTGAGCATTTTTATCCTTTTCTGACAAGATCGGATCATTTATACCCCAATCAATACCTATTTTAGGGTCGTTCCAGTTAATAGCACCCTCGCCTGTTTTATTCCATAAAGCAGTGCATTTATATTGCATCTCACAAAAGTCAGATGTAGCAAGGAAACCGTTGGCAAATCCGGGTGGAACCCATATTATATTTCTATTTTCAGCTGATAATTCAAACCCAATCCATTGCCCTAAAGTTGGAGAGTTATGACGAATATCAACTTCGACTACAAATGCACTTCCATAGGTTACTCTTATTAATTTACCCATTGGCGGATCGAACTGGAAATGCATACCCCTTATTACATTTTTTATAGAGCCTGAATGATTGTCCTGCAAAAATATCGTTGGCAATCCCAATTCTTCAAATTGATTGCTTTTCCAAGACTCCATAAAAAAACCCCTTTCATCTTCAAATACTTGGGGTTTAAACAATATTACTCCATTTAAATGTTCAGATACTTTTATCAATCCCAATTTTTTACCCTATTTATTTTTTTGAACTCTTTTTATTACTTTTAATAAAAACTTTAAGTAAACTTTCTATCTCTTTCGATGACCCAAATTCATCTCCCAATAGCTGTTTTGAAGAATTTTTTGAAAGAATATCTTTAAGACCCTCCTCTTCACTTTTTGTATACATTAACGTAAATGCGTATGCTATTAGTAATGAAAATTCAAGACCAAGGGCAAACAAAACAAGAGATGGCTGCGTGGGTGGTATGAATTTTAAACCTCTCAAACCAATTATTATAATCAATACTGCTGCACCTATATAAACCAGTCCCAAAACTGTGTTTCCATATTTAACACTAAAATGATAACGCATATACATTATTAACCCATCGTTCAAATGGAATAGTTTATACATAAAATTTGATTCCATCCATTTTATTGCTTTGTAGAGAGCTTTTAAATCCTCGAGTGGAATTTTCCATTCATCTACATAAAGATGCATATTTCTTATATCAGCTTGACTTATTTCTTGTAAAATTATCTGGTGTTCTTTTTCAGTATAAAAGCCAAACTTTTCTGAAGCTATCTGATTAATGAAATTTGCTATTTCCCGTTCGATTTTTTGACTAATATAACCATATTTTCCGGGTAGAAGAGCTGAAACAATGACTGATAACCCAACACCAAAAGTTAAACTCAAAAATGAAATTGATAACAATGGGTTGAACCAATACCTCGACTCCTCCGGTGTTTTATGAAAAATATCTACCGCCCAAGATAAAAAATAGGATGTCCTTACCAATGGTTCCTTCGATGTTATATAATATGAAACTAATTCACCACTATTATAAACCTTGCCCATCAAAGTTACTTCCAATATCATCTGTAAAAATGGAAGCATTAATAAAAAGATTAAGATTACAAATGAAATCGTAAGAAAAATAAAAAGAAAAATCTGGGCTGTGTTATGCTCTGTTAATTCAAAATAAGTAATATTTTTTTTACTATTTGGCATTTATTTATTCTTTTCGATTTTTTTCTTTTTTTCCATTGCTAAAATAGTAATTTAAGGATATTTTTTCTTATTACATTTTTTCTGTTGCATTTATTGTAAAAGCTATACTTTTGATCTTTTTAACAAAAAAGTTCAAATCACTAAAAACAAAAATCGTTCCAATGTAAAGATTAATAATTTAAAAACTTATCTTATGCTGATAATTTTCGTTTTTTTTTGCTTGCTCTGTGGAAAAAAATTTTTTAAATAAAAATGTTTGATACTCTCTTTGACCTTTCGGGAAATCCTTTTTGTCCTTTTTATTACTGAGGCTGTGTAAAAACCAGTCAATCTGAGGCGAAGGCGAAGAAGCCACATCATTTAAATCATTTATAAATAATAGACTCTTCACTTCGTTCAGAGTGACCAATAACAATTACTGCACTTTTTTACACAGCCTTTTCCGCAAGGTTAAATCACTAATTTTTTAATCCCTGAGAACATTTAATCAATTAAATTATTTGAAAAATTATACTATTGTATTATATTTAGATTTGTCCATTCATAAATTGTTTAGCCTTAAGATTTCAAAAATCAATGAATGGAGCAAGATGTTCAGCATCTTTGAGATGAACAAGAGCATTATCCTGAACTAAGTCATCTACAGCTTTTTTTGCTTCATTAAGGTCAATATTGAAATTATAAGCGAAATGCCATATATCTGTCGGAGAGACGGAAATCTGAAGGATTAAAAGTTGAGCAATGGTCAGCTCCTCATTATTCATAAATCTTGTTTTGGCAGACTCAAGAAGAATATCCGACTCCTTGTCCACTATATGCGAAGAAGTAAAATAGTAATTCTCATTATTCATAAGATCGCAGATTGGATAGCCACGCATCTTGTCCAAAAGAACCGGAAGAAATGACATTCCTACGATATATGGCTCTTCATCAGTATTTCCCCATAAATCCTTCCAAATTTCAATGTCATTTTCATAAAGCCATTCAAAAAATTTTATTTCCCGCAAGGGTAATTTTATAAGATGAGAGGCACCATACCTTTTTGCTAGTGCCTCTGCCATCTCTATATTAAGAGCCTGAAAAACTTCATCACTCAATTCAATGAAATGATTTTCTGCTGATTGACCATCAATTATTTCAATCAGACTGTTTAACGTCAACTGTTCCTTTTTTCTTTCTGTTTTCATAAATGAAACCGAAAACTAAAAGTGCTAAGACGAATATATTCAGAATAATGCTAAAAGTTTTGCCCAATTCAAAGTTTTTCGATTCAAATTTCATCTCTATGGTATGCTTTCCCTTTGGAACTATAATAGACCTGAAAGCATAATTAGTTTTGTAAATTTCTGTTTCCTTTCTGTCAATGAAAGCTTTCCACGAAACAGGATAGAATATTTCTCCTATAAACAACAAATTATTGCCTGAAGCATTTGCTTCTATTTTTATATATTCATTTTTCTTCTCCAAAATCTTTGCATAAGCTGTTGAATCAGGTGCTTCAATTGCTGTTGGCAGTGCTTTCTCAATAAAGGCTGTATCCAATGGATTGAAATTACCTAATTCAAGATTTGTCAGTATCTGCCTTGGTTTTTCAATAACTGCATTTTTAACAAAGAAGAGTCTGTCCAGAGCAGTATTATTGAGATACACTAAAGCTCTGTTCTTCTGTGATTGATAAATCGGTTGAATTCCTTCACCCAGTGATTGAGAAGTTATTACATACTTAACATTCATTAAATTCCATAAAAAAGGATTAAAAAGCTGAGAAGTAGATTTCTTAAATTGAGGTGCATTTGCAAAATCCATCAAATCCTGATAAACTCTGAGTTTTGCAGCGTGATATCCATTTATGTTTTCAGCAAGAAACCAAGCCGGAAGATTTGCTATATTTGTTGAATAATCGGCAACTCTATATATTGACTTATCCTGCTTGATGAAATCATAAATATCCTTTCTGTCAGTAAAAACCGTTGTCAAATCTGTTTCAGAAACCTGCATTCTTCGGGCATCAACTCTCCATAAATCTATAAATAATATAGTTATTAATATCAAATAAAATAAAAATCTTTTTATTTTTCCTGTAATAAACAGATAGATTGAAATTGCTCCAGCAAGAAGAAGGAACCCTCCAAAATACCAATCCTCAACCATAAAATTCCATACAGCATCATAAAATTCACCCGGTAAATTTGTTCCGTATAATTTTGATAATGATTGTGTCGCAGCGTTCAAATAACTTGTTTTAAATGTTGCCGAAAAAATAAATCCTATGACCAAAAAAGCAAGAGCTATAATGATTATCAGATTGAGTTTTGATTTATCCTTTGCCTGAAAATTTTTCTGCCAGTTGATTAACCCTGCTATACCAAATCCAGAAAGAATTGGAACTGCAAAGTGAGTCAATACTAATGACATACTTGGCGCCCTAAACTTATTAAAGCTTGGAACAAAGTAATAAAATAAATCATAAAGAAATGAAAGATTTTTCCCAAATGATAAAAATATACTAAATACACTTATTACCACCAAAGCCCAGATAAATGGATCTTTCCTGAAAAAGATTATTCCAAGAATTGCAAGAAATAGGACAAGAATACCCATATAAGGTGGGGAATCCTCGCTTTCCTTTTGTCCCCAATACGTGCTGAGCATTACCGGCTCATTTCCTGTCGCCATAAGCTTGACTTCTCTTTGCCCGAAACCGAAATAGCTTGGATTAACAAAGGTCATTAATTCCTGAGGGCTATATGACCACGCAGTCGCATAGCTGTATTCGTTTCCTCCACTTGCATCTACTTTTTTCCCCTCAGGTTGTTCAATTGGCGCTGATCCACGTGTTGAATAAGGTGTATACTCGACGGTGCTTAAATATCTATCCGATGACATTCCGAAAGCAATCAATCCAGCAACCACTAGCAATCCTGCGGAGCGAACAACATTCAATGGCTCTGCTTTGGTTATGGCTCTATGGACAAACTCAAAAATCAAGAAAATACCAAAGGCACACACTCCGTAAAAAATTAGCTGCAAGTGACCGGCTTCCATCATAAAATGAACAGCAAGTATTAGTAACGCAATATAAATAATGGAAAATTTAACCCTCAATTTTTCAATAAACATTAAAATAAACGGAAACATCGAAAGGACAACTGGTTTTGTGTTGTGCCCAATCATAACCCAAGTAATAACCCAAGTTGAAAATATTGCAGCTATCGCAGCAAAAAAGGATTGAAACCTATCCAAATCTTTAGAGCGAAGTAGATAATAAACACCTATTCCATAAATTGAATAATGGGCTGCCATTCTAGCTACATCACTGCTAAAAAGATTACCGATGAATTCAGTTATTCCAAAAAATATTTGTGGAAAGAAATCCCATAACCTTTGCCCTTGAGTAAGCAAAGAAGCAAAACTTGGCATACCACCAAAAATATAAGGTATCCATAATGGGAATGTTCCTGCGTTACTTGCCTCCTTTTTGAAATTATCAAAGCTCATTGATGACAAAGAATCAGCTTCACTAAAACCTCCTCCTTGGATAGCTTCCCAAAGAAAAACAAAAACAGCGAGAATGATGAAAAAAACAAAAATGTAGTCCTGATATTTCTCCGGTATTAAATTTTTTTGCTTCTTTGACTCAACAGAAACTTTCTTTTTAACAGTTTTAACCATAATTCAGCCTTAAAATAATCAAAATCATTAATTATGAAAATAAAATGAAAATTCTTTAATCTTTAAAAAACTCAAATTAATAAAAAGGTTATAAATAGCACAATTAAAATGAAAATTTTATTATTACTTTATATCTAAAATAAACAATGATTTATTCCCGTTGAATAATAGATTAATTTAAAAGAACAAGAAATAATGAAGAAATACATATATATAATAATTATAATATTTTGGGGGTTAAATCCACTTTTTTCCCAAAAGATACTTATTCCAATGGATTTGACTCAGACTGACCACCTGAAAGCTTATGGTTTAACTTACTGGGTCTTGGAAAACGGTCAAACTGCTGATTGGCTTCTTAATTATCGTGGCGGCTCTTTTATGACTGACTATTCAAACAAAATTGCAGCTGAATGTCGCATCAGGGGTGTTTTTTTCGAAGTAATTGATGGCGCAGTAGCCGCTTCGATTTATGCAGAAGTTCAAAGCGAAAACGTAAATATGGACCTTGTCAGACTCGAAAAACCTCCAAGAATTGCTGTATATGCCCCACCCGGTGCACAACCTTGGGACGATGCAGTCAGATTAGCCCTCGATTATGCAGAGATTAAACACGATATTATTTGGGATGAAGAAGTTTTGACAAATAAATTGCAGGATTATGACTGGCTTCATCTCCATCACGAAGATTTCACCGGTCAATACGGCAAATTCTGGGCAAGCTACGCAAATGCACCTTGGTATATTGAACAAGTTGCTTTGTATGAAGCTTCTGCTAAAAGATTAGGTTTTAAAAAAGTCTCCGATTTGAAAAAAGCTATTGTACTTAAAATCAGAGAATATGTTGCCGGAGGTGGTTTTCTTTTTGCTATGTGCAGCGCTACAGATACTTATGATATTGCTCTATCAGCAATGAAAATTGATATTTGCGAAACAATGTTCGATGGTGACCCTGCTGACCAAAATGCAAATTCAAAACTGGAATTCTCAGAGACATTCGCATTCGAAAATTTTCAATTGATTATGGACCCTTATATTTATGAATATTCCACAATTGATGTTAGCCCTTATGAAATAGGAAATCAGGATTACGATTATTTCACTTTATTCGAATTTTCAGCAAAATATGACCCCGTCCCAACTATGCTAACACAGTGCCACGTTAATGTTATCAAAGGATTTATGGGGCAGACAACTGCATTTCATAAAAACACAATCAAAAACTCAGTTACAATTATGGCTGAAAGAAATGGAACTGATCAGGTTCGATATATTCATTCCAATATTGGTAGAGGTTTCTTCACGTTTTATGGTGGTCACGATCCTGAGGACTATCAACACGCAGTCGGCGATCCGCCAACCGATTTAAGACTACATAAAAACTCTCCCGGTTATAGGTTGATACTTAATAACGTCCTATTTCCAGCTGCTAAGAAAAAGAAACAAAAAACTTAAAAATTTTATTTTTTTGATAGATCAAATTCTTTTAATTTGGTTTTACTCAAAAAACTAATTTTTCATTATTCGGAGATTTTATGAATTTAAAATTTCTCTTTTCTTTAATAATTTTAAGTATATTTCTTTTTTCTTGCGGAACCACTGTTAAATTCGAGCAGACCTGTGTTACCTGCATCAAATCTCAAAGATTTTCCTGTCAGGATGGAAACTGCCCAACATCATTTATGATTGGTGATCAATGCTTAGTTACTGTTATTGAAACAGGCGAAAATATTTTTTTAAACCCGATTTTGGAAAAAGAACAAATTACTCCCAAGTCCGGTATTAAAGTTGCAATTGCTAAAATTCAGGGGAAATTTTATTTAACTGCAAATGATTTCAAAAAACTTTGGATTTTATATCCAAAAGTCCCGGACAAAGCAAAAATTTGCGATATTGACTTACCACAAAAAGACATCAAAATTTTTGAACCTGTCTTTTCGCTCAATAGCACTGACCCAATGAATTACAAACTGCGGCTGACTGCTTCAAATTACTCCGATAAAACTTTCGAACTTCAAGATGATGATAAATGGTTGTTAGTTAATCAAGCAAAGGTAGGTGAATGATGAAAACTAGAATATTTTTATTTATGCTTTTATTATTGTCCCTTACAGTTATATCAAATTCTCAAAATGATATTCAAAGCTGGCAGGCAAGAATTAATCAAATTACTCAAAAACAATTTGCTGATTTGACAAATGAGGATATATCTTTTCTTAAATCTGTAATAAACACAAACAAGCTCACTTATGGCGAGAGATATCAAAAAATTGTTGAGGATAAAAAAGCTGACGTTTCAAAATTTTTAAGAGAATATGAAAGATGGGTTGAGCAAAAAGAGAAAGAAAAACAACTTTCGACTGAATTAGGCGAGGAAAAAGAAAGAACAAAAGAACAACAATCCATAATCGAGGCACAGATAGATACTATTGCTGCCAAGGAAAAAATAATTGCCGAGTTAAGGGCACAAATCGAGAAAATGCGAAGTGAAATCAAAAAAATCAAATCCGTAAATGAAAAAATCAAAAGCGAACAAAAAAGCCTTCAAGCTGTTCTCGATGAAAATATATCTGTAGTCCGACGTTTAAGAGGCTTGCTTTCGAGGAATGACGAAATGGCTGCTAATACACCCGCAGATTTAAAAGCTGATTTAGAAAATACTGAGTGCGACCTTGCAGAGTTGTTAAAATCAAATTATTTACTAACTATCGAAAGATTAAAAGCCGACAAAACAGCTCTTGACTCCTTACAAAAGTTTTATCGAGAAAAAAAGGTTTACCCAAGCCAAATCGAAAAATATATTGCTGACGGTGAGGAACTTGCAAACAGATTTTCTTCGAGCAGTGTTGAATGTGTAAAACGTAATTCAGAAGAGATTTTAACTGCGATTTCAGATATTAAATCCTTGATGGAAGCTGAAGAATGTGGTTTCTTCTGCAAAATTGGAAAATTCATAACAGAAAATCTTGCTGTATCAATTATTATTCTTTTAGCTCTTTTAGCCTTAATAATATTATTAATAGTAAAAAGTGGTAAGAAGAAAGAATAACTGATAAATAATATTTCTTTAAACAGTGATTAATTAATTTTTTAACGCACAGATTACCCAAGAAGCATTATTTAAACAGCTAATGCTTCTTGTGAGAAGTGGCTGTAAAGCATTTATTATTATTATTATTAACGGATTCTTCAGACTTCATTTGCCATTAATTACCCTGTTATAGTTATTTCGGAGATAAAAATTTCTTAATTTATTTAGCTATAGGATTTTAGCAAGAGTATAAATAAAAAAAATCCCGCCTTTTGAGCGGGATTTAAATTCAAATGTATTCTCTGAAAACAAGGAGCAAAAGCAGAATAAGCCCTGAATTTAGTTTTTGGATAATCTCCAGAAAGGAGGTGATCCAGCCGCACCTTCCGATACGGCAACCTTGTTAAGACTTAGCCCCAGTCACTAAGTTCGCCTTAGACGGCATCACTGCCGGCTTCGGGCGCCCCCAGCTTCCATGGCTTGACGGGCGGTGTGTACAAGGC
>JAOABA010000003.1 GCA_026418625.1 Candidatus Kapaibacterium sp.
GTCAGAGGATCATTATTAATAGCAAGGTCGTCAATAAACCATCCAGCTTTATTTCTCAAAGGGTTGGAAACGAGGCTGAAGGAAACATAAACAATATCACCAGCATATTTTTCTAAGCTTCTACCTTCTGAAAACCATTTAGCAGATTTTGGATCATCAACAAAGTCTTTCGAGCGGCGACTATCGAACCATAGCAAATCATCCCAGTTCTTCAAATCCTTCGAAACACTCAATATACCGTAATCACCAGTTGAATCGATAATACAGATGTGTTTGAAACTTAATGTAGTGTTCTGTGGTTGAACAAAAACTGGGGCAAAAATAACTTTATTATTGATTCTGTTAGCGTAATTTTCATTAGGTGAGTCAGTAAATGAAAAATTAGGTGTGTAAGATACTTCGTTTGTTTTTCCCCATTTTTGGTCTCCATTTGACTCGAGATAGTGAGGGACTAATTCTGAATTATCAAAACTTTCGTTAAGAGTTGTTAATGGAGAACCAGCATAAGCAAGAATTTCTTCCGAATATTTACTCTTGGTTTCAATAGTTCCTCTTTTTCCAACGGCAAGTATCTTGAATTTATAGAACTTCTCAGTTGGTAATTCAATAACAGCTTCTGTAAATTCACCTGCTTGAATGTTTGGTTTATTTACATTCATAACCAATTTATTTTCATTATAAATTTCGATTCTATCAAAATCGTGGAAAAATGAATTGTCTATGTGTTGACTTGGATTTTTCCATCTAAGCCTTACCCCATTAGCTACTGGATAAGGGGTTAAATCTGTTGGAGCTTTAGGTTCGAGGGCGCCACCAGCAGTAACTGAAATATAAACAAATTCGCTTTCTGAATTGTCTTCAGCTTTGGTTTTTAGTGAATAATTATAAATCTTACCATCTTCGATGTTATTGTCTGTGAAAGATTGAACTCCCTTATCAACTTCACCGATTTTATTGTTATCACGATAGACAAGTATTTTGAAATTCCCGATGGGACCCCCAAGTCCATTAAGCGTAGGATCAACCCATTTTAGGACGATTGAATTTTGATTAGGAATCTCAAATTGAAGTTGTGTAGGTGGATTTGGTGCAGTTGACATAATAGCAGTGTAAAGAAAATTGGTCCAGAAGTTTCCTTGTGGATTTGAAGGCATCCAAAAACAAGGATAAACTTTGCCATTATAAGCAACAACGGAAGAATAATCACCCCAATAATAGTTTCCTTTGCCCTGATAAGATACATCAGATGGGTCGTTAATATACCAAGTTTGTGGTGTTATCCTTATATTAGAAAATTTTACTCCATCAAAAGACATAGCTAAATATGCATCAACACCTTTGTTTTGTGGGTCATTTTGGGAGCTATAGTAAAGGACTGCAATCATACCTGTTATTGGATCGACGGAAATAGCGGGGAAAAACACATCATTTCCAAGTGGATTATCATCAATTCTCATTTGCTCGGACCATTTATTTCCACCATCTGTGGAATAAGTATAGAAAATGCCATTATTAGCATCACTTGCCTTACCACTTTGAACAACGTAAACCCAACCTCGTCTTGGACCATTTGAACAATCAACTGCAATAGCAGGATATGATGATATTCTTATGTTTTGTTTGTCAGGGAGAACATTTCTACCACTTTCTGAATTAACAATGCCGTGGTTTCTGACAGTTTGAGCTAAAACAGGAGCAGGTAGCCAGCGCTTTCCTCCGTCAGTTGATTTTTGAACCATAGCATCGGTGGTATTGTTATTTCCACGTGATTGCCAAGCAACATAAAGTTCACCATTAGGTCCTACGACTGGTGTAGGTGATTGAGTATTACCTCCTCCGCCGGGTATAAGAGTGATAGTTGACCAAGTCTCACCTTCATCTTTTGATGAAGAGAAACAAATACCGGGATTAATTCGAAATCTTTTCCAAGTAACATATAGAGTGTTCTTAAAAGGAGAATTTTCCTGAACATCACAAGCAATCATATATCTATCGTGAAAGGGTTGTGAAACTGTGCCGTTTGTTTCGAGTGCAATTGGGATTGGCTCTTGCCAAGTTTTGCCACCATCAGAAGAACGGGAAACGAAAACTCCGTTGTCACCTTCCAAATCGTCATCAGGAACTTGACAAAATCCATAGGAATAATAAATATTCCCTTTTGTGTCGAATGCTAAACCGGGATCGAAATTAGTCATACCACCTTGAGTTGGTCTTTTAATCCATAAATCCATATTTCTGGGTGTCGTCGAAGTTTTCCAAGAGTTTCCACCGTCGGTTGTATAATATGCAGCCATTCTATAACCTGTGGACATATCATTATACCTATAATCATTTGCTGATCCGACAATTTGTAATGGGTTCATTGGATTAATCGAAATCCAGGTCTCTGATTGATGTCCTGAGGTTCCAGACATATTGATAAGATTTACACCCGTTGGGGACATTAAATTATCGGGCAATTTATGTTCGATGAAAGCTTCTGGAGGCAACTTACCTGCTTTGTAATAATCTTTCATCTTAAATATTAGTGGTTTCTCATATTGTTCCACATCAATGCTGGGTGGTAATTTTCTACCATCGTATTGAGAAAAAAGGTTGAACGATAGTAAAAAATTTAACACAATAGTTAAATAAAGTAATTTTTTTGGCATTTTTAATCCTTAAATAATAATAATACAAAAAACTATCTTGAATCTTTTGCTTCATTATATAGCATAGTATTGGAAGGGTCTAAATAAATCAAATCATTAAACACTTTCTTGTCCTTGTAACCCCTAAAAATAGAGGCTAATTCCTGAGCTTTAGTATCAAAAAACAATTGAAGCAAAACGCTTGGACCGCTAAGCTTGTTTTGTTTGAAAGCAGCCATATCAGAAATAATTTCAGCTAAAGCTTCGGTGGCTGTCTCCTTGTTGAAAGCCATCCTATCAAGACCATCTACATAATAAGCAAAGATTAATTTTCTAAATTCTTCATATCTCATATCTGTCAGTTCAGTTATGAGATTATATTTTGTAAATTCTCCGGGATTGGAGAATGTTTTAAAACCCGGAATATTATTGGAAGCACCGAGTTGGAAAATACTTTTTGCTTTCTCATATTCTTTTGAACCGTCCAACTCGCCGTAAGTGTCCTTGTCCATTCCAATGACCAGAAACATATAATAGTCAATCATACTTGATATACGGTCATACCTAAGCATATTAAAAGAGAGAAAAGCACCAAGACCATATTCAAACGCCCAATTGTCTTCTATCATTCTTAGGGCAACAGACTGACCGGTGTTTTCATCGGGTCCATCGAGAGTTCTTTTTGAAACAATAAACATTCGTGCTGAGTATTTTCCATTACGTCCACCAGATAAATAAATATTGATTTCAACTGGTATTTTTGGACCTTCCCATTTTTCACCGGTGAATGACTGGTTATTAATATAATTCATTATGTCTTTATCGAAATTAGCAACGTTGTTTCGAGCTTCGAATTCGAGTTGCTCCATATTGACAATGACATTTGCTTCAATTTCTTGCGAGAACAAAGAAAATGATGAGAGCAAGAACAATATGCCTATAATAATATTTCTTTTCATTTAAATCTAAATATATTTAAAAATGACGTTCATAATATAAAAAAATTAATAGAAATATAGAATAAAATAAATAAAAAGCTAATTGATTAGAGAAAAGTAAATAGGAAATTTTGATGTTGATATATTTAAAATAATGTTGTGTAACATTTACATTTACTTAATTGTAAAGTTAAAAAAAGTAAAATAAATAGCCTAATTAATAATTTTCTGTTAATAAGATTTGAACCTATTCTGTAAATAAACAATAAAAGAATTAAATTTTTATAAAACGACCTAAAGAATTTTGGAAACGCACAAAATATATTCCAGAAGGTAAAAACGAGATATCCATTCTTATGATTCCGCTAATACCATCTCTTATTGTGTTGAGTGAGTAAGTTGAATTCAGGCACTCGCCGAATATATTATATACTTTAATTGTTTCTTCTTTTCCTTCAGTGACTTCTTCAGGTATTATTTGCATATTACCAACTATTTCGATTATATCCTTTGCTGGGTTAGGATAGATAATAAAATCCTGAATTTTAGATGATTCGCTTTGTTGGACTGATAATTTGTTAAGGTAATTCCTAATATCCAAAAGAGACCTTTGGTAAATAAATCCATTTCTTGTTCCGACAAAGACCCTTCTTGTTGTATCATTTCTTCTATAATCAGAAAATGTCGATATATATGTGTTTTCCAAGCCTTCATTGATGGGTATCCAATAATTTCCATTATTAGTGGAGATAAAAATACCTTGTTCAAAAGTTCCAGATAGAATAAAATTGTTACTCAAACTAATTAATGTTGTAATATCAAATGATGTTAAATTAGTATTCATTTGATTCCAAGAATTTCCGTCATCAGTAGATATAAATATACCACCTCCAGATGTTGCTGCAACTAAGTTTTTACCATAGGAAACAATAGATTTTATTTCTAATTGATTATTAACTTCATTTATGCCTTGATTTCTAACAATCCAATTATCACCACCATCGGAGGAGAAATATATTTTGGAATTATATGAACCTATGAAAAGGTTATTATCTTTAGATGTAATTGCATATATATCTTTTTCATCCAAGCCTTTATTTTTTTCAATCCAATTCTCTCCATCATCAGTTGAAACAAAAATACCTTCATTAGTTCCGACTATAACTTTGTTTTTGTGAACATAAATAGTGTTAATAAATGGATTAAATAGTCCTTTGTTTTTTTCAATCCAATTATCACCTTTATTGGTGGAAAGATAAACACCTGATGTTTCTGTCCCTGCGAAAATGGTGTTATCTTTAATTGCTAAAGCTTTAATATTGATTCTTGAGTTATTAGAAACAGGTAGACCATTATTTTTTAACAGCCAATTCTTGCCCATATCCGAAGTAATGTAAAAACCATCTTCTGTCCCAACATAAAGTGTGCTATCGCTCATTGAGATTATTGAATTTACGTTACTGTAATTAAACATAATATTTTTGTCTATCCAAGTAACTCCATAGTTTGTGGAAAGATAGATACCTTGGTTAGTGCCAGCAAAGATATAGTCTTTATTTATAATCAAAGAGCTAACGTATTTATTATCTAATCTAAAATTTTTTTCAATCCACGTTTCACCATAGTCAGTTGACATATAAACACCATCTCCCCAAATTCCAATAAAAGCAGTGTCTTTGCTTTGTAATGAAATTGAAGTTACATATTTAAGGTCAAGATTGCTACTTTTAAGTTGCCATAAATTCCCAAAATCTGAAGAAACATAGACACCTGAGTCAGCTGTGCCAACATAAATTACATTGTCAGACAAAGCTATACAATTAATATATTTGTCAGAGAGACCATTATTTTTATAATTCCAAGAATTTCCTTTATCAGACGAGAGAAGAATGCCACCACCCCAAGTTCCTGCAAAAATAAAATTATCTTTGATGATTATTGATTTAACGTATTTTTCAGTAAATCCGTTGTTTTTTAAAACCCAAGAATTGCCATTATCAGTGCTTATGTAAATTCCTGCATTCGATGTGCCAACGTAAATATTATCTCCATCTGAAGCTATTGAATATATGTAAAGATTACCTAAACCATTATTTTTTTTTGTCCAAGTATCCCCAAAATCAGTTGAGAGATAAATTCCTCCACCATCAGTCCCTAAAAACAAGTTTTTACCATTCATTAACAAAGTATTTATTTTTAGTTTTGGAAGCTGTTGGTTTTTGTCAATCCAGGAATTACCGTTGTCAGTGGATAAATACAAACCATATTGGCTGGTTCCTGCGAATATTAAATCATTATAAGTTACAATTGAAGTGATATGTGTTCTTACAATTTTATTTGAGATGCAAACCCATTCTGAATATAGGTTAATATTAATTGTGAGAATTAGTATTAAATTTAACAGATATTTCATAAATTCACCATAAAAGCTAAATAAAAGCTAATAATAATACTATTGACTAAGATTATAATACATAATTTTAGTTCAACAACTTAAAGATTTTTTTTGATTTTATCAAATGAGTTATAATAAGAAACATTTTGAAGTAAAATTAAATTTCTAAATGGCTTTACATTTAAAATTTTAAAGGGTTGTAGTCATTAGCACATAGTTTGAAGATATTATTTAAATACTGTAATCTAAAACTTAAGTTTTAGTTAAAATATCAATTTTTTTGTGTTATTATTGAATATATCTAAAATAAATTTAAAATAATACGTTTTAAACCTTTCTATATTTACCAATAGATTAAAAGATTTAAATATTTAATACTATTTAGTTATGAATGACATTTCAAAAATCAGGAATATTGGGATTGCAGCCCACATTGATTCAGGTAAAACTACACTGAGCGAGAGAATTTTATACTACACCGGAAAAATTCATCAGATGATCGAAGTAAGGGATAAAAGTGGTGCTGGACCAACAATGGATTCAATGGATTTGGAAAGAGAAAAGGGTATTACAATCCAATCCGCTGCGACCTATTGTCAATGGAAGGATTATCATATTAACTTGATTGACACACCCGGGCACATTGATTTTACTGTTGAAGTTGAAAGATCTTTGAGGGTTCTCGATGGTGCAGTGCTTGTCCTTTGCTCTGTTGCTGGTGTTCAAAGCCAGACAATGACAGTAGAAAGGCAGATGAGAAGATATAACGTTCCAAGAATAGCCTTTATAAATAAAGTAGATCGATCAGGTGCTAACCCAGATAGAGTGGTAACACAATTACAAGTAAAATTAAATTTAAAGCCTGTTTTGCTTACTATGCCAATAGGATTGGAAGAACAGTTTGAAGGTGTTGTTGATTTATTAAAAATGAAAGCTGTTTATTTTGACGGTCCTAATGGTGAAAATATAAGAGAAGAAGAAATTCCTGAAGGTTTAAAAGAAGAAGCTGAATACAGAAGATTACAAATTGTTGAATCACTTGCAGATTTTGATGACGGTATTGCAGAAAAATTTCTTGGAGATGAATATGTTTCAACTGAAGAAATCATACCAGTTTTAAGAAAAGCTACGATTGGTTTGCATACTACACCAGTTTATATTGGCACAGCTAAGAGAAATAAAGGAGTTCAGCTTATGCTCGATGGCGTTGGTATGTTTTTACCAAATCCATCAGAAAAAAATAATGAGGCTCTTGACTTAGATAATAATGAAGCTAAAGTATTATTGGAAGCTGTTCCAAACAAACCTTTCATAGGGCTTGCTTTTAAATTGGAAGACGGACGCTTTGGTCAGTTAACATATATGAGGATATATCAGGGCAGTGTAAAAAAAGGTGATTTTATTACTAATGTTAAAACGAAGAAAAGAATTAAAGTTCCCAGATTAGTCCGGATGCACGCAAAAGAGATGCACGACATTGATGAAGCAGTTGCAGGGGACATTATCGCTATGTTTGGTGTCGAATGCTCTTCTGGCGATACATTCACCGATGGAACTGTAAATTATTCAATGACTTCTATGTTTGTTCCGAAGCCAGTTATTGAACTTTCTGTTGCTCCAAAAGAAAAGACGGCTCAGGTGAATTTTTCAAAAGCATTGAATAGATTTCAGAAAGAAGACCCTACTTTTCAGGTTTATCTTGATGAAGAAAGCAATGAAACAATTATTAAAGGAATGGGCGAACTTCATTTGGAAATCTACATTGAAAGAATTAAAAGGGAATATAATTGTGATGTTATTGTTGGTAAGCCTAAAGTAGCATATAGAGAAACAATAACACAGAGAGCAGAATTTAATTATACCCACAAAAAACAAACTGGTGGGTCTGGACAATTTGCAAGGGTTGCTGGATATATTGAACCAATCCCTGCTGAAGAAAACAAAGATTATGAATTTGTTGATGCAATTGTTGGTGGTGTTATATCAAGAGAATTCATTCCCGGCTGCGATAAAGGTTTTCAGGACCAAGTAGCAAGTGGTGTCTTGATTGAGCAACCAGTTGTTAATGTCAGAGTCGTTCTTAATGACGGTCAAACGCACCCAGTTGATTCATCGGAAATGGCTTTCAGGTTAGCATCGCGATATGCAATGAAAGAGGCATTAGCTGCTGCAAAGCCTATTATATTAGAGCCAATAATGAAATTAGAAACTTCTGCACCCGATGAATTTCAAGGGGTTATTATTGGTCAAATTAACCAAAGAAGGGGTATAATTGTAAATACTACAGTCGAAACAGGTTATGCAATTGTTACAGCTGAGGTTCCATTAAGCGAGATGTTTGGATATTCCTCCGATTTGCGTGGAGCGACCCAAGGAAAAGGCGAATTTACAATGGAGTTTCTTAAATATGCTCCTGTTCCAAAAAATGTTCAAGAGCAATTGATTGAGGAATATAAAAAATTAAAAGCAAATAAATAACTTTATCAAATTGTAAATTATTTATTAATAAAAAAAGAAAAAATATAAAATATTAATAATAAATTTGCATTAATGTTAAATTTTCTTTAAATTTGTAGGCTCTAACAAAATTTTTTTTATTTTTTAGGAGTTTATTAAGTGCCGACAATTAGTCAGCTGATTAGAAAGCCAAGAAAGAAGATAGTTTATAAGAGTAAGTCTCCAGCTCTGGCAGCTTGTCCTCAAAGAAGGGGTGTTTGCACGAGGGTTTATACAACAACCCCCAAAAAACCAAATTCTGCTTTGAGAAAAGTTGCACGTGTCAGGCTTACTTCAGGATTTGAAGTTACTTCATATATTCCCGGCGAAGGTCATAATCTTCAAGAGCACTCTCTTGTATATATCCGAGGTGGAAGAGTTAAAGATTTGCCGGGTGTTAGGTATCACGTTATTAGAGGAACAGCTGACACACAAGGTGTTGAAGGTAGAAAGCAAGGTCGGTCAAAATATGGCTCCAAAAAGCCAAAAGCTGCTGCTAAAAAGTAAAATTATAAATTAAAAATGTGATTAATTTTTTAGAAGATAATAATGAGAAAGAAAAGAGCAGAAAAAAGAAGAATTACTCCTGACCCAAAATACAACGACATAATTGTTGCTAAGTTTATCAACAACATTATGTTACAAGGAAAGAAGAACACAGCCCGAAGGTGTGTTTATGAAGCTTTTGATATAATCGAGCAAAGAACAAAACAATCACCTTTGGAAGTTTTCAGAAAAGCATTAGGGAATGTCGCACCGTTTATCGAAGTTCGTTCAAGAAGAGTAGGAGGTGCAACATATCAAGTTCCTGTTGAGGTCAGAGAAGAAAGAAGAATTGCTTTAGCAATAAGGTGGTTAAAAACCTATGCATCTGCTCGTAGAGACAAGAGTTTTTCAGCTAAATTAGCAGCTGAATTAATGGCAGCCTCCAATAACGAAGGTTCTGCCGTAAAGAAAAAAGAAGATACACATAGAATGGCTGAAGCCAATAAAGCTTTTGCGCATTTTAAATGGTAATATTGCAGTTATTTGTCAATTGATATGCTGAAGGATTGTTATGCCACGCACATTGCCATTATCGAGAACGAGAAACATCGGTATAATGGCACATATAGATGCTGGTAAAACAACTACTACAGAGAGATTTTTATTTTATACAGGTTTCCTCCATAAAGTTGGCGAAGTTGATGAAGGCACAGCCTTTATGGACTATATGGAGCAGGAAAAAGAAAGAGGCATTACTATTATGTCCGCTGCTACGACCTGTTACTGGAAAGATCATAAAATAAATATTATTGATACTCCGGGACACGTTGATTTTACAGCGGAAGTTCAAAGGTCGCTCAGAGTCTTAGATGGTGCTATTGCTGTTTTCTGTGCTGTTGGTGGAGTTGAGCCTCAATCGGAAACTGTTTGGCATCAAGCTGATGCTTACAATGTTCCCAGAATTGCTTATGTTAATAAGATGGATAGAATGGGAGCTAATTTCGATAGAGTTCTTTCGATGATGAAAGAAAAATTAAATGCTAATCCTGTTCCTTTATTTCTTCCAATGGGTGCCGAAGAGAATTTTGAAGGAATTATTGACCTTCTTAGTATGAAGGCACTTTATTTCGACGAAGAAACCAAAGGCTTAAAGTATGAAGAAAAGGAAATTCCAGATAATTTTAGGGAATATGCTGAGGTAAATCGGGCGAAACTATTGGAATCTATTGCTGAACACGATGATGATATTCTTCAAAAATATCTTGATGGAAATGAAATTTCTATTGAAGAATTAAAGAACTCGCTCAGAAATTCAACATTGTCTCAAAAGATTATTCCTGTTTTCTGTGGCTCGTCTAAAAAAGGTATCGGAGTTCAACCATTACTTGATGCGGTTTTGGATTATCTGCCTTCACCTTTGGATTTGAAAGAATTTCTTGGTTTCGATGTTAATGATAATAATAAGATAATTAAAAGAAAACCTGACGATGATGAACCGTTTTCTGCGCTCGCTTTTAAAGTTTTATCCGATCCTTTTTTGAAAAGATTGACATTCATTAGAATATATTCAGGCAAAATTCAAGCAGGCGAAGCCGTAATGATAAGTAGTTTAGGGAAAAGGGAGAGAATTAACAAAATTTTGAAGGTTTACGCTAATAAAAAAGAAGAGACAAATGATGCTTTTACTGGTGATATAGTAGCAATTCCCGATTTAAAATTAACAAAAACCGGTGATACTTTATGTGATCAAAAACATCAGATAATTTTTGAAAAGATTACATTTTCTGAGCCTGTGATTAATCAGAGCCTTGAAGCCTCGACAATTGCCGAACGAGACAAAATGATTGAATGCCTGACAAAATTATCTGACGAAGATCCTACTTTCAAATACAAAATTGATGAAGAAAGTGGAGAGATAATAATTAGCGGTGTTGGAGAGCTTCACCTTGAAATAATTGTGGATAGATTAAAAAGAGAATTTAATATTAAGGCAAAAGCTGGCAAACCACAAGTAAGCTATAGAGAGACAATTAGTAATAAAGTTAAACAAGATGGGGTTTTTGAAAATCAGATAAATGGCAAGATGCAATATGGAAATGTTTTATTAACATTAGAACCGGGAGAAAAAGGAACTGGAATTGTTATTCAAAATAATAATAGTGATATACAAGTAAATAAAATGTATCAAAATGCAATCGAAAAAGGTATTAGGGAAGCCGCCCAAGTTGGACCAAATGGTTATCCATTGGTAGATATAAGGGTAACAATAGAAAAAATTAATTATGACCCAGAAAAATCAACCGAACTTGGCAATCAGATAGCTTCTTCAATTGCATTTAAAGATGGAATAAGAAAGGCTGAATCAATTTTGCTGGAACCTGTTTTCGAAGTCGAAGTTGTTTCACCAGAAATATATTTGGGAGATATAATTTCGGATTTAAATTCGAGAAGAGGAAAAATAGAGGGAATTACTCAAAGAGGAAATGTGCAGATTGTCAAATGTATTGCACCGCTTTCTGAAATGTTTGGATACGTAACCAAATTAAGATCCATTAGTCAGGGCAGAGCTAGCTTTACTATGACATTCTCGCATTATGAACCTGCAGTAATAAAATCTCAAACATATTAACTGAAAAAAATATTTTGTTTTTTTAATTATAGAAAAATAGGAGCTTAAAAATGGCTAAGGAAAAATTTGATCGTTCCAAACCACATATCAATGTTGGAACCATTGGTCACGTTGATCATGGAAAGACCACATTGACAGCAGCAATCACAATGGCACTTGCAAAAAAAGGGACTAATACATCAGTTAGAACATTCGATTCTATTGATAATGCCCCTGAAGAAAAAGCAAGAGGTATTACAATAGCCACTGCACACGTTGAATATGAAACAGATAAAAGACATTATGCCCACGTAGATTGCCCGGGACACGCAGACTACATCAAAAATATGATTACCGGTGCCGCTCAAATGGACGGTGCAATTTTGGTTTGTGCTGCCGATGACGGTCCGATGCCCCAAACAAGAGAACATATTCTCCTTGCCCGTCAAGTCGGTGCTCCAAGAATAGTGGTTTTCTTAAATAAGGTTGACATAGCCGATCCTGAACTAATTGAATTAATCGAAATTGAATTAAGAGAACTTCTCAGTAAATATGAATTTCCCGGTGATGAAATTCCAATTATACCGGGTTCTGCTTTGCAAGCTCTTGAAGCTGGTGCCGATCCATCAACAACCGCTGATGATCCAAGATTACAATGCATTTACAAATTGATGGATGCAGTTGATGAATATATACCAACACCACAAAGAGACGTTGATAAGCCATTCTTAATGCCAGTCGAAGACGTATTCTCGATTACTGGTCGTGGAACTGTTGGAACCGGTAGAGTCGAACGAGGAATTATCAAAGTTGGCGAAGAAGTTGAAATAGTTGGTTTCGGTCTTCACAAGAAAACCACTGTTACCGGTATCGAAATGTTCCGTAAATTACTCGATGAAGGTAGAGCTGGCGATAATGTCGGTCTTCTTTTGAGAGGTATTGATAAAAAAGAATTAGAAAGAGGTATGGTTATCGCCAAACCCGGAACCATTACACCTCACCACAAATTTGATGCTCAAGTTTACGTATTAAGCAAAGAAGAAGGTGGAAGACACACACCATTCTTCAGTGGATACAGACCACAATTTTATTTTAGAACAACTGATGTTACCGGTGTATTGAATTTACCAGCCGGAGTCGAAATGGTTATGCCCGGCGATAACTTAGATCAGATATCAATTGAATTGATAACACCTGTTGCTATGGAAGAGGGATTAAGATTTGCTATCCGAGAAGGTGGCAGAACAGTAGGCGCAGGAGTAGTAACTAAAATTATTGAATAACTTTAAAGCCGAGTCTTCTTCGAGAAGACCCGGCTAATTTTTTTTCGGAGTTGAATGTGGCAACAACACAAAGAATAAGAATTAAATTAAAATCCTATGACCATAATTTGATTGATAAGTCATCGGAAAGAATTGTTAGAACTGTGAAACAAACGGGAGCTGTTGTCTCTGGTCCAATACCATTGCCAACACAAAAAACTATATACACGGTTTTGCGTTCTCCGCACGTTGACAAGAAATCAAGAGAACAATTTGAGGCAAGGGTTCACAAGAGATTAATAGATATATTCAGCTCGACACCAAAAACTATCGATGCCCTTATGAGACTGGAAATTCCAGCGGGCGTTGATGTTGAGGTTAAAGTTTAAAGGAGTTTTCAAATGAACGCAGCTATTTTAGGTAAAAAGGTTGGAATGACCAGTATTTTCACAGAAGCAGGTGTGCATATTCCTTGCACTGTGATAGAAGCCGGTCCTTGTCCGATTGTCCAGATAAAGACTCCCGAAAAAGACGGATACAAAGCTGTTCAGCTTGGTTTTGAAAAAAAGGCTATCAAAAGAACAAATAAACCCGAGCTTGGGCATTTTAAAAAGAATGGTTTGGAACCTCTAAAACACCTCAAGGAATTCAGAGACTTAAACGGAGATTTCTCTGTTGGTCAAGAATTGAGTGTTGAGCAATTTAAAAAAGGTGACAAAGTAAAAGTAACCGGAATAAGTAAAGGTAGAGGTTTTCAGGGAGTTGTCAAACGTCATCATTTCGGTGGAATTGGAATGACAACACATGGACAATCCGATAGAGTCAGAGCACCGGGCTCAATCGGTTCATCATCTTATCCATCCCGTGTCTTTAAAGGTCTCAGAATGGCTGGAAGAATGGGTGGGAAGAGAACAACCGTAAGAAATTTAGAAGTTATAGATATACTTCCGGAACAAAATGTAATTCTTATTAAAGGAAGCGTTCCGGGTGGTGTTAACACAATTTTAGAAATTGTAAAGCAATAAGGCGGCAACAATGTTAACAGATTTATATAATAAGGAAGGTAATCAAGTAGGCACTTTAGAGCTTCGTGATGATGTATTTGCTATTGAGCCTAACGAACATGCTATGCATCAATCAATTGTTGCCTATTTGGCAAACGGGAGACAAGGAACACATAAAACAAAAGTGCGTCACGAAGTTTCTGGAGGTGGCAAAAAACCTTGGAGACAAAAAGGACGTGGAACTGCAAGAGCTGGTTCGACAAGGTCTCCTCTATGGGTTGGTGGTGGAACCATTCACGGTCCTAAACCTCACAAATACACTTTAAAAATTACAAAACAATTAAAAAGATTAGCAAGAAAATCTGCTTTATCGCTTAGGTTTTCAGAACAAAACATTGTTTTTGTCGAAGATTTTAATGTTGATGAAATTAAAACTAAAGTTATTGCCGAATTTTTAAAGAATCTCAAAGTTTATGGCGAAAAGACCCTCTTATTAATGCCCGATTTAAATATGAATTTATATTTATCGGCAAGAAATATTAATAATGTGTCGATTATGCCAGCAGATAAGATATCAACTTATGATATTCTGGCTCATAAAAAGCTTGTGATTTTCAAAAGTGCTTTAGATACTATTTATAACACTTTTAATAATTAATAGGATTAACGATTATGAAGGAAATAGTAAAAAAACCGGTTATAACAGAAAAAGCCACGAAATTAGGCGAAAAGGGGCAATATGTTTTCGAAGTTAATCCTAATAGCAACAAAATAGAAATTAAGAAATCAATTGAAAAAATGTTTGAAGTTAATGTAACAAGCATTCGAACTGTTAGAATCAAGGGTAAAGTTAAATCAAGGATTACAAGAAGAGGTCTTATTAGAGGCAAAACTTCGATGAAAAAGAAAGCTTATGTTACTTTGAAAGCTGGACAAACAATTGATATTGTATCTGGAACACCCGGAACATAATGTAAGAAAAAAACGGAATAAGAAATGGGACTAAGACAATTAAAACCAATAACACCGGGCACAAGAGGATATTCAGTTAGTGATTTCAGCGAAATTACAACTGACAGACCTTATATGCCTTTGGTTGTTCCACTGAAGAAAACAGGTGGTAGGAACAATACTGGTCGTATAACTTCACGACATAGAGGCGGTGGACACAAACGAAACTATAGGATAATAGATTTCAAAAGAAATAAATTAGATATACCGGCTACAGTCGAAACTATAGAATATGATCCAAATCGCTCTTGTCGAATAGCTCTTGTAAAATATGAAGATGGGGAGCGTAGATATATTTTAGCTCATAGTAAAATTAAAGTTGGAGACGTGATTGTATCCAGTCCCAACGCTGAATTCAAGGATGGAAATGCTCTGCCGCTTTATAGAATACCAGTTGGACTTTTTGTTCATAATGTTGAATTAAAACCCGGTAAGGGAGGTCAAATTGCAAGGAGCGCTGGGGCAGCTGTTCAACTCGTAGCCGTAGATGAAAAATTTGCACAGTTGAAATTACCATCAGGTGAAATAAGGATGGTTCCATCGAATTGCTATGCAACTCTTGGAACTGTTGGCAATGCCGAAAAGGAAAACATTATGCTTGGCAAAGCCGGAAGAAGCCGTTGGCTTGGAATTAGACCTCAAACTCGTGGTATGGCTATGAATCCGATTGATCACCCAATGGGTGGTGGTGAAGGAACTTCAAAATCTGGTGGTGGAAGGCAGCATCCTGAGTCACCTTGGGGTCAATATGCTAAAGGTTTAAAGACCAGAAAGAAAAGAAAATTATCAAGTAAATATATTATTCGTTCAAGAAAAGGTTAATTTTAGGGAAGTAATATGTCAAGGTCATTAAAAAAAGGTTATTTTGTATATTATAAGCTACAGAGAAAAATTGATGCTCTAAATCAAGCATCCAAAAAGCAGGTAATAAAGACTTGGTCGAGGGCTTCGACAATTACTCCCGATTTTGTTGGGCATACTATTGCAGTTCATAACGGACAGAAGTTTATTCCGGTTTATATAACAGAGAATATGGTGGGTCATAAATTAGGTGAATTTGCTCCCACAAGAACTTATAGAGGTCATTCGGGGCATAGAAAAGAACAACGCTCCGGAGCAAAAAAGTAAGGACAGGAGAAAAAAATGGAAAATCAACTTGAAGCTAAAGCGCTTAAAAAATTTATCAGGTCATCTCCCAGAAAAATGAGATTAGTAATTGACCTGATACGAGGTAAAAATGCAGCTGATGCATTTTCTTTACTCAGATTCTCTAATAAATTGGCTGCAAGAGATGCAGAACAAGTTTTAAGGTCTGCCATAGCTAATCTTTCAAATTTTGAAGATGGCAAAACGGTTAAACCTGAAGAAGTTTATGTCAAAGAATGTTATGTTAATTGTGGTCCCATTATGAAAAGGATTCAGCCTGCTCCAATGGGACGTGCTTATAGAATAAGAAAAAGATCTAATCATTTAACAATTGTTGTTGCAACTAATAAAAATTAATAAAGAGGAGAGAATCATTGGGACAAAAGACAAATCCAATTGGACTAAGATTAGGTATAATTAGGCAGTGGGATGCTAATTGGTTTGATGAAAAAAATGTCGCAGAGAAAATTGCTGAGGATAATAAAGTAAGACTTTATATTAAAAACCGTCTGAAAAAAGCCGGTGTCTCAAGAATTATCGTTGAGCGAACTGCCAAGCAACTTAGAATTACAATCAATACTTCAAGACCGGGAGTTATAATAGGTCGCTCCGGCAAAGATATTACCCAATTGGAAGAAGAATTGAAAAAAATTACTAACAAGGATGCAAAAATTCTTATTAGTGAAATTAAAAGACCCGAGCTTGATGCTTTGTTAGTAGCAGAAAATATTGCACAACAATTAGAAGGAAGAATATCATTCAGAAGAGCTATGAAACAGGCTGTTTCATCAGCAATGAGAATGGGAGCTGTCGGAATTAGGCTTATGTGTTCCGGTAGACTCGGTGGAGCTGAAATGGCAAGAACCGAACAATACAAAGAAGGAAGAATACCTTTGCATACTTTAAGAGCTGATATTGATTATGGAGTTGCAACTGCACAGACAATCTATGGCAGTATCGGTGTAAAAGTATGGATTTGTAAGGGCGAAATTATTGGAAAACAAGAAAGTTAATTAAATAAGTTATAAGTGAGCAAATAAAATGCTATCACCAAAAAGAGTAAAATATAGAAAGACACAAAGAGGACGAATCAGAGGCAAAGCCAATAGGGGCGCTACTGTCGCTTTTGGTTCTTATGGATTAAAATCTCTTGAGCATGCTTGGATTACTAACAGACAGATTGAAGCAGCAAGAATCGCCATCAATCGTTTTCTTAAACGTGAAGGAAAACTATGGATTAGAATATTCCCCGATAAACCCTATACCAAAAAACCAGCTGAAACAAGACAAGGTAGTGGTAAGGGAAGCCCTGAAGGATGGGTTGCAGTAGTTAAAAGGGGTAGAATTCTTTTTGAAGTGGACGGAGTTCCTATGAAATCTGCTCAGGAAGCTCTCAGGCTTGCTTCTCATAAATTGCCTGTAAAAACAAAGTTTGTCAGAAGAATTGATTTGGTGCAACAATGAAACCAAGAAAAACAGCAGATTTGAGAGATTTAACTACTACTGAATTAGTCAGTCTTTTAGCAGAAGCTCAAGAAACTTACTCTAACCAGAAGTTTCAACATGCTTTGAGCCAATTGCAAGACACAGCCTATTTAAGGATTTTAAGAAAAGATATTGCCAGAATTAAAACTATTTTAACAGAACGTGAGCGAGCAAATCAAAATGGATAAGGAACAACAATTAGATAATTTAGAACAAGATCAGAATTTAACATCTGAACAAGAGACAGCAGTAAACGAAATTGAAGTTTCTTCGGTTGCTGAAACTGAAACATCGTTAGATTCTGCTACAGAAACAGTTGAACAAGAATCACTGGATTCTATTGAAGTTAAATCTGAATCAAAAACAAAGATTCCAGTAAAGAAAATTTTACAAGGTAAGGTAACTTCGAATAAGGCTGATAAAACTATCGTTGTTGCTGTTGAAAGGCAAGTTAGACATCCATTATATAAAAAATACTTTAAACGAACAAAGAAATTTATGGCTCACGACCCAAATAATGAATGTGGAATTGGAGATGTTGTAAGGATTAAAGAACATAGACCCTTAAGTAAGATGAAAAGATGGATGTTAGTCGAAATAGTAACAAAAGCTAAGTAATTTTAGGAGAATAAGATGATACAAGAAGAAACAAACTTAACAGTAGCGGATAATTCGGGAGCCAAAAAGGTTAGATGTATTCGTGTTCTTGGCGGACACGGTAAGCGATATGCAAGTCTTGGAGATCTTGTTGTAGTCTCTGTAAAATCTGCCTTGCCAAATTCCAATGTGAAAAAAGGTGAAGTTTGTCGTGCAGTAATCGTTCGAACAAGCAAAGAAGTTAAAAGAAAAGACGGCTCTTATATAAGGTTTGATGATAATGCTGCAGTCATTCTTAATAATCAAGGCGAACCAAGAGGAACAAGAATTTTTGGTCCAGTGGCTCGTGAACTTAGAGAAAAGAATTTTATGAAAATAGTATCTTTGGCACCAGAAGTAATATAACGGTGAAATTATGAAATTTAAAATTAAAAAAGGGGATACAGTTCAAGTAATTAGCGGCGATGATAAAGGTGTCATCGGAAGAGTTATGGCTGTTTATCCCGATAAGTCGAGAATCCTTGTTGAAGGTGTCAATATCGTTAAAAGGCACACCCGCCCTAATCAAAAAAATCAAAAAGGCGGAATTATTAGCAAGGAAATGCCAATTCATTACTCTAATGTAATGATTGTTGATTCGGACAGGAACCCAACAAGAATTGGCATTCGCTTTGAAGAAAAAGGAAACAAGAAGGTTCCTGTCAGATATGCTAAAACTAATGATGGTCAATTATAATTAGATAGTTAAACTATGGCTACACCAAAAAAGAAAACAACAGCAACACCTTTTGGAGCTCAATCCAAAAAAGTAGATTTTAAGCCCGAAGGTAAAAGGTTGGAGGATGTTAAAGAAACACCACCTCCCCCTCGTTTACTTGAATTCTATAGAAAACAAATTGTTCCAAATTTGATGAAAAAATTTGGATACAAATCGGTTATGCAGGTTCCTAAGCTTGAAAAAATATCATTAAATATAGGTGTCGGTTCAGCAACCCAAGACCAGAAATTATTACAGTCTGCAATAAATGAATTGGAATTGATATCCGGACAACGACCTGTGATAACCAAATCGAAGAAATCAATTTCAAATTTTAAATTGAGACAGGGAGTTCCGATTGGCTGTATGGTTACCTTGCGAAGAGCCCGTATGTATGAATTTTTGGACAGATTTATAAATATTACTGCACCACGTATAAGGGACTTCAGGGGTTTTTCGGACAAAAGTTTCGATGGAAGAGGTAATTACAGTATCGGAATAAAAGAACAAATTATATTTCCTGAAATTGATGTTGATAAAGTCAGCCGCATAAGTGGACTTGATATTACATTTGTCATTAAATCCAAAAATGATGAGGAATCCTATGCGCTTCTTTCAGAATTTGGATTTCCATTCAGAAAACGAGAGGGAGAATAAATATGTCGAAAACATCAGTAGTAGCAAGAAATTTAAAACGAATCAGAATGTCAGAAAAATATAAAGCACGTAGGGAAGAACTCAAGGCTGCCGGCGATTATGAAGCCTTGCAGAAACTACCAAGGAATAGCTCCCCAACACGTGTTCGTAATAGATGTTCATTGACAGGAAGAGGAAAAGGTGTTTACAGAAAATTCGGACTTTGCCGTAACGTTTTCAGGCAAATGGCTCTCGAAGGTAAACTACCCGGAATAAGGAAAGCAAGTTGGTAATTTTTTATTTAAAATTTTGCAAATATTTAGATTAAGGCTATGCCAGTAACAGATACAATATCAGATTTTTTAATTAGAATTAAAAATGCGGGAATAGCAAAACACAAAACCGTTGACATTCCCTACTCAAAATTAAAATACTCAATTGCGGGTATTTTAAAAGAGCAGGGTTTTATAAGTGATTTTGAAAAAATTGATGATGGCGTTCAAGGGTTAATCAGAATTACCCTAAGATATTATCAAGGAAGACTTGTTATAAAGAGAATTCAAAGAGTAAGCAAACCCGGACGTAGGGTTTATGCAACGGTTGATAAGCTACCAAGAGTATATAATGGTCTTGGTTTGGCAGTTATTTCCACATCAAAAGGTGTTTTAACCGATAAAGAGGCTCGAAAACTTAATATCGGCGGAGAAGTATTATTCACTGTTTGGTAATTTTTGTTCAGGAGTTACAAAGTGTCAAGAGTTGGAAAAAAACCAATAACTGTGCCGGATAAAGTCAATTTGACAATCAACGGTCAAGTTATTAAGGCTAAAGGACCCAAAGGGGAATTGCAGTTCAGTGTTCCCGAGGGTATTGAATTTAAATTTGAAAATAAAACACTAACTTTCAGCAGAAATAGTGATGATAAAAAAATTAGAGCTTTGCATGGACTAGCAAGAGCGTTAACGAATAATTTAATTGAAGGTGTCCTGAATGGGTTTTCAAAAACTTTGCTGATTGAGGGTGTCGGTTACAAAGCTGAAATGAAGGGTAATAATTTAATGTTATCATTGGGATATTCCCATCCATTGTTAGTTATTCCACCTGAAGGTGTTAAAATTTCAAGTCCAAACCCAAATACAATATTAATTGATGGGATTGATAAGCAATTAATCGGTGAGGTCGCAGCAAAAATCAGAAAACTGCGTCCACCTGAGCCATACAAAGGCAAAGGTATTCGTTACAGCGATGAATACATTCGTAGAAAAGCTGGCAAAACAACTTCGAAGTAATTTAAAAATAATATCTTATAGATTATGAAACGCTTGGAATTAAAAAACAAAAGAAGAACAAGAAGAAAATTTAGGATAAGAAAAAGAATTTCTGGAACACCAGAAAGATTACGACTTTCTGTTTATAGAAGTCTGAATAATATTTATGCTCAAATCATTGATGATGTTGAGGGTAAGACTCTTGTCTCAGCTTCTACCTTGGATAAAGAAGTGAAGGAACAAATAAAGCCCGATATGAAGCCTATTGATAAGAGTAAAATTGTGGGTATGATATTAGCAAAAAAAGCATTGGATAAAAATATAAAGAAAATTGCTTTTGATAGAAACGGGTATTTATACCATGGCAGAGTTAAGGCTTTAGCGGAATCAGCTCGTAGTAACGGTCTTGAATTTTAATAATATAATCCAGCGGAGGAAAAAAAATTGGCAAAAATTAAAACATCTGAAATCTCATTAAAAGACAAATTAGTTTATGTTGGAAGGACTGCTAAAGTAGTTAAAGGCGGTAGAAGATTTAATTTTTCTGCAATAGTTGTTGTTGGTGACCAGAATGGGCACGTTGGTTATGGGCTTGGTAAAGCAAGTGAAGTTGTTGACGCTGTTACAAAAGCTACTGAAGCAGCAAAGAAAAATGTAGTTAAAGTCAGACTTCAAGGCTCGACTATACCACATGAAGTCATCGGAAAATTTGGTGCAGCAAAAGTTTTGTTAAAACCAGCTACACCCGGAACTGGTGTTATTGCTTCAGGTGGAGTTAGAGCTATTTTAGAATTAGCTGGAGTTCAGGACGTTTTAACAAAAAGCCTTGGATCATCAAATCCTCATAATACCGTTAAAGCGACAATCAAAGGTTTGATGGAACTGGAAGACGCAGCCGCAGTTTCTGTTCGCAGGGGCATTCCATTAGAAAAAGTTGTTTATGGTTGATTATTTTGTTTTTAGAATATGAAAATGTTAAAAATAACTCAGTTGAAAAGCGTGATTAAACGTCCGGAAAAGCAAAAGCTTACTATTAAAGCATTAGGTCTCGGACGTCCGAATTATTTTAATACGCTACCTGATAATCCTAATACACGAGGAATGATCGAGGTTGTCAAACATTTAGTAAAAGTTGAAGAAGTTGAAGTTTAATAATATTATTTAAATTTTTTAATACTATGAAACACATAGGAAATTTAAAATATGCTGAGGGAGCAAAGAAGAAAAGAAAAAGAATAGCTCGAGGTCCGGGATCTGGACATGGTGGAACATCAACCAGAGGACATAAAGGAGCTCAATCTCGAACAGGTTACAAAAGAAAGCTTGCTTTCGAGGGCGGTCAAATGCCTCTCAGCCGAAGAATACCAAAATTTGGATTCACTAATATATTTAGAAAAGAATTTCAAATTGTTAACTTAGGCAGATTACAGGAGTTAATTGATAAAGAAAAAATTAATCCTGAGAATATTGATATCGAGTCCTTATATAAAGCAGGTGCAATTTCAAAAAACAATTTGCCTGTAAAAATTCTCGGAAATGGTGATATCAAAAATCCTATTAGCATAAAGGCAAACAAATTTTCGGAAACGGCAAAACAAAAAATTGAGTCTGTCGGTGGAAAGGCAATAGTGAATGAGTAGTTTTATCCAAACAATACAGAATATTTTCAAAATTGACGAGCTGCGTGGAAGGATAATCACTACTGTGATTATTTTGCTTATAGTGCGTATTGGTTCTCATATTACTTTGCCCGGAGTAGACCCCGTTATCCTAAAACAAATGTCTAGTGGCGGAGGAAATGATCTATTTGGGCTTTTTGATTTATTTGTCGGTGGAGCATTTTCTAATGCTGCCATTTTTGCTTTGGGTGTTATGCCTTATATTACTGCATCCATTATCCTTCAATTGGGAGGTATTGTTATACCCGAAATCCAGAAATTACAAAAATCTGGTGAGGAAGGAAGACGAAAAATAAATCAATATACCCGATACTTAACTGTTCTAATTGCAGCTCTTAATGGTTGGGGAATGACAATAAGATTAGTAAATATGGATGCCGGTGGAATTCCTGTTGTTCCTGACCCGGGTTTCTTATTTACAATCACAAGTGTATTTCTTTTAACTGCAGGAACTATTTTTCTGATGTGGTTGGGGGAACAAATCACTGAACGTGGGATTGGAAATGGTATATCATTGATTATTTTTATCGGAATTATAGCCAGACTTCCCGGTGCCTTGTATCAGGAAATGAACCAGATATTCCAGCTTCAGGAAAAACCTTGGATTGTTGAGCTAATTATCTTATTATTCTTGTTTGGTATAATTGCATCAGTTATTTTTATTACTCAAGGTGCAAGAAGAATACCTGTTCAATATGCAAAAAGGCAAGTTGGAAGAAAAGTATATGGCGGAACTACCCAATATATTCCTTTAAGGGTCAATACTGCAGGAGTTATGCCTATAATTTTTGCCCAGTCATTAATGTTCATACCACAAACGATATTTAGTTTCTTTCCAGATAGCACTTGGCTTTATGGAGTAGTTGCTGCTTTTAGTGAACATTCATATGTGTATGCTTTGGTTTATGGCACATTGGTTGTTCTATTCACTTATTTTTATACTGCAATAGTATTTAATCCAAGAGATATTGCAGATAATATGAAAAAGCAGGGTGGTTTTATCCCCGGAATAAGACCGGGCAAACCCACAGCTGAGTATATTGATGCTGTTTTAACGAGAATAACATTGCCGGGTTCAATATTTTTGGCTATAATTGCTGTTATGCCAACATTTGCATCCAGACTCTTAGGCGTTACACCCGGTTTTGCTTCATTTTTTGGTGGAACATCACTTTTGATTATGGTTGGTGTTTGTCTTGATACACTCCAACAAATTGAGTCATATTTACTAATGCGTCATTATGACGGATTTATGAAAAGCGGAAAAATTAAAGGCAGAGGTGCCGGAATTAGCGGTTAATTTATGTATATTTCTGATAACATAGTGAGCAAAGAAAATTTAATTTCTACAAGTGATGATTTAAAAAAATTCGAAAAAGCTTGTAGAATAGTTGCTGACACACTTAGTTTATTAGAAAAACATATTGTTGAAGGTATAGAAACTTTAGAATTAGATAAAATTGCAGAGGACTTTATTCGTTCAAATAATGCTAAGCCGGCTTTTAAGGGTTATCAAGTAGATGGAAAAGTTTTTCCAAATACTCTTTGTATTTCGATTAATGAAACTGTTGTTCACGGTATACCGAGCAAAAGAAAACTAAAAGCCGGAGATGTAGTATCAATTGATTGCGGGGTGAAATACGAAGGCTTTTTTGGTGATAGTGCCTTGACAGTGGCAGTTGGAGAAATTGATGAAGTTAAGAAAAAGTTGTTGAAAGTAACCGAAGAGTCATTGTATATAGGAATCGAACAAGCTTTTGATAAAAGTAAGGTTTATAATATTTCAAGGGTTATTCAAAATTACGTAGAAAGTAATGGTTTTTCTTTAACAAAAGAATTGACAGGTCACGGTATCGGGAAAAGATTACATCAGGAACCTTCGATACCGAATTTTGTTCCACCATTACTACACCGTAATAAATACCCAAATATGAAGTTGGTAAAAGGAATGGGACTTGCAATAGAGCCGATGGTTCACGCAGGAAAACAAGAGGTTGAGTATTTAAATGATGGTTGGACGGTTGTTACTGTTGATAGAAGCCCTGCAGCACATTTTGAACATACAGTATTAGTAGATGAAAAACCAATAATATTAACATTAAGAAATTAATATGTCGAAGCAAGAATTAATACAAGTTGATGGAATAATTGAGGAGACGCTCCCCAATACACAATTTATTGTTCGCTTTGACAATGGACACAAAGTTCTTGCTCATATATCGGGCAAGATGAGAATGAATTTTATAAAAATTTTGCAAGGCGATAAGGTGAAAGTTGAACTATCTCCTTATGACCTAACAAAAGGCAGAATAATTTACAGATATAAATAAATGATTGGGAGCATAAAATGAAAGTCCAAGCATCAATTAAAAAGAGAAATCCTGATGACAAAATTGTCAAAAGGAAAGGGAGATTATATATCATTAATAAAAAGAATCCAAGATTTAAACAAAAACAAGGATAATTTAAGGAGTATTTAGTGGCACGTATATCTGGAATTGATTTACCAAAAAATAAAAGAGGAGTTATTGGTTTAACTTATATCTTCGGTATAGGTCGAACAACATCCTCCAAAATTCTTGAAATGGCAGGTATTAACGAAAGTAAAAGGGTTAGTGAATGGACTGATGAAGAGATTGCCAAAATTAGGTCTATTATTCAGGATAATTATAAGGTGGAAGGTCAGCTTCGCTCCGAAATTCAAATGAATATAAAAAGACTTATGGATATTGGTTGCTATCGAGGTTTAAGGCATCGTAGAGGTTTACCTGTCAGAGGTCAAAGAACAAGAACTAATTCAAGAACAAGAAAAGGTAGAAGAAAAACAGTCGCTGGAAAGAAGAAAGCAGCGAAGAAATAATTTTTTGTTTATTAATTTTCGAAAATTTAAATGGCAGCTGGAAAGAAAAAAGTCAAAAGGAAAATTGTTACTGATAGCCACGGTAAGGCTTTCATTAAAGCAACTTTCAATAATATTATCGTAACTGTTACTGATATGTATGGCAATACGATAAGCTGGTCATCAGCCGGTAAAAATGGATTTAGGGGATCTAAAAAGAATACTCCTTATGCTTCGCAAGTCTCTGCCGAAAAAGCAGCCAAAGAAGCTTTTGATATGGGACTGCGAAGAGTTGATGTTATAGTTAAAGGTCCCGGTTCTGGTCGCGAGGCAGCCATAAGAGCACTGGCAACTGCCGGACTCGAAATCCATAGTATTATTGACAAAACACCATTACCACATAATGGGTGTCGTCCCCCGAAAAAGCGAAGGGTCTAATATTTAAATAGATTATCAATTGTTAAAATTACTTGATTATGACACTGAGTAAAGAAAATCTAGCAATTAATTCACAAATGCAGATGCCTGACAGGATGCAGGTTGAAGAAATTGACAGCAGAAGCCACGTCAGATTTATTCTTCAACCGTTGGAACAAGGATATGGGGTTACATTAGGTAACTCATTCCGTAGAGTTCTACTTTCATCAATTCCCGGATCTGCAATTATCGGAGTGAAATTAACTGATGTTCTTCATGAATTCCAAACTATCCCCGGTGTAGTGGAAGATGTTTCAGAAATTATTTTGAATCTTAAAGAAATCAGACTTACTACAACCGATAAAAAACCACAACGTGTGGCTTTTCATCTTAAAGGTCCTTACGAATGGAAGGCTATCGATCTACAGAATGCCTCTTCGATGATAGAGGTTATGAATCCAAACCAACACATTGCAACACTTGCTGAAGACGCAGAGTTTGATGTGGAAATACGCATCGGTCGTGGCAAGGGGTATGTTCCAGCTGAAGAGCAACCTTTAGTTGATTTTCCCATCGGGATGCTGCCTATTGATGCTATTTATACTCCAATTAAAAATGTAGTATATACCATTGAGCCATATAGGGT
>JAOABA010000010.1 GCA_026418625.1 Candidatus Kapaibacterium sp.
ATATTCGACCGTTAGTCAGCTTGGTTATATGATAATGTCATTAGGTGTTGGTGGCTATACAAATGGTTTTTTTCATCTCGTGACTCACGCATGGTTCAAAGCAGCTTTGTTTTTAGCTTCAGGTTCGGTGATTCACGCAATGCATCATGCTCTACATAAAATGCACGATCATCATACCGACCCACAGGATATTAGAAATATGGGTGGATTAAGAAAGACAATGCCAATAACTTATTTTACATTTTTATTTGTTACTTTAGCAATAGCTGGTGTTCCATTTACTTCGGGATTTTTAAGTAAAGATGGAATTTTGGCAGGAACACTAGCTTATGCAAATCTAACAGGCGGTTGGCATTGGATAATTCCGATTTTAGGATTTTCTGCTGCAGGAATGACTGCATTTTATATGTTCAGGCTTCTGATTCTTGCTTTTCACGGACAGCCAAAGACTGAGGCAGCCGCTAAAACTCATGAAAATAATTTTGTTATTGTTTTTCCACTTATATTATTATCAATATTATCTCTTTGGATATTTTATTCACCTGATCCAACAAATGCATCTGCTGGATGGTTCCATAAAGCAATAGTTCAGCCTAAGACCGCCGTTCCAACTGATTATCAATGGGACTTTCTGCTAATCGAAGAGAACGGTCAGAAAGCAAAAACTGAACATCAACAAGGAGTTACAAGTCATAATGATAATTCTGTAGAGCAGGTCCATCATAGCGGACATCATTATATTAACAAATTTGCTGAGGAAGAACATCATTTTCACGGCACTGCAATGATGTTATCCTTACTTATTGCAGGTGGTGGTATATTACTTGCATTTTTGATATATCAATTTAAAATATTCAGTGCTGATAATTTAGAGAGACAATTTAAACCCCTACACACATTTTCTTTCAGAAAGTGGTATTTTGATGAATTATATCATTATACAGTAGTTTCTGGAATAATTGGTTTATCGAAATTATTAGCGTGGTTTGATAATCTGATAATAGATGGAATGGTTAATTTAAGTGCTGCAATAACAAGAGTAAGTTCATATTTCATAGGACATTTTGACAACATTGTAATAGATGGTATAGTAAATCTTTTGGCAAATATAACAGGATTTTTCGGAGGAGTTTTGCGAAAGGTTCAAACCGGTCAGGTTCAAACTTATATAGCTTTACTCATAATAGGATTAATTGCATTGATTTACTTTATTTTTTAACATTAGATGATAAATAGAAAAAATACACTGGAGGTTTAATGCAAGATACTATTGGGTTTCCAATTCTAACTTGGCTGACATTTTTACCCATTTTGGGAATGATATTTACACTTTTAGTCCCATCCGGCAAAGATGAAGCGAGCAAACAAGTATCAAACACAATTATCAGGTGGATTGCCGTTGTTGTTACGTTCATTCAATTAGTTTTGGCAATCATAGTGATGTTTACTTATAATAACACATTATCGGGAGTGAATGAACTTTCAAGCTTTCAATTTGTAGAAAAAATTCCTTGGATAAAAGCTACATTTCCATTAGTAGGACAATTTTCCGTTGAATATTTCATTGGTATTGACGGATTGAGTGCTCCAATGGTCTTATTGACGGCACTTGTTTGCTTTGTAGCTGTTTTTCCCTCTTTTAACATAGAGAAAGCCGTTAAGGGATACTTTGCAATGTATTTGCTGCTTGATACCGGTATGATGGGGGTTTTTGTAGCACTTGATTTCTTCCTCTTTTACGTTTTCTGGGAATTGATGTTACTACCGATGTATTTTCTAATCGGTATTTGGGGTGGACCAAGGAAAGAATATGCTGCTATCAAGTTCTTTATCTACACTCTTGTTGGTAGTGTATTTATGTTATTGGTAATGATTGGCTTATATTTCAGTGTTGGCTCCTTCAATATGCTTGATATGATGGATTTAAGCAAATATCTCCAAGGTTCAATTTTCGAAGGGACAGGCACAACAATAAGATATATAGCCTTTATGGCGTTATTTATAGGATTTGCAATCAAAGTTCCGTCAGTTCCGTTCCATACTTGGTTACCTGATGCCCACGTTGAAGCCCCTACTCCAATAAGCGTTATTCTTGCGGGAGTCTTGCTGAAAATGGGAACTTATGGAATGATGAGAATAGCATTTCCAATGTTTCCTGATGCAGTTGGTTATTTCCAAAGCTTTATTGCCATTGTTGGTATGGTAAGTATTATCTACGGAGCTTTTTGTGCCCTTGGTCAACATAAAGTTGGAGCTAAAGATTTCAAAAAGCTGATTGCTTACTCAAGTGTCAGTCATATGGGTTATGTAGTCCTTGGTATGGCTTCGATGAGACCTGAAGGAATGGCTGGTGCCATTTTCCAAATGTTCAATCACGGCACAATCACATCTATGCTCTTTATGATTGTAGGAGTAATTTATGATAGATCTCATAAAAGAGGACTTGATGACTTCGGTGGTCTTGCCAATAAGATGCCCGTTTATACTGGAATAATGTCAATAGCTTTCTTTGCTGCTATTGGTTTACCGGGCTTAAGCGGTTTCATCAGCGAGGCAATGGTATTTTTGGGTGCATTCAAAACATATCCTGTTTATACTATTTTTTCAGGTCTTGGTATTATTCTGGGAGCTGCATATATGCTTTGGACACTGCAGAAAATATTCTTTGGAAAATTACCTGAAAAATGGGCTGGTCCTTGGGATCCAACAAAGAAAAAATACAAACACGATGATTTGAACGCTCTTGAATTGACTGCATTAGTTCCATTAGCTCTTGTGATTATTTATCTGGGAATTGTTCCCTCTCCAATGATTAATTTGATGTCTGCTTCTGTTAATCAGTTAATTGAAATAATGAAACCATTTGTCCTGATTGGTGGACAAGTGGCTGGTATGTAGTTTTTTGGTTTTAAAATTATTTCTGGATAATTATGCCACAGCTTGATATATTCTTAGAGAATCTGAAAATTAGTGTGGGAATGTTCATTCCTGAGTTCGTTCTCACTGCGACATTCATTTTGGCTATTTTGTTTGATTTGATATTTAAAAAATCCAGGAATATTTCCGGTTATGTTGCACTTCTGGGATTTATTGTTACCGGAATTTTCTTATATCTACAAGTTGGAACAAATTACAGAGCTTTTGCCGATTTACTTGTCATTGACGGATTCGCCAACTTCTTTAAATTCTTAATACTTATAACCAGTATATTAGTGGTTTTAATGTCACTTTTTTCAAAGGAATTATATACCGAGCATAGGAAATTGGGCGAATATTACTCAATGATTGCAGGTATGACATTTGGAATGTTTCTGCTGTGCGGAGCGAGTAACCTGGTAATGATATATCTTGCAATCGAAACAATGAGTATCAGCTCATACATACTTGCCGGATATACTAAGGAAGTTAAAAGGGCAAGCGAAGCATCTTTGAAATATGTCATTTTCGGTGCAATTTCCTCAGGAATAATGATTTTCGGAATTTCACTGATTTTTGGGCTTACAGGGCATTTAAATCTGTTTGAAATCAATAAGTTTTTAGCAACAAATGATGTTAATATTTTTGCTCTTGGAGTATCCTCGTTGATGATTGTTGCCGGGTTTGGTTATAAGATTTCTGCAGTTCCGTTTCATTTCTGGACGCCTGATGTTTACGAAGGTGCTCCAATTACGATTACAGCATATTTATCTGTTGCATCAAAAGCGGCTGGTTTTGCTGTGCTATTAAGGTTTCTTAAAGTTACATTTATTGATTCAATACCCGGTTCCGATAGCATTTGGACAACACTTTCAGGAATAGATTGGAACTTCGTGATAGCTGTGTTATCAGTTCTTACTATGACTTTGGGTAATTTAGTAGCAGTATGGAACACAAACCTTAAAAGGCGACTCGCCTATTCAAGTATCGCATACGCAGGATACCTCCTAATGGGAGTAGCAGTTCTGGACGATACCGGTGCTGCCTCCGTTCTGATTTATTTCTTTGTTTATATGCTTATGAATCTCGGAGCTTTCTATATTGTTATGTTGATTGCAAACAAGATTGGTAGCGAGGATATCGAGGATTACAACGGTCTTGGATATCGGGCACCGGTTCTCGGTGTCTGTATGACATTGTTTTTGATTTCCTTGACGGGTTTGCCACCAACTGCCGGATTCATTGGAAAATTATTTGTTTTTTCAGCGGTAATCAATGCAGGTTATCTCTGGTTAGCAGTTATAGGGGTTTTAAATAGTGTTGTGTCGCTTTACTACTATGTAAAGATTTTCAAGAATATGTATCTTAAAGATGTTGAAAGTCAAAAACCAGCACTCGAGTATTCTGCCCCTGCGATAATACTTCTAATGGTATTTGCTATTCCAACTTTGGTTTTTGGTATTTTTTATGGACCGATAGTTGATTGGGCAAACAATTCAGTCCATATCTTTCTCGGGCATTAGAAGAAAACTTAATTTTTTTATATATTAAAAAGGAAGGCTGAAAGGCTTTCCTTTTTTTATCCTCTTTTCGAATATGCAAGTTGCCCACACGCAGCCTCTATATCTACACCTGAAGAAGTTCTAACATAGACATTTACACCAAGATTTCTAAGTATGGTAACAAACTCGTTAATATGTTCTTGAGTGGCTGGCTTTAACTCTTTAGCAAAACCTGTGGGATTAGTAAAACTGATGTCGTGGAAAGGAATGATATTTACTTTGGAAGGGACTGTTCTTGCAAATTTTGCCAGTCTTTTTGCATCTTCAATTGAATTATTCAATCCATCGAACAGTATATATTCATAAGTAATTGGAATATTAGTTTTTCTGTAGTATTCGACAATGCTTTCTCTTAAAGATTGAATGTTCCACTTTTTTGCTATTGGCATAATTTTTTGGCGAACTCCGTTTGTTGTTGAATGGAGAGAAATTGCGAGTTTTACTGGTTTGGGAATTTCAGCAAGCTCCAAAATTTTAGGAACTATTCCAGCAGTGGAAATTGTTATCTTTTTACGGCTGATTATTTTTTCTACTGAATTAGATAAGATGTCAATTGCTTTTACTACATTTTCAAGGTTATGGAGAGGCTCACCCATTCCCATAAACACTATGTTCGATATTTTTTTCTGAGTCTCTTTCTCGACTTGAAGGACTTGATCAACAATTTCAGATGGTTCTAAGTTGCGTGTGAAACCTAATTTTCCAGTTGCACAAAAAGAGCAGTTCAAAGCGCACCCTACCTGAGAAGATACGCACAGAGTAAGTCTTTTGAGCTTTGGATCTTCGTCCAAAGTTTCAGCAGGAATTAAAACAGATTCAATAGCCGTTCCATCATTCAATCTGAAAAGAAATTTTGTTGTTCCATCCTTTGAATATTGGATATTTTCTGGAAACAACGAGTTAATGATGAAATTTTCATTCAAAAAATTTCTTAATTCTTGGGGAACAAGAAAAAATTCAGAAAATGATTGAAACCTGTGTTTATAAAGATGAGTAAAAATCTGGGTAGCTCGGAATTTCTCAAAGCTGTTTTCAAGTAGAAATTCCTCAAGCTCAGACAACCTAAGATTTTTAATATTGATTTTATTAATAGTAATTTTAATTCAATGAATTTTGAAAAAAATCAAAGACGATTAAGAAAATTTATTTGTAATGAAACAATTAAATTATTAAAATTCCATTGTCTCTTGGCTGGTGAAAGATTTAATTCTTTTTTCTGCTAATTTGACATATTCTTCGTTAATTTCATAACCAATAAAATATCTTTCAGACTTCAACGCAGCTAATGATTTGCAATTTATCAATTAATCATCTGTTTTTTTTAGACATCTTTCTTGAAAATTAGTCATCATAATTAAGAGCATTTTAATAAACTTCATCGTGAGTGCCGATAGTCTCAAGAAATATTATTTTGTTGTTATTAAATCCTAATTCAAACTCTGAAAAAACTTTAAATATTATCCGGTATTCGTAATTTATACTGCAAGCATAAGACCCTTCAAGCTGTCCTTTGAGTTTATGGGTTCTTAGGGGTGAAGCGAAAGGGTCATCACTTAATAATTGTAATGTTTTTAAAATTGTATCTTTTAATTTTGGATTTGACTTAATAATTTTTGAAGCTTTTCGCGTAAAATGTGTAGATTTTATTAATTCATAACTCATTATCTAAATCACTCATTATTTCATCAATGCTTTGAATGTGCAAATTCCCAGTATGTAGTTCTTGATTAGCTTCTAAAATTTCTTGAGCTAAAATTTTTCTTCTATCTTCAATCAATCTGTTTTGTAAAATTCGTGAAATCTCCATCCTATCCTCAATAGGAAGTTGATCTAATGCATCTAAGATTTCTGAAAATATCATATAAACCTCTTGTAATACAATATTCAAAACGGCAGTTTTTTATTTTTATTTGATTTATAAAACACCTAATTTTCAAATAAAAAATTTAATTAAAACAGTCTAAATTCTATTAACATAAATATCGATGGACAAGGTTTAAGAATCTTTTCCAATTTTAATTTTAACAAATATTGTTCTCGTTAATTTATTTTAAAAAATAAATTTAATTTTTTTTCAAAATTTATTATTTTTGCTTGTCCGTTGGAGGTGCTGTCAGAAATGACGGCTGAGATAAAACTCCTCGAACCTGATCCGGATAATACCGGCGTAGGAAATACGGAATCTTTTCCTTGCCCTTAAACTAATCTGGACAGTCTTTCAACGGAATTGTTAATTTTTTGTTAAATATCCGTGGGTAAAGACATGTTTATAAACAAAATAAAAAATTCAAGAGTCAAAGAAACTCTTTACAAGCATCGCTATTTTAAGCGTCTAACATTTTTGGGACTGAATTTACTGTGCTTATTTCTTTTGAACTTGACGTTAAAAGCTCAGGATTATGAAGCTCAAGATTCAATAAAAATATACAAAGTTCCAAGTATCACTGTAACCACAACAAGAGCCGAAACCGGCAGAACTCCCGTTACATTTTCCGAAATATCCTCGACAGAAATCAATCAGACCTATACAGTTCAGGATATTCCTAAGTTCTTGAGTTCAATGCCATCAATTATTTATTATTCTGAAAATGGAAATGGGATTGGATATTCAAATTTGACTATGAGGGGTTTCAATCAAAGGAGAATTTCAGTTTTCATAAATGGCATTCCACAAAATGACCCGGAAGACCATAATGTATATTGGATTGATTTCCCAGATTTAACCTCAAGCTTAGATAACATTCAAGTGCAGCGTGGAGCAGGAATGATTAATTACGGTGCAGCTGCTATCGGAGGAAGTATAAATCTGACAACTTCCAATTTCATAAATAAAAAAGGTGTTTTCATCCAATCAGGCTTTGGTTGGCAGGAATATGGCACGAATGATGGGAATTCATTTTTGCAATTGAACCTTAACAAACAATCAATAGAAGTTGCTTCAGGCTTGATTGATAACTATGCAATTTATGCGAGGCTTTCAAGAATAAATTCCGAGGGTTATAGAGACCGAGCCTTTGCTTATTTAAATAGTTATTTTCTTGGGGCGGCTCTTTTCACCGATAACCTGACAACACAAATAAATATCTTTGGCGGTCCGATAAATGACGGACTTGCTTATACTGGCTTACCCAAATCATATATTAAAGATAGATCTTTAAGAAGAAAAAATCCATCTTGGGGTGGTTGGGGCTATAATGAAAGTGGGGATTCAGTATCTTATTTCTCTGAAAGAAAGCCTCAGGAGGTTGAAGAATTCTCACAACCGCATTTCGAAATTTTGAATGACTGGCAGATTAGTGATATGCTCTCGCTGAAATCCAGTCTTTTTTATTATCAGGGAGAGGGTTATTTCGATTACGATGGTTCTTGGGCTGATACAAATTATTTTAGGCTTACAAGTGAATATGGATTCAACCCTACATCAAATCCCGGAAATTCAATTATTCGTTCGTGGGTTGGTAATAAACAATATGGCTGGATCCCAAGGATGATTTTGAATCATAGTAATGGAGAGTTTACCCTTGGTGCTGAAATTCGTTTTCATAATTCTGAGCATTGGGGGAAGATTAAAATTGCTGAGAGTCTTCCTGCAGGATTTGACCCCGATTATAAATTTTACAGTTATGACGGCGTTCGGTCAGCACTGTCGCTATTTGCAAGAGAGCGATTTTACTTAACTGATGATTTGCTTTTAACAGCGGAGTTTCAAATTGTCCGACAGCATTATTCGATAAAAAATGATAAGCAGGGGAATAAATTCTCTCAATTCCTGAATACTGAGGGCAAAATAGTTGGAAATGGGGATCCATTGTTCGATATAAATTATTATTTCTTTAATCCAAGATTAGGTTTTAATTATCATTTCTCTGATAATCTAAGTTTCTATGGGCTGACTGCCTTTACAAGCCGAGAACCAAGGATGAAAAATCTTTATCCGGTTGATGACCAAAGAGCTCCGCTTTTCGAAGGGGATACTATCCAAGGAGGAATTGTCAGATATGATTTTACTAAACCTTTAGTGAAGCCTGAGCAATTATTGAATTTCGAGCTTGGTTTGAATTATAACACTGAGAAATTCTATGGAAATCTGACTTTTTATTGGATGGAGTTTTTTAATGAGTTGGTTAAAAGTGGAAGGGTTGATATATTCGGTAATCCGATTGACGGAAATGCTGATAGGACAAGGCATTATGGCATTGAGCTCGAATTTGGATATTTATTATTTGAAGGTAAATATGGGAGCCTGAATATTGGAGGTAATCTAACATTGAGCTCGAATCGAATTATTAAATATGATTTCATTACGGATAATCTTGATAAAATAGATTTAAAAAACAATCCAATTGCGGGATTTCCTGATGCAATGGGGCTCTTAAGGCTGAATTACTCTTTAAATAATTTTAATTTGATGTTGTTAGGAAAATATGTTGGAGAGTTTCGTTCAGATAATTTTGGTGATTTGATTAGAACTGATGCTAGAATCAGAAAGCATCTTGATTGGGATTATTATTCCGATAATGTTGTTGATCCGTATTATTATATTGACCTGACTGCAAATTATAAAATAGAAAGATTGTTTTTTGCCAAGAGTATTAATTTAATTTTCCAAATTCATAACTTGACAAATAATCTTTATGCGGCTGGAGCGGAAGGAAAGGAATTTTTCCCTGCTGCTGAACGAAATTTCTATTTTGGCATTGAACTAAGTTGGTAGGTTTTTGATAAAAGCTTAAATAGTATAATTATTCATAAAAAGCTGAAAAAAACGTAAAGGGAAAACAGCGATTTCTTGAGAATAATAGCAAAAAACTCTCATTTTTATACAATTTTTACATTTTGAACTGATTTTTTGAATTTTTTTTAATTCGAAATAAAATATATAGATTCCTGCCTTCTTATGAATGACGCCGGGGAGAGAGATTCATGCCTACGCAGGAATAGACAAAATTAAATTTAATTCAAGACTAAGGAGCGTCACTCCTGCGGAGGCAGGAGTCTCTGTGGCTTGACGAGATTCCTGTATGCACAGGAATGACGGGGAAGTTGGGAAACGTCACTCCTGCGGAAGCAGGAGTCCCTAGGGCTTGACAAGATTCCTGTATGCACAGGAATGACGGTGAAAGAGAGATCCCTGTCGGCACAGAAATGACTGGGGAGAAGGAGATTTATTCGTTCGCCTTAGGATCTTAATCACTGTTTTTTTACTAGGGAGAATTTATTTTATTCTTTCTGGGACTAAGTGTCGCTCCTCAAGAAGTGAGTTTTAGGTTTTTGATATTTTGAATTTGACTTAAGGGATTTATTATGTCCTTCTTAATAATTGTTTTTTTATTTATTTCATCTTATTATTGATATATTTGTATTATTTCATAAAAATGGAAATATTATGAATTGGAAAATAATAATTCTTTTAATCTTTGTTTGCTATGAATATTCCTTAGCGCAAAAGCCGGATATCTTGTGGCAACTCGATTTGAAATCGATGGCTTTTGGGAATGCTTGTGCTGGAGATATTGATGGAGATGGTAAACTCGAAATTGTTTTTGCTACATATTTCAATGATGAAACTATTTATGCCTTGAATGCAGAGGATGGCTCGGTTTTGTGGAAATATAACACTGGTGGTTGCAATGATGCTGCACCATTGATTGTGGATGTTGATTGTGATGGGTCGATGGAAGTAATACTTCATAGTTCCACTTCACCATACATTTATTGTTTTAATGGTAAGGATGGAACAATCAAATGGAAGACGAGTTCGGTCGGAACGGACTCACCACCCTCAGCAGCAGATTTGAACAATGATAAGAAATATGATATATTTGGTGGTGATTTTTATGCCAGATTATTCCGTTGGAATGGTGAGGATGGTTCTATTGTCTGGTCAAAGCAGGTTGATTCAAATGCAACTGTTCAGACTGAACCAGTTATTGCTGATGTTAACGGCGATGGAGAACTTGATTGTGTAGTAGCAACTTGGAAAAGAGAGTCAAAAAATAGAATTTCAGCATATAGATTAAGGGATGGTGAATTAATATGGTCTTGTAATGAACCCTCAAGTATGCTTTATCACGGTCCTGTCATCCTTGATCTCGATGGCGATGATAATTTGGAAGTAGTAATCGGTAGCTATGACGGTATTCTTTATTGCTTAAATGGGAAAGACGGTTCAATAAAATGGACATTCAATTATCCAGAAAAGAGATATATTGGACCACCAACAACAGCAGCTGATTTGAATGGGGACGGACTTTATGAGATAGCTTTTATTAGCGGAAATAAACTTGGTATTCTTGATAATAAAGGGAAACTGCTCTGGGATTATGATATGGGGCTCAACAACACATCCTTCAGGGGAGCAATATTCACAGATTTGGATAATAAGGAAGGGCTTGATGTTCTCTTCGGAACAATGCTTGGGAAACTAATAGCTCTCAAAGGTAATGACGGCTCTAAAATATTCGAATATGATATGAGTAAAGAGTTTGGAAATTCTTTCAATATTGACCACGCACCTATTGTAGCTGATTTTAATAATGATGGAATGACTGATATATTCTTTGTGGGAGGGTATGCTGAATATCCTAACATTGAAAAGAATTATGGAAGGGCTTATATGATAACGATAGGTAAAACTCAAGGACCCGATTGGTTAATGTTTCGAAATAATATCAGAAGAAATGCTGTTATACCAATCAATCAGCTTTCAATTACAGACGAAAAGAAAGATAATAAGTTAAATATCTTTCCAAACCCTGCAAATGAATATATTGATATCTCTTATATCATCAACCCTACGGTTAACCATAGGGTTGATGTAATTGGTGAATCTGAAATCAGGATTTATAATGTGCTTGGAGAGTGTATGATTACTATTTGTGAAGATGGAAGAACACACCCCTTAATCCCCTCACAAGAGGGTAATTTAAGGATTAGCATTTCAAATTTGCCATCAGGGCTTTACTATGTCCGTCTTGGTGATTGGGAGGGGAGCTTTGTCAAGATTGAATAGCCACTACTTTCAAGTAGTGGAAAAAAATCATTTCTAATAGTGCTTTCCTGTAGAACAGGCTCCTCTATCAGTGCAAAGAAAGATGTCCTACACCTCAAAGGTTTAGGACATCTGAAAAATAGTATTTTTGTC
>JAOABA010000056.1 GCA_026418625.1 Candidatus Kapaibacterium sp.
CTCTGCGCTCTCTGCGGATTCAATCCTTCCTCATTAGTAAATAAATTTTCTCTCTGCGTTCTCTGCGTGAAACCCCTGAATTTCTCGCAGAGTTCGCAAAGACTGCCGCAGAGTTCGCAAAGATTTATTCAAACAAAGTAAATTTATTAATAATCATAAAATTTTTTCTAACCAAATTTTAAAGTTCTCTGCGGATTCAATCCTTCCTCATTAGTAAATAAATTTTCTCTCTGCGTTCTCTGCGTGAAACCCCTGAATTTCTCGCAGAGTTCGCAAAGACTGCCGCAAAGTTCGCAGAGATTTTTTTAAACAAATATAATTTATTAATTATCATAAAATTTTTTTGCTTTTCAATTTTAAAACTCTCTGCGTCCTCTGCGGATTCAATCATTCCTCATTAGTAAATAAATTTTCCCTCTGCGTTCTCTGCGTGAAACCCCTTTATTTCCAATAAAGTAACTATATATTAACCTAAAAAATAAAAAGTAGTTAAAAAATTACAAGTTATTTACCAATCTAATGATGCCGTCTTTTAAAAATTCAACATTGAAATTAATCAACAGTCCTAATTTTTTATTTGATGGTCTCAAATAGGTTAATAACTGTTTTCTATGAACCGGTGCAATCGCTTCAATTGATTTAATCTCAATAATAACTTTATTTTCAACCAAAATATCTACCCTATAACCAGCTTCTAATTTAATTGCTTCATAAACAAGGGGTATTGGAACCTGCGTTTGAACATATAGACCATGATTTTGTAATTCATATTCCAGAGCTGTTTCGTAAACATTTTCAAATAAACCGGGACCTAAGATTTTATGTATTTTTAAAGCACAATCAATAATAATCGCTGAAATTTCATTCTCTTGCATAAAAGTAAATTCTTGTTATTATTTAAATTATATTTTTAAGAACTTATTATCTGTGTTCTTTGAGTAAACCTCCTGAATTTCTCGCAAAGTTCGCAAAGACCAAGGCAAAGCTCGCAAAGATTTTTTTAAACAAATTTAATTTATTAATTAACATAAAATTTTTTTGCTTTTCAATTTTAAAACTCTCTGCGTTCTCTGCGTGAACCCCCTGAATTTCTCGCAGAGTTCGCTAAGACTAACGCAAAGTTCGCAGAGATTTTTTCATACAAAGTAAATTTATTAATTATCATAAAATATTTATTCTAACCAAATTTTAAAGTTCTCTGCGCTCTCTGCATGAAACCCTTCATTTTCTCGCAGAGTTCGCCATGACTGCCGCAAAGCTCGCAAAGGATATTTATAATCAATGAAATACCAAAGGACTAAATGAATAATCAGAAACAAATATAGTAAAATATTATTAAATTAGTTTTTTTTATCTTGGTTTTTTTAGTCAAAGAACAAACTAATTATTTATGAAACAATTAAAAGTTGCTATTCTCTGGCACCAGCACCAACCCTATTATAAGATGGGTGATGAATTTATTCTTCCTTGGGTCAGATTTCACGGAATAAAGGATTACCTTGATTTGGTTGAGATTCTATATGAATTCCCTGATATTCATCAAACATTTAACCTTGCTCCATCACTGATGGTTCAGATTGAAGAATATATCTCCGGCAAAACAAAGGACAAAATTCAAAGATTAACCGAGAAACGCGTAACAGACCTTACCGAAGCTGACAAAAAGCAAATCCTAAAAAGCTTCTTCATTTGTAATTATGAAAATATGATTCTGCCTTACGAGCGATATAAACAGCTTTTCGATAAGGCTCAGAAAGGCGAGGATGCTTTTTCTTCATTTTCCGATCAAGATTGGCTTGATTTGCAGGTTTGGTATAATTTGACTTGGTTCGGTCCTATTACCCGTGAAGAAAAGGGTATTAAAAGGCTTTTTCAAAAGGGAAAAAATTTTACTGAAGAAGAAAAGCAACTATTGATTGATTTTGATAACGAAACTCTTTCAGCCATTGTTCCAACTTTGAAAAAATTATATTCTCTGAATCAAATTGAAATTAGTGTTTCCCCTTTTTATCATCCTATTTTACCATTGCTTTGTGATTCTAAAACAGCACTTGAAGCAATGCCTGAGCTTGAACTAAACGGACTTGACTATAGACACCCTGAAAGTGCAAAATATCATATTGAATCAGCAATTGATTATTATCATTCTCTTTTTGGCTTCAAGCCACTGGGAATGTGGCCCTCCGAAGGCTCTCTATCGGATGAAGTTTTAAAAATAATGATAGATTCTGGTTTGCAATGGACCGGAACAGATGAAAAATTGCTCGAAAACTCTTTGAAAGATAAATATTTTCACTTAGAAAAATATTTTAAGCGAAGCTACAAAGCTGAAAATGGAAAAATCTCATTATTCTTCCGTGACCATTATCTTTCTGATGCTATCGGTTTTGTTTATTCAAGATGGAATTCTTTTGATGCTGCTAATGATTTTATTAATAAGTTAAAGAAAATCAGAAGCGATATTATTAATCATTATGGCGAATCTGCTCTCGATTTTGCTGTTGTTCCAGTTATTCTTGACGGTGAAAATTGTTGGGAATATTATAAAAACAACGGATATGAATTCTTAACAGACCTTTATAAGCTTTTCACTCATTCAGCTGAGTTGAAAACCGTTAAATATTCTGAAATTTTAGGGCAGGAGGATTTTCTTGAACCAATAAATCATATCCAAGCTGGCTCTTGGATTAATGGCAATTTTTCGATATGGATTGGTCACAAAGATGATAGAGTTGCTTGGCAGGCTCTTTCTGAAGCACATAGTGCTGTTCTTACAGCAAAAGATGCACTTGAGGCTGAGCCTTTTGAGAAAGCTCTTACCGAAATACATATTGCCGAAGGCTCCGATTGGTTCTGGTGGTATGGCGATGAGCATACTGCTGAAAACAAAGCTGATTTTGATGTTATGTTCAGATATCATTTATCGGAAGCTTACCAATATATTGGTGCTATTGTTCCAGACTACCTGTCATATCCATTAGGAAAAAATGGTCTAATCAAGCAGCTTGTTCATCCAAAAGGTTTAATCACTCCGAAAATTGACGGAAGGATTTATGAATCAGAGTGGGACAATGCCGGTTATTATGATGCAAAGGCTTCTATGTCAGCTATGCACAAAGTGGGTGAGTTGATTCACAGAATCTGGTTTGGCTCTGATGAAGATAACATCTATTTTCGTTGCGATAAAACGAGGAAATTTCAACCCGATGATTATATCTTATTTAGCTTTAAATCACCAAAAGAATTCGATATTTATATCAGGAAAAATTCCTTTGAAATAATTTCTGGCGATGGTATTAAGATAAATCAATTATCTGTTGCAAAAGATGAAATTATAGAATTCAGTCTTTCAAAAAATACTTTTTTCGAAGGCTTTTTATCGGTTAATAAACCTATGATTTCAATAATTATTAAGACAAAAACTGCTGACGGTGAACTTTTTTATCCAAATCAAGGAACATTAGATTTAATTTTTTGATATTAATTAGATTATGAAATTAAATAACATCAAATACATTTTAACAATTTTCATTCTTATTTTCTTCCATTTCTCTTGCAATGAATTGGAAGAGAAAATAGATAAATCAATTGATGACAAGACAAATATAAACGACACAGACAAAACAATTGAAGGAGTCAAGCTTCAATATCAGAGTGACACACCAGCAGTAACACATAATGCTCTAATAAAAACATCAATGGGAAATATCAAAATTGAGCTTTTCGGAAAAGATGCACCAAAAACCGTGGAAAATTTTGTTAAGCTCTCTAAATCAGGATATTATAATGGAGTGCTTTTTCATAGAGTAGCAAAAAATTTTTTGATACAGACTGGGGATGGAAATACAAAATTCAAATCAAAAAGAAATGAGTGGGGTTTAGGAGGAAAATCAAGTTTCGGGAAAGAATTCAATGATGAGATAAATCCCCAGTCACCTTCTTTCAAAATGGGTTACCGCAAGGGAACAGTGGCAATGGCTAATCGTGGACCAAACACCAACACAAGCCAATTCTTTATATGTTTGGACGAAGCAATCAATTTAGAACCAAGATGGACTATATTTGGTAGAGTCGTCGAGGGGATGGATGTTGTTGAAAAAATTTCAAAAGTTGACATTATTGCCGGAACAATTGACCCTGACGACGGTTTGCCCGTTAAACCAATAAAAATCTTATCTATTACTATCAAAGCTGTTAAATAAATTGAAAGTTCTAATCACTCAACTTGGGCGAATCGGGGATATGATTTTGTTAACCCCTATGTTTTCAATTCTTAAAGAAAATTATCCGGATTCCACAATTGATGTCATTTGCGGAACAAAGAATTATTCCATCATTGCTAATAATCCATACATAAATAATATCTTTATTTTTGATAAATCACCATTCAAGCTGATTAGATTTTTTAATCAGGTTAGAGAGACAAATTATGATTATTATATTGATCCAAAAGATCACTATTCTCGGGAAAGTTCCATTTTAGCAGGAATGATAAAAGCAAAAAATAAGATTGGTTTCAAATCTGATGAAAGGAGTAAATTTAATTTAGGCATACCCACTAATAAAGAAAATGAAGGTAAGCATTACTCGGAAAAAATTCTTAATCCACTTAAATATCTCAACATTGAAGTGTCAGATAAGAGCCATAAACCAGTGTTGTTCGAATCGCCTGAATCAATTAAATATTTTCAAGAATTTCGTGAAGTTAATAATTTAGATAAATATATTGTAATTAATATCTCTGCCAGTCAAAAGCGAAAAATGTGGGATAAGGAAAAATGGGTTGAATTTATTAATAGTGTTAATAGTAAATATGAGGAAAAGGATTTTGATTTTGTGATTACTTCAGCACCAACTGAGTCAGAGGACGTAAAATATATTATCGAAAATACAAGTAATTTAATACACTTTCAATCAAGAAATATATTAGATGTTGTTTCATTGATTAAAAACAGCTGGTTGCTAATTACCCCTGACACAGCTCTCGTGCATATTGCCGCAGCATTTAATATTAAATTATTAGGCCTTTTTGCAAATAATCCATTTTTTTATTCGATGTTCCATCCATTAAGCGATGAATTTGAAGTCGTTATGACACCCGAAGGTAGTGAAAATATTGATGATATAGATTTTACTCAGATATATGAAGCATTCTTGAGGATATCAGAAAAACTTTAAATCAAATTAACCATAAAAACATTAAATTTGTAATTTTTTTGAAAGAGATATGGCAAAAGTAGTTATAACAGGCGGAGCAGGTTTTCTTGGTTCTCATCTTTGCGACAGGTTCTTAGCCGAAGGCGACGAGGTTATTTGTATTGACAATTTAATTACAGGAAGTGCTGAAAATATAGCACATAATTTCGGAAATCCTAAGTTCAAATTTATTAATTATGATGTAACGAATTATACATATATCAGCGGTGAGGTTGATTTCATCCTCCATTTTGCCTCCCCAGCATCCCCGATTGATTATTTGAAATTACCGATTCAAACCCTGAAAGTTGGCTCTCTTGGAACACATAAAACATTGGGTTTAGCAAAAGAAAAGAAAGCAAGATATTTACTGGCAAGCACAAGCGAGGTTTATGGAGATCCCTTGATTCACCCACAAGATGAGTCATATTGGGGAAATGTCAATCCGGTTGGTTATCGTGGGGTTTATGACGAAGCAAAAAGATTTGCAGAAGCAATGACAATGGCTTACCATCGCTATCACGGTGTTGATACCCGTATAGTCAGAATCTTCAATACTTATGGTCCAAGAATGAGGATTAATGACGGAAGAGCCATACCTGCTTTTATTTCCCAAGCCCTGAATAATGAAGTTGTTACGGTTTTCGGCGACGGTTCCCAAACACGGTCGGTTTGCTATGTTGATGATTTAATCGAAGGAATTTATAGATTGATTAATTCCAATGTTACTCATCCTGTAAATATCGGAAACCCCGACGAAATTACTATGCTGGATTTAGCAAAGGAAATAATAGAACTAACAAATTCCAAGAGCCAGATTGTTTTCAAAGAATTGCCCGAAGATGACCCCAAGGTTCGAAGACCGAACATAACATTAGCTAAAAAGCTATTGGATTGGGAGCCAAAGATACACAGAAGTATCGGTTTAAAGCATACAATTGAAGATTTCAGAAAAAGGCTTGGCTGCTAATCATCTGATTATATTGAATCTGTCTCGCCAGATATGCATATAATCTGATTTCACAGTTATGAAATATGCCCCTGAAATTAAATTGTTTAAATCTAATAGCAATTCTTTTGAGTTTTTATCCACATTCTGTGTAGTTTGGTAAAGCACATTACCACTTATATCTGTTATAGTAATATAAATATTCATCTCATCAGTTGCTCTAATGTCTGCCTTAAAATGACCGTCAGTTATAATCTGATTTTTAGTGGCAATATTCAATTCAGGAATAAATGTGTATTTGATAGCTGCAATTGGCAAACATAAAGGAGTAACCTGAAGCCATCCGTCTTTCTTTTCAATATCAACTTCTTTATCGCTCTTTATATCAAATTGTTTTAATTCCAATTTTGTAAGATTTGGGTCAGAGGCAAGAGCAATGCCATCAATCCATAGGAATTCTCCGGATTGTTTAAATAAATCTTTGACCAATTCCTCATTCAAAGACCCGCTTAAAATTCCGGATTTATAATCAAAAATTGTCTCGATTGGCTTTTCGTTTGTCCTTAAATATACATTATATGGATAAAAGAGCCAACGGTCAAAAGTAATTGTATAATCAATTTTCGATAGGTTTACTCTCGGGAGGCTGTCCTGCAAGGAAAGAGCAATCATAAATTTATCTCCGGGTGCAAGGGTATATTCGCCGATAAATACCTTGTTGCTGTATCTTTCCTGAGGTATTCTTGCTATTAAATCAACTGAAAAGCTGTCAAGGCAATTTGTTTTTTGAATTATTTCGAGCTTTGCCGTGAAATCTCCTTCACTGCTTCCTATGAATGTAATAGGTACTGACACACTTGCCAATGGCTCTAAACCTAACGGTAAATTTAATTGATATGAGAAGCCGTTATTGTTAGGAATAATTTTTATATCTTGAATTTCAATCCGTGAGGATGAATTATTTTGAATAGTTATAGTTCTATTTGATGCCTCGTTTTTCCATACAGAACCAAAATTAAGTTGTGTGGGCGTTACAGACAATTTTGGTGAAATCAATTCTGCTGTTACATCAACATTTAAGGTGTAATTGCATATTTTGCTATACAAAGAAAATGTTTCAGTATAGATGCCATCATTTTGAAATTCAACAGGTTTCAATACAATTGTCAATTCGGCACTATTGTTTGGTTCGACAATTAAAAAATCATCAGGTATAGCAATAAAATGATTTGAAGAACCAGCTTTTGAAATAATTAGAGTATCAGCCAAGGTGCCACTGTTCTGATAAGTAATTTTAATTTGTTTATCATTTTCGCATTTTTCAAACTTGCCGAAATCGTAGTTAAAACTTTTGGGTGTTGTTTCAGTTTTTCTAAACTCTCCATTTAGCTTAATCCCGAAATTTTTCCCCTGCATATTCTTAGATTCAATTATAATTTCTCCAGAATGAGTTCCTTCTGTTAGTGGAAAATAAAGAATCTCAATATCAAGCACTTCGGAAGGCTTTATTATATAAGGTAATTGTGGTTTATTTGTAATTTTAAAATGAGTTTCATCAGGGATGATTTCAAGAACTTCAATAGTATCAGCTAAAATTCCAGAATTTGTTATCCTTATTTTGTCTGTCTTAGAGATTGGATTACAGAGTTGCTTCCCGAAATCAATTGCAGTTTTGTCGAATTCAAGGCTTGGGCTTAAAGATTGAATATTAATCAAAAGACATTGTTCAGCAGGACATTCACCCTCTGCAGCAAAACAAAGATTCGTCCTGAAACTTGAATCAATCAAAGGAGTAAAGTTAAATGTAAAATCTATTGTTTGACCGGGGCTAATATCCACAGGTAAATTTGGTGTAAAATTATAGGAAAAATTACTCAGTTGAGGATTTAAATAGATTTTTGTAATCTTTAAATCAATTGTTCCGGTATTTGTAACTTTGACTATCCGCTGATTTGGTTGATTTGTAATAAAAATCCCATCAAAGAAAGCTGGATTGAGCCTTAAGCCAGCATCAATTCCTTCTCCAGTAATAGCGATTCTCAAAGTATCATAGCAGGGCAATGCTGTTATTATCAATGTATCCTGAAATTTCCCTCTTATTGTTGGTCTGAAATTTACAAAGCCACGAACAGTATCAGTCAATAAGGTTAAAGTTCTTGGAAAAATTGTTGCTGGAAAAGTATATGAGAATTGATTTTTTATAAAACTTGGTCTGTCAATTATCAATGGAAGATTTCCGGTCTTGAAAAATGAAAGAGGAACCGATATTGAATCGCCTAAACAGATTCTTCCAAAGTCAATATTTTTTACTTTCGTTAACATATTGGCAAACCCATATTCACCGGTTAGGATCAATTCCAATGGATTTTTATCACCTCTTGCTGTTGTAACATCATTGTTTTCGAGTCTTAAACGCGTTGCAAATCTTCCGGTTGCACTTGGATTGAAATTGATTATGATTGTGTCTTTCTCGCCGGGCTGTAAAGTTATTGGAATGATTTTTCCACTTTTCCAACCGGCAATGGTAAATCCAGTAGCTATGTCAATTATCCTCGCTGATTTGATAATTAATGAGTCATTACCTGTATTTTTGATTTCAAATTCGAGTTTTCCCTTGTTGATGCACTCAAGTTTGATTTCTTTGCTTGGAGCGTCTGCGGAGATTATTGGGGAAACTCCATAGGCTCTGACGGTTATAAAAGTATCCCTGTCACAAGGGAAGAGACTTACTTTGAATCTTGCTTCCTGCCATCCGGTATCCTGCAAGCGAATAGTGAATTTTGTTTCAACACCCATTGTTGTAACCAGCACTGGTAAAGTAACCGAAAAATTAAATTCATTAGAGCCAGAAACCTTTTGAATCATTGTAATTCGTTCACCTAAGACTTCAGCGGTCCAACGGATAGTTTTTTCGTAAGTTTGTCCGCAAATGGCACGATTGATTACAATAAGAGTATCGGAGGGAACTGCGGTTGCTCTCATTGCATTCCCGGTTAGAGGAATATTGAATTGCCTTGTTCCTTCGGTAATTATTTCAAGATTTGCACTACGATTTCCGCCTTGAGTTGGATTGAAAACAACAATAACTCTTTGAGAGTCACAGGAATTCATAATAAAATTCTGCGATGGCTCAATAATACGGAAGTCTCCCGGGTTTGCACCACCAAGTGACCAAGTTCCGGATGCACTCCTGAATGAAAAGTTTTTCACCCAAATTGTGTCGTATTTCGGAGAACCAATGCAAAATTCTCCAAAATTGATACTTGATTTCGATACTTTCTGAGTTGAAGGAGATAATTTATAAACCCCTTCACCCACAACCCAACCATTATTTGCATTTATAAACCATAAATCATCGAGGTTACCTCTGTCAATACCGCAGTTTCTTAATTCCCAAGTAGCGCCGGCGTCAGAGGTATAATAGACTGCTTGATTATATCCGCAAGCCCAACCTGTTCTTCCGTCAATCAAAAAAGTTCCGAACATAGGAGTTCCAACTCGGAACTGCGTCCAGTTATTACCTAAATTTGTCGAAAATCGCATACCACCGTCATTACCTCCACCCTGACAGGTTGTTCCAGCGTAAGGAACTAAAAATGAAGTGCCAAGATGAGTGATTTCTTCCTGCCAGACCTTTGTCCCAGAATTAGCATATACCTGCCAGGTCGCTCCTCCATCAGTTGTGTTCCAAATTCTGCCACTGCTAACTGCAAATCCCCTTCCATTTGCTTCATAAAGGATTACGTCCGTCATCCCGCTTTCGGGTTCAGTGCCTGAAAACAATGTCCAAGTATTGCCTCCATCAGTGGTTTTCCAAAAATGCTGATCCGTTACGCAGCAATCGCCTCCTACAATACCATTTAATTCATCAACAAAATAACATCCCCAAAAAAACATACCTGCGCCAGCATCTGCAGGTCTTATGTCGAACCAAGTTACACCTCCGTTTGTTGATTTAAAGATCCCGTCAACTCCTGAGGTATAACCGACCGTTCTCGTAGGAAAATGAACACTTTCAAGATGGTAAGCTCCTGCAATAGTTGAACCAGCCCAAGTATTTCCACCGTCTGTAGTTCTGATTACCATTCCGTTAAAACCACAAGCCCAGCCGTAGTTCGGGTCTCCGGGCAGAAAATAAACATCCAGCCAATAGTTGGATGAATAACCAATCGGAAGATTAACTTTTTCCCAATATTGAGATTTTAAAGGATAAATGAAAGCTAATAATAATATGATTTTCAATATAATTCGTATGTTTGATTTCATTTGTTATCAAATTTTTATATTTTACAATTGTTAAGTTAAACAATATTTTGGTTTAACAAATGTAATATAAAAATGTTACACTAAAAAGAAAAAAACTTATGGTAAAAAAGCTTTCACTTAAACCTTTTGTTCTTTTATCAGCATTATTTTTTATTTTCATATCTTGCAGTAGCTCACGACAGTCAGTTACTGAAAAAAAACATTTTCTTTGGGAGGTCAAATCAGGCGAATCAACAGTTTATCTGCTTGGTTCTATTCATATTGCAAAGAAAGAAATTTACCCTCTTGACAGTATAATAGAAACTGCTTTCCTTAATTCGAATTTTGTTGCAGTGGAGTTTGATTTAAGAACAGTTGACCCGTTCAAAGTGCTGAAACTAAGCACATTTAGCGATGAACAAACCTTAAAGGATAATATTGATTCTATCTCATACCAAAAAATTAAAGCTGCTTTTGAAAAAATTGGTATTCCTGAATCTGTCTTTAATAAATATAAGCCTTGGTTTGCAGCAATTAACCTTGTTATGCTTGATTTGGCTTCATCAGGTTATAATCCCGATGCTGGCATAGATGTTTATTTTATTGATAAAGCCAAAATTCACAAAAAGAAGGTTTTAGAACTTGAGTCTTTCGAAGAACATATTGCCCTGATGGATACTTTAATACATCTTTTTGGCAATAGTTTTATTGATTACACTTTGAAAGATTTGGAAGAGACAAAATCTCAGGTTGATGAGTTATTCAAAATTTGGGAGAATGGGGATGTTAAAGCAATGGAAGACTATGTTAAGTCCAATATTTCGGAAGATAAAACTTATCAGGAAATGTTTTACCTTCTGAACGACAAACGCAACTTCAATATGCTTAAGCGAATTAAAAATTATTTAAAAGAACCGGGAACATATTTTGTTGTTGTCGGCGCAGCCCATCTGGTTGGTGAAAATGGCTTGGTTAACCTCCTTCGAAAAGATTATGAAGTTATTCAAAGATAATGCTAATGTTATTACTTTTTTAATTTTTTTATAGTTGTTATTATTCAATTTATTAACTATATACTATGAAAATAAGCAGGAATACTATTTATCTTATCCTTTCTTTTTTAATACCATTCATTATATATATAATCACAGCGGCACCAGATGTAACATTCACGGACAGCGGCGAGCTCGCCGGTGCTGCAGTAACGTTGGGGGTAGCACATCCTACGGGTTATCCTCTTTTTACTATTCTTGGTTTTCTTTGGAGCCTTCTGCCGCTTCCTTTTTCGAAAATTTATTCCTTAAACCTTTTTTCAGGTTTTTTAACAAGTCTTTCTTCACTTGCTTTTTTCATTATTGCAAAGACAATTTTTCTACATTTGCCTGAGTTAAATAAATCCGAGATAAGCGTTACTATAAAAAAAGGTCAGAAAGGAAAAAAAACATCCTCAATTTTTAAAAAATTAGATGAAAATAATATTTTACTTTTATCTTTTATTTCTGCTCTGTTCTTTTCATTTGCTTTAACTATCTGGTCTCAGGCTGTATATATCGAAGTTTATTCCTTGCAGATTTTGATAATCAATCTTGTGATTTTATTTTTAATCAAAGCCACATTCGAAGAAGAAAACAAAGCAAGATATTTTCTATTATCAGCTTTAATGCTTGGTCTTGGATTTACTAATCATATGTCCTCAATAATGCTTATCCCTGCTTTCATTTTCATTTTTTTCAAACAACCGGCAGAAACTTGGAATTTTACACCTCAAAGATTAAAATTTGGATTAATTTTGCTTATTACATTTCTTTTATCTCTTAGTTTATATATTTATCTTCCTCTTCGTTCCTCAGCACTGCCAGAATTTAATTGGGGGTGGGTTCATCGTGGTTTCGATTATTTTCTTTATCACGTTCAGGGAAAACAGTTTCAAGAATGGATGGGTTTCACGAAAATCTTCAAGGCAATGTTTGGTTCATCTCAGCTTGGTATGGCTGATACAATGAAAGAGGTTACAGAAATCTGGAATAAAAATGCAGAAATTTTCTTCCGGTTACTTCCGGGACAGCTTGCCTGGCTTGGGCTTATTCCTTTAATATTTGGTTTTTATATTACTTATAAAATAAGCAAAACATTTTTCTTTTTTCTTTCATTAATCATTATTTTCTGTATTGCAGTAGCTTTCAATTATCCAATACACGACATTGACTCATACTTTTCAACAGCTTATATCGGTTTGATTATTTTTGCTTCAATCGGGCTTTATTGGTTAGCAACAAAATATATAAGAATTATACCATTTCTCATTGCCTTGCCACTTTTACAATTGATAATAAATTTTTCGGAGAATGACCGCTCTGATGATGTTATTGTAAAAGAATACACTCATTTTATTGCAAACAATCTTGAACCAAATGCAGTGATTCTCTCTTCACAGTGGGATTACTGGCTTTCAGCCTTCTGGTATAAACAGAGAGTTGAGGGCTACCGTAAGGATGTTACAATCATTGACAAGGAACTTCTTAGACGCACTTGGTATCTTCCTCATCTAAAAATGTGGTATCCAAAGACCATAAAACCCTGCGATGATGCTATCAAGAGCTATGATGAACAACTTGAATTATTTGAACATAGTAAACCTTACGACCCAAGAGAAATTCAGGCAAGATTTATAAATATGATAAATTGCATTATTGATAAAAATTATGAGAGCAGACCGATTTATATTACTGCTGATGTTTTTATGAGCGAAGGCAACCAGAATGTAGATAATGATATCGGCAAAGGTTATAATAAAATTCCCGTTGGTTTTGTTATCAAATTGACAAAGGATACAACTGCACAACTGAATTTAGGAAAATTCAATGTAGATAAATTTGCAGAATCATTAAGAAAAAATTCCGGTCATTTAGTGGATGGAATCAAAACCACCTCTCTTTATTATTTAGTTGATTTAACAGCTAACTATGCTTTAAGAACAAATCAAAACCAGCAAGCACTGAAAGCACTTAAATTAGCTAATAAAATCGCTCCCGAAAATGAGCAGATTTCAGCAATGATTCGAAGGCTTGAGACTGGTCAGTAACCGAATTCTTTGCTATCACCATCAGTGAAATCAATCGTGTTTCCACGTCATTGCTATGAAGTCAGGAAACTTGTTCTTCCCTGTCATTCCTGTGCAGACAGGAATCTCCTTCTCCCTTGTCATTCCTTGCTTGTCAAGGAATCTCTTTATTACTCTAAGACTCCTGCCTCCAAGTCTGTGTAAAAACCAGTCATTCAGAGCCGAAGGCGAAGAATCAATATTATTTAAATCATTGAAATTTAATGGACTCTTCACTTCGTTCAGAGTGACAATAAATTTTGTTTCAGAAGTTCAACACCTATGAGGTGTAGGACATCTTTTTTTACACTGACAGGGTTGTCTGTTCTAACGGAAAGCACTATTTTAAAAATTTTTTTTCCACTACTTGAAAGTAGTGACTATTCAATTTTAACAAAGCTACCTATCTAAGCACCAAGTAAGTTGAATATCTTGATTTCAGCGCCCTTTGCGTGAAACCCTTTTTCTCGCAGAGCCCGCAAAGGAACGAGGAGAGATTGTAATGATTTTTTAACAAACAACAATTATATTCCCTTACCAGTCATAACCGAGAGAGAACCAATATTGCGGCTGTGACCAGCTGTAATATTCATTTCGCCAAGCTATATCAAACTTCACGGGTAAGCCAAGAAGATAAGTTCTTACTCCGATACCTGCAGACATCAATAAATTATTAGGAATTGTGTTCCCCTGCTGGTCAGTCGTAGTTGATTTGAAAGAGGACAAATCACCATACCAAGAACCGCCCATATCAAAGAAAAAAGCACCCATAATATTTCTAAATAGAATAGGTATAGGTCCGGCAAGCAGTGCCTGAAATAGTGGAAAACGAAGCTCAACATTTGTCAAAAAGTATTTATCCCCATTGATGGCATTAACATCGAAGCCCCTTAATGGCATTACAAATTCGTTCAAGAAATCCTCGGGTTTGTCAAATGGCAAACTGTTGTTTGAAAAAGAGCGGTTTATCCAATTATCAGTTCCACCCAAATAGAACTTCTGAGGGTTAGGTCCAAGACTTGCTCCTCCGGCAAATCTTGTTGCAATCGTCATATAATCAAAGAGTGGGATATAGTTTCTGAAATCCCCTGTTATAGTCATAAAACCAATACCATTATCCGAAAATCTTGGGGTCCCCTGAAATCCTACATAAAAACGGCTTCCCTGATATGGAGACATAAAGCCAAAAAGGACATCATCATAAACATATCTTGCTTTAGGCATAAAAAGCATCCTGTGCAAATCAGGAAGAGATTGGTCGGTAACGTTTTCTTTTGTCAGATTTATCCAATCCAAACCCCATTCAATCCTGTCAAATAAGCTGAAAGGATATTGTGCATCAAGCCTTAACCCATAATTTCTGAATCTATAAATATAATTGAAATTATATCCAAAAGAAAGTAATGAAGAATGATAACCGCTTATGAAATAATCAATGACTTCGGGCATATATGCATAAGTTGCAAGAATATTGCTGTTTTTGAGGTCAACCCATAAATTTGCTTCAACATAAATCTGATGATTTCCTAAAACATCACTAAATAGAATTTGTGCGACACCTTGATAGCCGTATAATGTGCTAAAGCCCGGATTCCCGATGATTACATCAGGGGTAAATTTTATTTTATAGTCAAACACCTGAAATTCCTGATCATCACTAATAAGACCTGAAATGGCTGTCTTTGAATCTGTTTGATTTTCACGAATGTCTGGATTTGGTTTGACGAATTGTTGGCGATTAAACTCAATATCGAAATTGCCATAACCAATTAGTTCCCTATCATTTTTCTCATTAGTGATAGATTCGTTTTGTTTTTCGTTAAGGCTTGAAATGAGAGTCTTCCTTTGAACTTCAGCTTGTTTCAATTTTGTTAAAGGCAAGGTATCCAAATCAAATTTTCTTGTAAATGGATTTTTTATTTGGAAAATGTCATATCCGCCATTTGTTAAAGAGGAAAAGAAAAGATCGTTACCCGTTGCTGATAGCGACAATTGTGTTATACCATTTAAAGAATTAGTTTTTGGTTTACTTTTTCCTGTGCTTAAATCAAGCTCATAAATATTTCCAATTCCATTAAGTTCGGAAACATATAAAATCTTCTTTCCATCGGGAGAAACAGCCAAAGAGGTTTTATTATTTTCGGGGTCAAAAGTAATTCTTTCAATTTTCTTTGTCTCTAAATTATATGAATAAATATCCCGAGAATTGAAATTGTGTTTCCACATTTTGTTATCATAAGGATTAGATGAAGTATTGAGATAATCACCACGGTCTGATATGAAATAAATCAATTTAGAATTTTTATCCCAGACAGGCAGAAAATCCGAAAAAACATCATTTGTAAGATTTTCTGTTTTTTTGGTAGTTAGGTTGTAAATATAAACATCACTTGAAATACCGTTAGTGGCAATAAAAGCCAGCAAACGACCGTCAGGTGACCAATTAACCGAAGAGATTGAGGAAAAACCGAGTAAAATTCTTTCGTATTTTCCCGATTCGGCATCAACAATAAAAATAGCATCTTCGTTGCCGGCTTTTGCAGATATAGCAAGTTTTGTTCCTTCGGGATTCCACGAAATACCCGGAGTTAAAATGTTCAATTCCTCAAAATCGGTTCTTCTGAGACTGCTAACTAATTTCTTGGGTTCTTCTTTTTTTGTTAAATCTTGAATAAATATAGCATAAAGACCATCTCTATCGGAAATGAAAGCTAATTTTGTTCCTGAAGGGGAAACAGCTGGAGAAGAATTGTAGAAATTCTTTTCCTTTTTATGATTTGTTATACGTATTGCAAAATCTTCAGGGCTTTCAAATCTATCAATATCTGGAAAATAATATCTTTTTATATCTTTTTGCCATTGGTCCGAAAAATCATCAAGACTCATATTAAATGAGCTTTGGAAAGCATTCTTAATATCACCGCTGATATATAACCTATTTATAAAATCACCAACACGTTGCTCCCCATATTTATCCGCAATATACCAAAAGAAAGACTGTCCACCGCGATAAGCATAATAGTTATTCAAATATTGAAGTGGGACTAAATTTTCACTCAATGTAACATCCCGCATAAACATATCAGTTTGAGCGTCAAGTCCCCCGATGCTCTCCCATTCTGCAAGACCTTCACTAACCCAGATTGGAATTTCATTTAAACTGTTAGTGGATAAGGCTGATTGCAGGGTTCCACCATAAAACAAATCATTCATAACAGCGTGAACAAGCTCGTGATGGATTACGTGCCGGAATTGTGAGTAGTCTCCTTGAAATGGGACTACTACCCTATTCTTAAATAATTCGGTAACACCACCAACTCCTTCTGGTAAATAGCTGCTTATTACATTGGTTTGCTGAAATTCGTTTTTGCTATTGTAAATGATGAGAGCAAATCTTTTATTTAATTTATAACTAAGAGTTCTTTCGATTGATTTCAGGGCTGCTTCGCCGTGACGTGCAGCAAATTCCGCTAAATACTTGGCGTCATCATAAAAATATATATCAAAATTGGTTGATGATATATATTTCCAGTCAAATTTTCGATATTGAACCTTATTTTTCCCAAATTGACTCAACAAAGGGCTGATTGAAATAAGTAATAAAGTTATAATTAAAAATACCTTTTTCATTTTATTTATGCTTATTTGATTTTTCAATTTAAAATACCATTAGCTTTGACGAACAAAAAGCTATAAGAGTATTAATAATTACACTTAAGATTCGAAGATGTTGGACTTAAGGGAAAAGCATTAAAAAATTAATAATCAATTAACTTTTCGGAGATTAATATTTTAGGAAAGATTTTATCTTTCACTCCTTCAAAAAGCCATATTTGTAAACCTTTGGCTGGATTTTATTGGTAAGGATTTTCAATTTATCTCGTAAATTATTATTTAAGGTCATATATGTTTCATCATTACTCTTATATATCAATTTATTAAGAATATCATATATGGTGATAATATAAATAATAATTAAATTATTAACTAATTTTTAGGAAAATGATAATAAACGTTCCTTAGACGTCTCTTCAAACAAAAAAACCATCCGCTTTAGAAGGCTAAACTTATTATTAACAATATGTTATAATATTTCTTGCGGAGAGGGCGAGATTCGAACTCGCGGTAGAGTTTAACCCCTACGACGGTTTAGCAAACCGTTGCCTTCAGCCACTCGGCCACCTCTCCTTTTTAAAGGAATACAAAAATAATTATTTTTTCTTTAATTGAAAAATTCTTTCTCGAATTCTTCAAATCTCAACTGCCGTGCTAATTTTCTTACGACATTAATATATTTTTCCGATTCCTTGGGATTAATTTTTGAAGTAACTAATGCAATATTACTCAAAGTCATAAGTTGCAATTCCTCAGAGAGTTTCATAGCTCCTTTGGCAGCTTTCTGCAATATATTGTAAGCTTCTTCAAAATATCCTTTCTCGAATTTAAGTAATGCATAAGAATTCCAAAGGAATGACTCTGCTATAGGCTCTTCAAGATTTTCAATCATTTTTATGCCTCTTAAATATTCAGCCTCCGCCTTATCGAATTCCTTCATTTCTGAATAAACTCTAATTAATATGGAGATTAACTCTATCTTTTCAATAATATTTAATTTATCTTGATTTTCATTGAGAAAGTTAGTAATTATTTTAATTGATTCTTGATAATTGCCCTGATTAAAATTTTCGACGGCATTTCTTCTTGCGTTGATAAAATCGGGGTAGATAACTTGCTGTGTAACATTTTGATGTTCTCCGTTTAAAGCCCCATTTATTCCATCATTTTGAGCCGAAATTTGACTAATTAAAGAAGAAAATTCATAATTCACACTATCATTAGAACTTTCCCCAGTTAGCTTTTTATAATTATCATAAGCTGTTTGAATTATCTCGGTGTTTCCATATTTTTGAGCACTTTTAGCTGTGAGTAGGAGCATTTCCCTTGTAGTTTCTATATCACCGGCTTCAGAACTATGAGCAGCAAGATAAGGAGCTATTTCTTCTTTGACAGCATCGTTATTAGCTTCATAAAATTTCCTTTTTAAAAAGTCAGCTATTTGTCCGTGTAATGACTGACTTTCCTCATATTCCAGAGCATCAAGAAAAAAAGCGTGATAAAATGCCTGAGTAAATTCATATACAGTGGTTTTAATACCATATCTAAACTGCGCTCCTTTGCTACGAATGATACCTGTCTTATTTTGCAAAGACTTTAACTTTTTTATGGCAGAGACAACATCAGTATTGAGCAAATGGGCAACAACAAGAGCTGTAAATTCAGTTCCTTCAGCACTACAAATAGAAAGAATATTTTTTTCTTCTTCAGTCAATTTTTCGATTGATTGTGAAAAAGCCGAATGGACTGTCGCAGGGAGATATTCTTCTTGGTAAAAATTCTGGTTTAAATTCCCATTTTCGTCGAAAGGATTATTTCTTTTAAAGTAGAGAAGATACTCAGCAATCACCCCAACATTTCCAAAACTTTTTGCCATCAACCAATTTTCGAATTCCCTATTAGTGATATAATTTGGAAAATATACCTTACATAACTGCCTTAATTCCTCCATATTGAAAGGTTCGAGGCTGATTTCCTTGACATCGGGATTTGTTTTGTTCTGATTTAAAAACGAAAGGATGGGGGAGCCTTGAGTTTCCAAAATGCTTGGAATATAAGAACAAACAATTAAAATTCTTGTTGAATTTATTGACTCAGCTAAAAGGTTAAGTAATTCAATGGATTGCGAGTCGCTCCAGTGCATATCATCAAGAAGAACGACATAAGGTTTCTTATCGGCATATGAAAGCATAGCATCATAGAAATCGGCTGTGGCACTGCTCACTCTACGGCTGGTTTCCGAAGATTTTTCCCTTTTAAATTGTCGCCAGTCCTTTCCTAATTCCTTAATAGCATAGAACAGATCTCCTATAAAGGGAATAGCTGTTAATGCAGTCATCCCAACATTTATAGCAAATTGCTTTTCAGCGGATAATGATCTCCTGTTTAATAGAAACTCCATTGCCCTCGCAAAAGGGTATAAGGGTTGGATGTTAGAGACATTAAAGTTACCTATTGGAGCCTGACATTGAACATAAATGCTGATTATGGCAAAATCATTAACACTTTCGAGAGCTACTTGTTTGAGTAAGGTTGTTTTCCCGTATCCACTCTCACCAGAGACACAGATTATTGAACCAATTCCATTATCTAACTTGGCGATTGCTTCTCTGATGACTTGAAGATTATTTTCCCTGCCAATGAATTTTCCTGTTACTGACATATTGTATATTGTTTATGTTCTATTATTGCTCAGATTCAACAGTTTTTTTCTTCTTGCTTTTATCAGGAACAAGAATGACGGATATTGATTTACCTTCAGATTTTATTTCCTGATCAACTTTTGCAATATCATCGAGAGCAGCAACCAAACGAGTAAGAATTTCTTTTCCGTATTCCTGATAAGTGATTTCTCTGCCACGAAACATAACGCTTGCTTTGACTTTATTTCCTTGAAGAATGAATTCACGGGCGTGACGCATTTTAAAATTAAAATCATGAGTGTCAATTCTCCATTTAAATCTGATTTCCTTCATTTGTTGTTGCTGTTGATGCTTCTTTTGGATTTTTTCTCTTTTCTGCAGCTCATATTGAAATTTGCCATAGTCAATAATTTTGCAAACCGGTGGATTAGCATGAGGAGCAATTTCAACAAGGTCTAATTCTTTTGATTCGGCTAATTTTAGGGCTTCATTTTTGGACATTATGCCCAAAGCAACTCCTTTTTCGTCAACGACACGAACTTCACGTGCTGTAATTTGTTCATTCAACCTATGTTTGGTTGGAGTGCCGGCGGGTTCAATTTTTTTTCCGGCTGGTGAGAAATGAGTCAAATACTTTAAGTTCAATTAAATCCTTTATATGTGAATAATAATCAATATTTATATTCGATTTAAAATAATAATAATTTTATGAATTTCAAAAATGATATTGGTAATTTAATATACATTTCATATATTTGTAAAAAAATTTTTTTGCAAAACTATGAGGTGAATATGAAAAATAAAGAATGTCCTAAGTGTAATTCAATAAAAATAGTAAAACATGGGATAGTAAAAGGCCGACAAAGGTACAAATGTAAGAATTGCAATTATCATTTTACTGTTTTCAAGATAGGAAAAGAGCTAGAGCGTATATATATTGTCAGATCCTTACAATTGTATTTAGAGGGTTTAGGATTAAGAGCAATAAGCAGAGTAATCGGTATCAGCCATGTGACAATTTTAAATTGGATAAGAAAATATGGTAAGCAATTAGAATTCATAAGAATAGAAAGAGACAGAGATGCAATAGTTGAAGTCGATGAGATACATAGTTTTGTTGGCTCAAAAAAAAACGAATATGGATCTGGATTGCTATTGAAAGAAGGAGTAAAAAAGTATTGGGTTTTGAAATAGGAGATAGAAGTGAGAAGACTGCCGAAAAGCTTTATCAAAAAATAAAGGGTATTGGAGCCAAGATTTATTATACTGATCATTGGGAAGCTTATAATTGCGTTCTTCCAGAAGCCAGACATAAATCAAGCAAGGCAGAAACTTACACTATTGAAGGGTTAAATAGTGTAATAAGACATTTTATAGCAAGGTTTCATAGAAGAACGCATTGTTATTCTAAGTCGGAAGAAATGATAGTTTACACTCTAAACTTATTTTTTCATAAAAGAAATTATAAATGTATACTTAATTACCAATAACTCAAAAATTTATCAAATTTTTAAAAAAGCAAAAATTAAACCAAAAAACCCTGATTATTTTCATCAGGGTTTTTTTGTGAAAAATTATTTTGCTTTAAATATTAACTGGCTGGAGTTTCAGTTGTTTCGGCTGCTTTGGAAACAGCGGCTCTTGGAAGAACGCAGGAAACAATGACAGTTTCAGGGGATAGTTCAATTGTTGCATTTGGAATATTGACATCCTTAACGTGAATTGCTTTGCCCACTTTTAGATTTGTTATATCAATTTCTATGTGGGAAGGAATATCTTTTGCCATACATTTGATATGTAATTTATGCAATGTATGTTGAACAATGCCACCTTCCTTTGCTCCAATTGCTTGCCCAACAAGAACAACTGGAACATCAACCATCATAATTTCATCGGAAATGAACCCAACCAAATCAAAATGTGTAATTGTGTCGTTTACTGGGTCGAATGTTACATCTTTCAAGACGCATTCTCTTGGTTCATCGTTATCAATGAAAAGATTAACAAGTTTTGTATCATTAGTAAAAACAATTGAACGAAGAGACAAATAATCTGAAAGGATTGGAATTGATTCTTTCCCGTGCTGATAAAAAACACCAGGAATAAAACCTGCATTTCTTAAATTCTTTACTTTAGTTTTTCCAGTATCTCTTCTTTTAACTTTTAAGTCTATTTTTTCCATTTTTTCCTCTAAAATTAAATTATTATCTTTCTATCTCGAACAAAGAGTTGATTGAACGATTATCGTGTGTTCTTATTATTGCTTCAGCCAAAAGTTCTGCAATCGAAATAACTGAAATTTTTTCCGAAGTCTGACGGAATGGAATAGTATCAGTTATGAATAATTTTTTGATTGCCTCTGATTTTTCAATTTTTTCTACGGCTTTTCCGGAAAAAACAGGATGAACACATACTCCATAAATATCCAAGGCACCAGCATCTTTGAGTGATTCGGCACATTGAACAAAAGTGCCACCGGTATCAATCATATCATCAACAATTAATATAGTTTTATTTTTGACTTCACCAATAATATGAACTATTTCAGCTTGATTATGAGCATATCTTCGCTTATCCACCAAGACAAGGTCGGCACTCATATTCTTGGCATAAGCTCTTGCTGTCTTAATGCCACCAACATCCGGAGCGGCAACAGCAAGATTTTGAAGGTTTAATCTTTGCAGAGTCTTTAATATCACTGGAGATGCATATAAGTGATCTAAAGGAATATCAAAGAAACCCTGAATCTGTGAAGAATGCAAATCAATTGTGATAATTCTGTCGGCACCAGAGCGAACTAATAAATTAGCAACAAGTTTAGCAGTAATTGATACACGAGGCTGATCTTTTCTATCCTGGCGGGCATAGCCAAAATATGGTATAACAGCTGTAACTCTTTTGCCAGAAGCTCTTTTTGCTGCGTCAATCAGCATCAAAAGCTCAAATAAATTTTCACAGGGCGAGAATGTGGATTGGATAATAAAAAGATCCACGCCTCTGATGTTCTCTTCATATTTTACCCAAAGCTCCCCATCACTGAAGTTTTCTATCAAAACTTTTGATAGGTTAATGCCAAGATAAGAAACTACTCTTTTAGCTAATTCAGGATTGGATCGCCCACAAGCTACCTTAAAATCAACCATCTTTGTTCTCTTTCAATTATGCTGGGATGGAAGGATTCGAACCTTCGAATGTCGGCTCCAAAGGCCGATGCCTTACCACTTGGCTACATCCCATTAAAAAAGAATACAAAATTAACTGTTATTTAATTAATTTACAAATTTTTATAAACTTTGACTCGATAATATTCAATATTCTTTTTTAAACAAAACAGCTCTTTATTTGTTCTCGGCAGCTTCCATTCTGAATCAGAATTTACTAATTCATATCGAAAAAAATTGATTGAGTTTAGGATTTCTAAATGATAATTATGAACATCACTAACATCTGTCGCAATGTATAAAATTCCCTCCGGTTTTAAAATTTTATTTATCATTTCAAGAAATTTTTTGTTAAATGCTCGCCTTTTTATATGTTTTTTTTTGAACCAAGGGTCCGGAAAAAGATAAAAAACTTTACTAATTGATTCAGATTCGATAAAATCAAGCCCATTGACAACGCTATACCAGATGACTGCAACATTTGGTATGTTTTCACCTTTTATAATTTGGTTTAGCCACTCGACAGGTCCTTTTCGAAGCTCTAAACCTAAAATGTTTAAATCAGGGTTCAGTTCAGCAAAATCAAGTAGGAATTGACCTTTTCCGCAACCAATATCAAGGGCGTCAGGTGCTTTTCCATTTGCAAATAAATCATTCCATCTGATTTCTTCAATCAATGGCGGATAATAATCGGGAATTGTTTTTAATTCCGATAAAGGTAGATACAAATTTGGTGAGCTATGATGCCTGAACCTCGAAGGCAGTGGATATTTCTTTGAATCAATTTTCATTAAAAAATTGTTCCGAAAATTGCATCAATAATTAAGATAGTTGCTGCAGAAATTGTATATGCACGAACAGTGCTATTTCCCACTCCTTCTGCTCCACCCGTAGTTTTGAAACCAACGTGACAGCCAATAAGAGCCGTAACACCACCGAACATAAAGGATTTTACTAAACCAATAATTACTTCATTGAGTTTGAAAAATCTTTGAACTGAATCAAAAAATAAGAAGGTTGAAAAATCGAACTTTACGACAGTCAGAAAGAAACCACCAAGCAATGCAACTACATTTGAGAAAACCGCTAAAACAGGCATCATAACAAGTGCTGCAAATACTCTTGGCATTCCCAAAAAACGGTTTTTGTCAATAGCCATCATTTCGAGTGCGTCAATCTGCTCTGATACATTCATAGTTCCAATCTGTGCTGCCATTGCTCCTCCAACTCTACCAGCTATAACCAATGCAGTCAAAACAGGTGTCAGTTCCGTGAAAACTACGGTTGCTATTGAAGAACCAATATAAGGTCTAGCTAAACTGATTAAATTAAATTTCTCGAAGAGACTTGTTGCTTGAAGTGCTGCTATAGCTCCAGTAAAAGAACCGATAAGGATTACTAATGGTAAAGAGTCGGCTCCAACGATAGCCATCTGCTGCAGAACCAAACGTCTGTCCTTCAACACTCTGGGAAAATAAAATATTACATTAAGAAGAAGGGTTATTACCTCTCCAAATTCTGCTATAAAGTTATATACTTTTCGCCCAATAAAAATTATTATGTTTTTCATTTAATTAAAAATTTTTAGTCAAGATTACAAATCTAAAATAATTTCGTTGGAAATAAAATTTCTTGATTGAATTTAAAATCTTGATTATTTTTATTTTTTTTGAAACTTTTTCAATAGTGAAATGTCTTTCATTTTGATTATAAAAACAAAAACGAAATCTTTATGCAAAAAAATAAATATATACTAATTAAATTTATTTTCCTTTTTCTCTTTTTCTATTTTCAAATTGCTTTCTCGCTTGTTCCAAAGGATTTTTCTGTTCTACCAAAAATTACTATTAATCCTTTAACAAAATCAGCTATTATTAGCTGGAACAAAGACTCACTCGCCAATACATATCAAATATATCGGAAAAAATTGAACGATACTGTTTGGAATATAAGAGGAAGTGTGTTCGATAATTCTAACTTATTCGTAGATAATGAACTTCAGGATGGAGTTATTTATGAGTATAAAATAATTAAAATCAACAAAGATAATAAGGGATACGGGTATTTATGCACAGGGATTGAAGTTCCTGCAAAAGAATACAAAGGAAGATTACTTTTAATAATTGATAAAACTGTCGCTCCCCACCTTGAATTGGAACTCGAAAGATATAAAATGGACTTAATCGGTGATGGGTGGGTAGTCAAAGAATATCTTGTTCCAAGAAGCGAGGAATTCGACCCCGTAGCCGTTCTGAATATAAAAAACATTATAGATTATGAATATCATTCTTATCCTGCGGATTTGAAAGCTGTAATTTTGTTTGGTAGAATTGCCGTTCCTTATTCGGGCAATTATGCTTTCGATGGGCATTTCAATCACGTAGGAGCTTGGCCCGCCGATGTTTATTATGGGATTATAAATGGTCAGTGGACTGACATTTATGTTAACAACCAGAACGCAGATAGTAGTTTTAATCATAATATTCCTTTTGACGGTAAATTTGACCAGACAAATATTCCGAATAGAGTCATTCTTCAAATCGGAAGAATTGATTTTTATAATCTCCCGGTTTTCAAAGAAAGTGAAATTGAGCTTTTAAGAAATTATCTCGACAAAAATCATAATTTCCGGCATAAAAAATTTAATGTCCCAATCAGGTCTATTATTGATGATGGTTTTGGAATGTATTCACCAGAAGCTTTTGCCTCGAATGCATGGACAAATTTTTCGGCTTTAATGCCCGAGGATAGCATTTACGAGGGTGGTTTTATGGAAAGATTAAAAAAAGAACCCTACTTTTGGGCTTATGGTTGTAATTCAGGTGCATTTGATAATATTTTGAGTATTGCTTATGCTGACCAATTTGCTTCCCAAGAAGCAAATGCTATTTTCACGCTTTATTTGGGCTCTTGGCTTGGAGATTGGAATACTAAAAACAATTTATTAAGAGCTTCGATTGCATCTTCACCTTCAATTTTAGGCAGTTTCTTCTCTGGAAGACCATTTTGGCATTTCCATCAAATGTCAATGAACGAAAGTATAGGCTTTTGCACCGTTATTTCCCAAAACAACAAAAATTTATATGAGTCCGCTGGTATGAATGGCTATAACGGTATTCATATAGCTTTGATGGGCGACCCAACTATCAGAATGTATTATGTTACTCCACCTGAAAACCTTAGATTGGCTCTTTCTACTGTTTCTGGCAATAAAATGATTAATCAACTTAACTGGGATGCAGTCAATGATGATATAATTGGTTATAATATTTATAGAACCACAGATTTAAATGCAAAATTTAAAAAATTGAATGATTCGCTGATAAAAGGAACATTTTATAAAGATACTGTCATATCTTCAAACAAATATATTTATATGCTAAAGTCTGTGAAGTTAGAAAAATCCTATACAGGTAGTTTTTTCAACGAAAGTCAAGGTAAATTTCTTACTGTTGATAAAATTAATAGTATATTGGAATCATATAATATAGTAAGTGAATTACAAGTATCCCCAAATCCTGCTTTGGAATTCTTTAATATTGAATTTGAGTTAAAAAATCCAAATTTAGTTGAGTTGCAATTTCTGGATATTAACGGTAAAATAATTAAAACTGTATTTTCGGGCTATCTCAACCAAGGAAAGCATAAATTTAGATTAAATCTTGACGATAATATCTGTTCGAATTTAGTGTCTGGTTTTTACTTGATTAAATTGAAAACAAGTGAACAAATTATTTTTGGAAAAGTTTGTATTATCCCTTAATTTAAGAATTTATAAAAAAATTAATATTAAGAATTATAGGATTTTTGTATGAAAAAACTATTAATACTCTTTATTGTTTATTTTGTTCTTACCAGCTTAACAGTATTAGAAGTTTATTCTCAAAGAAGGGTTCAACCTCAAGATTTAGCAGTAATGGCTACAGCACATCTTCAAAGCAATCCACCGGGGATAGTTCTGCGATGGAATAAGCGAGACAATGCATTGCAATATCAGATTTCGAGAAAGATGAAAAATGAATCATCTTGGTCAGCGCCACTTGCAACACTCGAGAGCGATGCCACAACATATATCGATTTAAATGTTGAAGAGGGTAAAGCCTATGAATATGAAATAGCTGCATTAAGCACAGGTCAAATCGCTGCGAAAACCTCTGACAATCGTGACACAATAGTTCAAATTAATTTTATTGGTTATGGCTATGTTTATGCTGGATTTAATAAGGAAGTAGAAGGAAATATCGGTTCTGTTATATTGCTTATTGACAGCTTGACTGCTGAAGCACTTGCCGGCGAAATTGCTATACTCGAAAATGATTTGATTTCTGAAGGCTGGGGTGTCATCCGAAAATACACACCAAGAGCCGAACAGTTCAAAGGTGATGCAGTCAAAACCACCAAAAGTTTAGTTCTGGAAGAATATAACAAAGATCCTGAAAACATTAAAGCAGTTTTTATTATCGGGCGAGTGCCGGTTCCTTATTCTGGTCTTTTAAATCCCGATGCTCACCCTGACCATAAAGGTGCTTGGCCCGCAGACGTATATTATGGAGTAACCAATGACGCATCGTGGACTGACTTATACGTAAATGATACTACATCTGCCACGAGGAAAGAAAACAAAAATGCTCGAAATGATGGAAAGTTCGATGTTACTACTCTAACTACACCAGCCAAATTGCAGGTTGGTAGAGTGGATTTCTATAATATGCCAGCATTTTCAAGCTCTGAGATACAACTTCTGAAACAATACCTCGACAGAAACCATAAATATCGAAATGGAGAAATTCCTTATGAGTATAAGGGTCTGATTGATGATAATTTCGGTATGTATACTCTTGAAGTCTTTGGAAATAATGGGTGGAGAAACTTTTCACCTCTAATTGGTGATTCAAATGTTAAGGGGGGTATTGACTGGTTCGGGACCTTGAAAAATGAAAGTTATCTTTGGGCTTACGGCTGTGGAGGTGGAAGTTACACAAGTTGCGGTGGAATTGGTTATACAAAAGATCCGGATACATCCAAGAAAAACGATTTTGTGAATAATCAAGTAAAAGCATTATTTACAATGCTCTTTGGGTCATACTTCGGTGATTGGGACAGTCAAAATAATTTTATGAGAGCAGCATTAGCAGCCAAAGGAAATGTTTTGACTTGTGCTTGGGCTGGACGTCCATCTTGGTATTTCCATCATATGGCATTGGGCGAAAACATTGGCTTTTCAACTATTCTTTCTCAAAATAATTATACTACATATAAACCAAATGCTTGGTATTTAAGTGCCAATGCAACAATATATCAGGTTGGTATGCAGCAAATCCATATCGCTTTGCTTGGTGATCCTACTTTAAGAATGTATATGGCTACTATACCTCAGCCTAAGAATTTAACGGTTATACAGAATTTCAAAAAAATAAATTTAAGTTGGGAAAAACCATCTGAGGATGTTGCCGGCTATAATATCTATCGAGGAGTAAGCCGAACCGGTCCTTTCATAAAAGTTAACGATAAAATGATTAAAGAAACAAATTTCGAAGATGATTTTAATCACGAAGGGATGGTTTATTATATAGTTAAAGCTGTGAAACTTCAGACTACTTTCAGCGGAACTTTTTATAATGAAAGCAAAGGACTGGTTCAAAATGTTCTTGCCACCGATGTGCCTGAATTAGTTGATAATTTTGAAATTGAAATTTATCCGAATCCTGCAATAACTAATGTAAATATTACTCTGCCTGTAAATTATCAAAAGTCAGTCATTATTGATGTTCTCGATATTCAAGGCAAAATAGTAAAAACTATTTATAATGCTCAATTAAGTATTGGGACACATCAACTTGTCTGGAACTTGGAGGATAATCAGGGGCAAAGGGTTTCTCCGGGAGTATATTTCCTAAGAATATTGAGCAACGGAAAAACAAAAACAGAAAAAGTGATAGTGTTTTAAAATATATCACTCTTTCACTCCTGCAGATGTAGGAAACTCGACTCAAACCGTTACTCCTGCGGATACAGGAGTCTAAAAAAAGAATAGAGATTCCTGTTTGCACAGGAATGACAGGGAAATTGAGGGTGTCACTCCTGCGGATGCAGGAGTCTAAAAAAAAGAATAGAGATTCCTGTCTGCACTGGAATGGCAGGGGTTTTGATGATGTCACTCCTGCGGATGCAGGAGTCTCAAGGGATTAGCTACTATGAATAAATATTATGTTTATATAATGACCAACAAGAGTAATAAAGTTTTATACATTGGTGTTACAAATAATTTAATTAGAAGAATCTACGAACATAGGAATGGTTTATTAGATGGTTTCACAAAAAAGTATAAATGCACGAAGTTAGTTTGGTTCGAAGAAACTAATAGCATCTATTCAGCAATAGAAAAAGAAAAACAAATGAAAAAATGGAAAAGAGAATACAAAGTAAATTTGATTAATAGTATTAATCCAAATTGGATTGATTTATACGAAAAATTATTATAAAGAGATTCCTGCCTTCGCAGGAATGACAGGGGTTTTGACGATGTCACTCCTGCGGATGCAGGAGTCTGAAAGGAAAGATAAGAGATTCCTGTATGCACTGGAATGACAGGGGATTTGGCGATGTTACTCCATCCTTTGGTGAAATTGACATCTTAAAAGACTCCAGCCTCTACAAAAATTAAAAATTGATATTTCATTCTATACCTACAAATCTTAATCAAAGCAAAAATCCACAATTAGTTTTTTAGTAGAATAGTAAAAATTTCATAAAAAGAATTCATTGAATTTTTCGTTAATAAACCAGAAATTTCAATAAATAAAAGGATAATTTTATGAATGCGAGATTAGTAAAGAAGATTGGTATTTTTGCACTCATTGGAATACTAATAGTAGGAATTGTTCTATCTCTAAACACGCAGTTTGGTTCACATCTTTTCGCTGACGACCAGATTGGTGCTTCAAAACCACCGGTTACAATTAATCCTTATGCAAAAGCTTTAAATGATGCTTTGCAGGAAGCATCAAAAGCTGTTATACCTGCTGTAGTAAGTATAAAAGTTGAAATTGATACAAAGCAGCAGCAGAACCCTGATAGAGATATGTTCAGGGAGTTTTTCCGATTTTTTGGAGATCCCTTTGAGGATCAAGGACCACGTGAAGCAAGTGGTTCCGGCGTGATTATTTCTGAATCTGGTTATATTGTTACTAATAATCACGTTATTGAAAACGCATCTGTGATAATTGTTACAACTGATGATAAAAAAGAGCACAAAGCAAAACTTATTGGGCGAGACCCTCTGACTGACTTAGCCGTCATAAAGATTGAAGGAGGACCATTCCCTTACGTTCATTTCGGAAATATGGATAATGTAAAAGTTGGAGAAATGGTGATAGCAGTTGGGAATCCACTTGGACTAAATTCAACCGTTACAGCTGGTATAATTAGTGCAATTGGAAGGGGTGGTTTGGCATTATTACGAGAACGCAGTCCCTATGCAGTTGAAAACTTCATACAAACTGACGCTGCTATTAATCCCGGTAATAGCGGTGGTGGACTTTTTAATCTTGAAGGAAGTCTGATTGGTATTAATACAGCTATCGCAACCAGAACCGGAACTTACATCGGTTATGGTTTTGCAATACCAATTGACCTTGTGAAATCCGTGGTTTTGGATTTGATTGATGACGGTAAGATTAACAGAGGTTATATCGGTGTTCAAATCAGAACAATTGATGAAATCATTGCAAAATCTGTTGGGTTGGACAAAGTCGAAGGTGTAGTAGTAAATGATGTTGTTAAAAAAGGTCCTGCCGAAAAAGCCGGAATAGAACCCGGTGATGTTATTCTGGAAATTGACGGAAATAAAGTAGCTACCTCGAACGAACTTCAAAGCTTTGTAGCTAAAAAACGGGCAGGTGATAAAGTTACATTGACAATTTGGAGAGATGGTAAAAAAATTAACAAAACTGTCAAATTAGAGCCTCGTGACACAGAGACTGACACTGCTTCTGATAATGCTATACCCGGCGAAGATGAATCAACTTGGGAAGATAAGCAGGAAGTAAAATTTGATAAACTCGGATTTACTGTTAATTACCTGACAGCCAATCAAAAAGAAGATTATAAGGTTGATAAGGGTGCTTTCATAACTCGAGTGGAAAGAAACTCAGTTGCTGCAAATCGTGGGATGGCTCCGAACGGTGTCATTGTTAAAGCTGATAAAAAAGAAGTCGCTTCCCCTAGAGAGTTAAAAAAATTAATTGACTCAAAAAAATCAGGCGATGTTGTTATCTTTCAAATTAAATATATTGATTCGAATAGAATCATAGCTATGGAAATTCAGTAGAATCATTATAAACAAACAAGGGATGTTTGTTCTACTTTGTTTTTAATTTAAGTAGTTTAAACATCCCTATTTTATTTTTCTTAGATTTTTATAAAAGAATAAAAGTCACTCTACAAACTAATTGTCTTTTCGTTCATTGATTCTAAACTTTTAACAATTGCAGCAAGGCACTGTCCTGCTAATTGCCCATCAATAACCCGATGATCGTAAGTAATAGAAACATAAGCAATATGGCGGACAACAATAATATCTTCACCATCAATTTCTTTGACAACTGGGCGTTTTTTAATTGCTCCAATTCCCATAATTGCTGTTTGAGGTTGATTAATAACAGGTGTTCCGAATAATGTGCCGAAGGTTCCGACATTTGTTATTGTAAATGTGCCACCTTGAATGTCATCAGGATTAAGCTTTTTGCTTCTTGCCCTTGTAGAAAGATCATAAACAGCCCTTGCAAGACCTGATATGCTTAAAGCATCTGCATTTTTTATTACTGGAACTATCAAATTGCCATCCTCAAGCGCAGTTGCAACGCTTAAATGTATTTTTTTGTGTAAAATGATATTTTTTCCATCAACACTGACATTCACTCTTGGAAAAGCCCTGACCCCATCAACAGCAGCTTTAGCAAAAAATGGAGTGTAAGTTAATTTAAAGCCTTCACGTTTTTCAAATTCAGTTTTGTATTTTTCTCTGAATTTGACTATTCCGGTTACATCTGCTTCCGCAACGCTTGTAACGTGGGCTGAAGTGTGCTTTGAATAAATCATATGTTCAGCTATAAGCTGCCTTACCCTATCCATCGGAATAATTTCAACATCAGCACCGACTGAGGGTGGAGTAATAATTGGAGATGGTTCAGTCTTTTGTGGAGCTGGTTTAACAGTTTCAATTCTTTTTTGTTCCTCTACTATTGGTTTGGTTTCTTGAACTGGAGCTTTCTTACGATTTTCAATGTATTTCAAAATATCATTTTTGGTAACTCTACCTTCTAAACCAGTTCCCTGAATTGTATCAAGCTCTGCAAAACTAATTCCCTCTGCCTTGGCAATGCTTTTCACAAGAGGAGAATAAAATCTGTTACTTGCTTGTGATGTTTGTTCTTCTTCAATAGTTTTTTGTGGAATTTCAATTTTTGTTTCTTGAGATATTTCTTCGGTTACTGCCTGAACTTCTGACGGTTTTCCAACTGAACTACCATCAGCAACAGAAATTTTAGCTATAACTTTTCCTACTTCGACTGTCTCGCTTTCCTTTGCCAATATTTGGATTAATACTCCGCTAACCGGTGAAGGGACTTCTGTATCAACTTTGTCGGTGGAAATTTCGAGTATCATTTCGTCTCGTTCAACAGCATCTCCTTCTTTTTTGAGCCATTTAAGGATTGTTCCTTCCTGCAATGATTCACCCATTTTGGGCATAACAACATCAACTATTGATGAAGCCTGAACTGAGGAAGCAATGTCAGTTTTTATTTCTTCTTTGCTTGGTTTTTCAACAATTTTCTCTTCGACTTTTGGTTCAGTTTTTGCCACTGGTTCGTCTTTTGGCATAGCTTCTGCGACTCCTTCCGTTTCGATGTAAGCTATAACTTTGCCAACCTCTACAGTTTCATTTTCAGGAAAGAGAATTTTGGATAGAACCCCAGAAACGGGCGAAGGCACTTCTGTGTCAACCTTATCGGTAGAAATTTCGAGTATCATTTCATCTCGTTCAACGGCATCTCCTTCTTTTTTGAGCCATTTAAGGATTGTTCCTTCCTGTAATGATTCACCCATTTTGGGCATAAGTATTTCAACTCTCATAATATCTCCATTAAAAACTAATTTTCATTAAAAAGTTTTATAAATTAAAAAAAAATAATATATGTTTGGGAAATTTTCTATGGTATGGTGAATAAACTGTCATCAATTGGATTATTTACCTGAATATTGTCAATTATTACTTTTGTCAATCTTTGATTATTTTCAACTTTTGATTCGATTATTCTTGGAAAAACTATACCATTCAAAGCATAAAAGTCTGATAATTTAAGATGAAACGTAAGATTGGTATTACTCAAAACAACTGTGTGGAAAAGATCAATATAAGTTGTTGGATCGATTGAATATATAAAGTGATGTTTTTTAGGTGTTGTAAAAGCTAAATTGAAAACTTTCTTACCATCAAAAGTAGCTTGATAAAGAGAATCAAGAACTATCCCTTTACTTTTATAATCAATTAGCATATCGGAATAAAACGAAAAGATACAATTAAGCATTGGCTTAATAGAATTGATTTCAGCTGATGAAAGGATTTGGGGACTTAAAATATTCTGGGAAGGATCGACAATCCATCCTTGATCTCCATTAAAAACCGTAATACCGCTTTGTCCCATTAAATCAATTTGTATTCTATATTTATCTGGAGATTTATAATAATAAACCATTGGAAATTCAATTCCCTCAGTTTCAATTTTTCCGATTATTCTGAAAGTCTTTAAATTTTGTAAGCTATCTATATTACCTCTGGCTCTTAAATTTTTTTCAACTATGCTTTCAGGAGTTTCTGAGAAAAGATAATTATTAACAGAAATCAATAAAAACATTAATAATATTTTATTTTGCAATTTCATTTATTTAAAAAGGATTATAGAAATTTCAATATTTAAAAACGTTTGAATTTTCTCAATATTGAAAATATTTAACAAAATATTATTATAAAAAAAAGGAAGAAATGATAAAAAAAGGATTTATCACGAAGAAATTTACTTCTCTTGCTGCCCCGCCAGGGCTCGAACCTGGACTCTTCTGATCCAGAGTCAGACGTGTTGCCAATTACACCACAGGGCAAATTATTTGTCGTGGATCCGATGAGATTCGAACTCACGACCTCTAGAGTGCGATTCTAGCGCTCTCCCAATTGAGCTACGGACCCAATTAGAATTACAAAATTATCAAATTAATCGTTAATATTAAAACTATTTTTCATATATTTATTATTTTTCAGAAATTTTCTTATGAAAATCGTTTTTGCAACTAATAACAATAATAAATTAAAGGAAATAAAATCAATTTTTAAAAAAATGAACTTAAATTCTTTTTCCATTTTGAGTTTGAAGGATTTAGGCCTCGATAACTTATACATTGAGGAAAACGAAGAAACAATTGAAGGAAATGCTGAGCTTAAAGCTTCAATAATTAGTGATTTATCAGGTTTGCCCTCTTTTGCTGATGACACTGGCTTGGAAATAGACGCTTTAGATGGTAAACCGGGTGTTCATTCATCAAGATTTGCAGGTGAAGAGTCCAATGATGCTGAAAATCGGAAACTTGTCCTGAAATTACTCGAAAATGTCCCAGATGATAAAAGAACTGCAAGATTCAAAACTGTTATAGCTTTTGTTGATAAAAAGCAATCTTATCTATTCGAAGGCCTTTGTTATGGAAGAATAATTAAAGAAGAAAGGGGTAATAATGGTTTCGGGTATGATTCTATTTTCATACCCGATGGATTTGATATTACTTTTGCCGAAATGGAACCTGATTTAAAAAATCAGATTAGCCATAGAAGCATTGCTTTCGGAAAATTTGTTAACTTCCTTTCTTAGTATTAATTTTTCTCACCTGTTTTTGGTGGTGAAAACAATGAATCTTCTAAATTGGGGTTAATCTCAAAATTATAATTGATTTCCATATTAAACATAGGATTCGAACTTTCAACTTTTTTAGGTAATAAAACCCCTCCAAAATTAGAATAATCTGAAAATGTAATAGTTACAGGAAGTGGCGGCTGACCTTTACCAACTACTTCGAATCCTTCTATTTTATTTATTAAGAATGTATTAGCATCAAAATAATATGTTCTATTCAATGATTCATTATCGTTCATTTCAGCTTTCATTAATATCTCGTTGCCTTGTTTTCCAAGCACTTTAAGGTTATAACCAAGAGATGATAATTTAATATCATTGAAAAGAACAGCATCAATCAATAGCTTTTTTGCTTCAGGACCTTGTTGCAATTCGGCCGGTCCTTGAACTGAAGACCAAGCATTTTCACCATCAACCCAGATTTTTTGTGAGTACATACCAAAGTCTGCGGTCTGGAATTTTTTATTAGGGACTTTGTAGTTTTCAACAATTTCAACAGGAATATTTCTCCCTTGAACAGCTAAGGAAGCTTTTCCAGTTTTTGTAAGCGTTTTAATGTTATTTATTGCATTTGAACCGCCAATTGCTTTGATATATTTTTCAATCAGTTCATTTGGTGTGATTGAAACTTTCTCCAATTTAGCTTTTTCGCCTGTCAACGGCTCAAGGTCAAGGTTATAAACGAATACTTTACCAAATTTATTAAGTTTTTCTTTTACTTCTGGAGCACCAACAACAATTATGAATGCATTCTTGGGGTTCATATACCTTTCTGCTGAACGATGAAGGTCGTAATTACTTAGTGCTAGCATTCTTTGGGGATATGATTTTACGCTAGCCATCGCTTTGCCGTGAAAATCTGCATTCTGAATTAATCCAGCAATAAAATTGGAACTTTCGAAATTCATCAAATATTTCCCGACCTGTGCCCTTAGAATTCTGTTTACTTCTTCTTCGGTTGGTGGTTGTGTTGCCAATAATGTCATTTGCTCCAACATTACTGCTAAAGCGGAATCTGTAACACTATTTCTAACGTCAGCCCCACAGAAAAATCTATTCATAAATTTTAGTGATGTTTGGGAAGCATAAGGTGAATAAGTGTAAGAATATGTTTCTCTGAGTGTTCTGGAAAGGCGACCACCAAATCCGCCTCCAATCAAAGCGGCTGCCATATCAAGCGTTTCGTATTCAAAATCAAGATAATCTACAGTTCTTGTAGTAATAATAATGGTTGATTGAACTGAACCGGGTCGCTCAACAAAATAAATTCCAAGTGGCATAGGATTAATCCCCGGTAGCTTGATTCGCTCTGAATTTGCTTTAGACCAACTCAACAAGTCTTTTTCTATTGTGCTGATAATTTCTCTTTTTTTGACATCACCAGTTATAACAAGCGATGCAAAATCAGGCACAAAATATTTTTTATAGTAGTCGCGGACATCCGATAATTTTATTGATTTAATTGATTCTTCGGTTTCTTTTTTTCCATAAGGATGGTCTTCACCAAAAACCACTCTTCGTGCTAATGCTTGTGCCAATCTCGATGGTTGGGCTTTTTCCTGTTTAATTCCGGCAATTAGCTTTGGGATTAATTTGTTGAACTCACTTTCAGGAAAAGTAGGTTGAAGCAAGCAATCCTTGAAAATCTCAAAAACTGTTGGAAAGTGTCTTTTTAATGAAAACACCGATATTGTGATATAATCGGGCGTAGCAGAGACATTTATGGATGCACCTAAACCATCGAGAGTCTTTGCAATATCCAAAGCAGTTCTTTTTCCTGCACCTTTGGTTAAAAGACTTGCTACAATATTTGCAAGTCCCGGTAGATTACCATCTTGAGAAGTCCCCCCGGGTATTAATAAACTCAAATTAATGGTTGGTTGCTCGTTATCTTCGACCACGAATATCTTTAGACCATTTGCAAGCCTTGTTTCAGAATAATCGGGGAATTTAAATTCTTTTTCATTTAGAGGTTCGGGTTTGACGTTGGGGTCAAAATTATCCTGTGAGTAAACAAATAATTGTCCTAAAAGAAAAACCACAAGTAAAAACAAAACTCTTTTCATATCTTTTCTTCTCAATTATGTAATAAAATTAACTTTGTTTAGGGACATAGATTAAAACAACTTTCTTATCAGTATCCAGATATTTTTTAGCAACTCTCTGAATATCTTCTTTAGTAACCTTCAGATATTTTTCTAAATCAGTATTGACTAAATCAGGATTGCCAAGGAATTGCCAAGTCATAGATAAATCCTGAGCTTTTTTAAGAACATTCTTTTTATCGCGTATGAATTCTACTTCCAAGATATTTTTTGCTTTGGTTAATTCTTCATCTGTAATACCGTTTTTTACTATTTTATTAATTTCATCATAAATCAACTTTTCGACATCCTCGATTTTCTTTCCCGGAGAAGCAACGCCATAAAATAAAACTCCACCAATCTTATGAAAAGACAAGTTGTTTGAAGCTGCTTGAACAGCCACTTGTTCTTTGTCAACTAATCTTTGATATAATCTTGAACTTTCGCCACGTGATAAAATCTGGTTTAATAGCTCAAAAGCATAAATGTCGTTATCCAACATTGAGGGTGCTCGATAGCTGATAAATACAGCAGGTAATTGGGCTTTCTGGTCTTCGACTATCTCCCTGTAGCCTTCTTTTAGTTCCGCAATTTTAAAAGGTTCTCTTTTTGGGGTTGGAGCGGGAGGTATATTTCCAAAATAGTCACGAACAAGCTTTTTAGTTTCTTGTATGTCTATATCACCAACAATAGCCAAAACAGCATTATTTGGCTGGTAAAAATTGTCATAAAACGTTCTAAATTCATCAATTGTTGCTTTGTCAATATGTTGTTCACTACCAATAGGTGTCCAAGCATAGGAACTTCCTTTGAAAAGGTGCTGCACGGTTTTTTCGAGCATAGTTCCATAAGGTGTGTTGTCGTTTCTCATTTTCCTTTCTTCCTTGACAACTCCCCTTTGTGTTTCTACTCCAATTGTGTCAACTTTGAGTCCTCTCATTCTTGAGGATTCAACCCATAACGGCAGTTTGATTTCATTAGAAGGAACTTTGATAAAATACGAGGTTTGGTCGAACCCAGTGCTCGCATTCAGTTGTCCTCCAGCTTCATCAACAAATTTATCAATTGAAGCTCTTTCATAATTTTTTGAAGCTTCGAACATCAAATGCTCAAAGAAATGGGCAAACCCTGTTCTATCGGGGTTTTCATCTTTTGAACCTACCATATAGTTCACAACAACAGCTACTACTGGAGCGCTTTTGTCCACACTATAAATTACCTTGAGTCCGTTCGGCAAAGAATCTTTAACAAAATTAATCTTGTTAAATTCAACTCTTTCAAGTGAAAATAAATTGTTAATGCTAAAAGTTAATATCAGAAATGGCAGAATAAATTTAATTCTTTTCATCATTAATCCTAAAATATGATTTCAAATGTTATAATACGTAAACTTTTTTAATTAGTTCAATAATTTTTCAATTTCTGGTGCAATTTCTTCCGGGGTTTTATTGGAGCCAAAGCGGTCAACAACATTACCGTTTTTATCAATAAGGAATTTAGTAAAATTCCATTTAATATCCTTTGTTCCCATAATGCCCGGCTTTTTATCTTTAAGATAGATGTAAAGAGGATGAGCTCCATCCCCATTCACATCAATTTTATCAAAAAGTCGGAAAGTAACATCATATTTCGATGAGCAAAAGTTTTTTATTTCTTCATTGGTTCCGGGTTCCTGATTCCCAAACTGATTGCAGGGAAATGCTAAAATCTCGAATCCTTTGTCTTTATATTTTCTGTAAATTGCTTCAAGACCTGAATATTGTTTGGTGTAGCCACAATAGCTTGCCACGTTTACAATCAGAAGGACTTTCCCTTGATATTCTGATAAGTTGACCTCTTTCCCGTCAATGTCTTTGACAACAAAATCATATACACTATTCATTTTTAACTCCTGAGTTTTCTTGTCATTACAAGATAGATTGCTAAATAAGCTAATAATTAGAAATATCAAAATTAATATGTTTTTCATATAACCTCTTTTAATTTTTAAGCTTTTCAATTGACGTAATATCAATTTGATTATTCTTTATAATGATTTTTAAATCTATCTAAACTTGATTTGTTAAATTTGTTATTTTTTCTTGGATAAAAAAGTGAAAAAGGGGAAAAACATATTACTATCTTTACTAACAGGTTTTTTACTTGGGATATCCTTCCCACCAATGCCTTTTTCTCTTTTAGCTTTTATCGCTTTTGTGCCGCTCTTCTCAGTATTGGAGAAAAAGCCCAAAAGACCATACCTTTTAATCTATTTTTCTTTTTCTTTGTATCATTTAATAAGCAATTGGTGGTTAAGCAGTTGGCAGTCTGATACTGATCCATACCTCATTGTATCAGGTATAGCTGTTTGGCTTGTCCATCCTTTATTTTTTATACTCCCTTCTATCATTTATAAAATTATAAGGAAAAAGCTTTCATTTGAATTTTCTATAATGATTTTTCCCTTTATTTGGACTGTCTTTGAGTGGTTCAGGACATTTGGAGACTTGGCATATCCTTGGCTGACTATTGGTTACACTCAGGTTTATAATCTTTACTGGTTGCAATTTATTGATTTAACAGGAATTTTCGGGGCAAGCTTTTTCATTGTTTTGTTTAATTCCATATTTTTAATAATTCTGAAAAAAATTCAGAGCAATAAATTACTTCCGAACCCCGTTGGTTTTTTAAAAATAAAAAATTTAAAGCTTTTATTATTATCTCTTATAGCGATTATCATCATACCTTATATTTATGGCTTTGTTAAGGTCAATGAATATAATTTTGAGAAAATAAAAGACAGTAGCAAATTTGCAAGAATCGGGGTTGTTCAAGGGAATATTAATCCTTGGCGGAAATGGGAAATAAGCACATTAGAACAAATCTTTCTTCATAAAAATCTGCAGGATTCTCTTATTAACACGGTTGGAAAATTAGATTTAGTGATTTGGCCCGAAACTGCTATAACCTTTCATAGTATAGAATTAAATTCTGAATATAATTTCAATTTTTTGATTGAAGACCTTGTCGAAAAGCAAACATCTCTTTTAACAGGATTTGCAGATATAGTATTTTTGAAACCCGGCGAAAAAATATCAGCTACTTCAAAAAAATTCTTTGGTGATGAAACAAGATATTACAATTCCTATAATTCTGTTCTTGTTCTAAATTACTTTGAAGATAAAACCAAAAATCCTCAAATATATCATAAAATGAAATTGACCCCTTTCGGCGAGAGGGTGCCTTATGTTGAACACCTTAAATTTGCATTAAAATGGCTTGAATGGGGGGTTGGGATTTCAAGTTGGTCTATTGGAACCGAACAGAAGAATTTAATAATTGAAAACCCTGAACAAAATTTTAAAATTGCACCAATAATTTGCATTGAGTCAGTTTATCCCGAATTCGTGTCGAACTTTTCAAAATTAGGTGCTGATATCCTTTGTGTGATTACAAACGACGGTTGGTATGATTATACTTTCGGTCCTGAACAACATTATCAGATAGCCGTAGCTCGAGCAATTGAGAACAGAAAATTTTTGGTTAGGTGTGCAAACACAGGGATTTCGGGAGTAATTCAACCTACGGGTTTTTCTTTGATAAAAGCTCCACAGTATTCAAGAATGGCGTTTGCGTCCGAAGTTCCCATAATTAAAGGATCAACATTTTATGCTCAATATGGAGATTGGCTTCCCTTATCTTCTCTTTTCATTCTAATTGGTGTTATTATCCTTGTTATTATAAAATCTTTTGTTAAAAAATAAGTTTTATTATCAAGAAAATTATTTTTAAGTTTGTGTTATAATATTAACTCATAAATTTTTGGGGGGTTATGAGAAAGTTAATAATTTTAGTTTTTAGTATTTTTATCATTTTTAGTTATTTAGCTCAATCTCAAGCTGAAAGAGTAAGAGTTTATCTAAAGCAAATATCATTAGGCAAAATGGAAGAAGCAAGAAAGGCTCTTCCTGATTTACTAGCTGATTATCCTGATGATCCAGCCGTTATGATGCTTCACGGGTCAGTCCTCGAGGATATTAATAAGTCAATTTTAATTTTTGAAAGACTTGTGAAAAAATATCCCTTAAATGAATTTGCTAATGATGCTTGGTGGAAGATTATTCAGTATTATGCACTTAAAGGAGATACAAGCAAAGCCCGACAAGAATTGGAAAATATGAAGAAGAATTTCCCAAACTCGAATTATATTTCTCCAGCGTCTGACTTAGTTAGAACTGCTGTTTCTCTTTTTAAATCAGGTGTTAAGCCTATTCAAACAACGAAAAGTAATGAAGAGACTAATCAATCAGACACACAAATAAAGAAAAGCCAAACAACTCAGCAAAATCAAATAATTGAAGATGAAGAGGATGATAAAATTTCTTATGGGTTGCAAGTCGGTGTTTATAGCACTATGGATGCAGCAAAAGCGGAAGTTGAAAGGTTTAAAAAGCTGAGGCTACGAGCTGAAATAATCACCAAAAAAATTGATAAAAATACAATGTATGCTGTGATTATTGGAGATTACGCTACAAGAGAAGCTGCAGAAGCTGCTAAAAATATCGTTTCACCTCAATGCGGCTGTGACCCATTGATTTTTGTTAAGTAAGAATCTGATTTCTTTCTTTATTTAATTAAATTGAATTTAAGCAGGTTAGTGTTTAGTTTTGATTTGATTAAAATAAAGTAAATACCCGAAGTTAAATTGTCAGATGATAATTTATAAAAATTTAATCCTTTCAGGATTTCAAAATTTTGATTTATTAGTGAATTTCCGTTCAAATCGAAAATATCATAAGTTGCAGGAGTGCTTTCATCGCTAAAAATCTGAAGAAGAATTTCCCCATTATCACTATTTACCGAAAAAGATTGTTCGCTGTTATCTTTGATCTGTTCACTCGATGTTAATTCCCTTGAATAATCGTAAACCCTTTTAGAATAAAAAACCCAATTATCATCTTTCCAAACATTCAAATAAATTTCGTTGATTGTTAAATTTAAATTATAATTATAAAATTGTTTCCAAACGTTATTCCATTTATTTTTATCCCAAATAGAATAATACCATTCTATAAGTTTGAAAAATTTATCGTAATAAAAATATTCAAAAGAGTTATTTACCCAGATAGAATCAAGATAACTAAGTGTTAATGTAGAATCTTTTAAATTCAAGTCGGAATAACTGTTTTTTACTTTTCTAAAAGGCTCCCATTTTTGATTGTTCCATTTGTAGTAAGTATTTTCTAATTCACTTCCAAATTTATTATATGTATATTCAATTTTGAAATAATTTTCCCACTGACCGTTTTCCCAAATTTTGGATATCCACTCAGAATTCTGATTAAGATTGTTAAGCAGAAATGTGTCTTGAGAGTGATATTTCCATTCATTATCTACCCAAGTTCTGCTGATTCTTTTTTTCAATTTTTGGTTGTCATAATAATAATTAGTTATTCTTTCAGAGAAAATCCAAGTGTTATTTTCCCATCTTTCTGAAATTTCTTCGTAAAGCAAACCAAGTGTATTATATTTATATGACCAACGCATAGCATTGACCCAATTGTCAAGATTCCATTTGAGGTATAATTTATCGGTGTTTCTTCCTAAAGAATCATAATAGAATAGCCATTTTGCGGAAAAAACCCAAGTGGAGTCTTTCCAATTATAAATTATTATTTGTCTTGGTAAGTTAATATTATTGCTGTCGTCATCCTTTAATTCAATCAAAGTTTCATTAAATGTATTATGCTTATCTAATAAAATTTCTTTTGAGAACAATTTGTCATAATTTGCATAGATAAGTAAAGTTAGAAAGAAAAACAGCTGAAATAATTTTAATATTTGAAAAAAATTAGTCATTATAACAAATTATCTTAAAATTTTTCTTTTAATTTTTTTGAAACGAATTCCGACACGAATTCATCAACATTTTGACCATATTTAGCAAGTTCCCTAATAATACTTGAATTCAAGTAAGTATATTTTTCATGAGGCATTAAAAATATTGTTGTAACCTCAGGCTCTAATTTTCTATTCATCAAAGCAATTTGGAATTCGTATTCGAAATCGGATATAGCTCGAATTCCACGTATGATAGCTTTAGCTTTCTTTTTTCGAGCAAAATCAACGGTTAGTCCTTTGTGTAGTTCAATTTCTACATTTTTTAGATGGTTTAAGGACTGAACTGCCATTTCATATCTTTCTTCTTCAGAAAACAGGGTTGTTTTTTTTGAGTTAATTGATATAACTACAATGACTTTATCAAAAAGTTGAGCTGCCCTTTCAATTACATCAACGTGTCCGTTCGTAATTGGGTCAAATGTGCCGGGATAAATGGCTATTCTTTCGCTCATACAATTTTTGTTACTTTATAACCAATATCTTCGATAGCTTTTTTAAGATTGACAATGTCAACATCACCTTCAACCCAAGCTGAGTTATCAACAAGACTTACGTCGAATTCTTTCACACCTTCGGTTTTTTCAATTGCTTTTTTGACATTTGCAACGCAATGATTACAAGTCATTCCTTCTATGTTCAGTTTTATCATATTGCTTAAATCCACTTTTGGAACATTTTCATTTTTTCTAAAATACTTAGAAATGGTTTTCCTATAGACGGACGAAATTAATAATACTGCAAATAAAATTGAAACAATAAAATAAAACAATGGTGTTGAATGAGTTGTATGGTCGTGTATATGTGCTATCTGGCTCATTGGATCAATCGAAAATAATTTAAAGATAAGGTCTAATAATAAGCCAAACAAGATTGATAGCACTGATATAGCAGCAATGTAAGCGATAGTTAAATTTTTCCCAATTACTTTTAAAAGTATAGTTATCGAGGCTGCATTTGTTGCCGGTCCAGCAGCAAGAAACACAAAAGCTACTCCGGGCGAGAAACCTTTCATTATTAGGCTTATTGCTATTGGTATTGATGCGGTAGCACAGACATACATTGGAATTCCAACTGCTAACATAATTAGCATTCCCAACAATCCATTATTATAGCCTTTATCGAGAAAAAAGCCATCGGGTATGAAATAAGTTATCAAACCAGCAATCAGTAAACCAATTATAAACTGAATCGAAATATCATCAAGAAATTCAACAAAAGAATATCTTAAAGTATTTTTTATTCTTTCAGGAAATGGTAATTTTTTTTCGTTGATTTTTATAACATTATTATTTTTTTTCTCATCGGTTTTATTATCAAGTTCGGGAGATTTTATGAACTGCCCAAAAACCCCGCCTATAATACCCATAAAAAAAGCTGCTATTGGACGATAAATAGCTATTATTGGTCCCATCATACCATAAGTAGCTATGATGCTGTCGAAACCTGTTTGAGGCGTAGCAATCAAAAAGGATAATACCGCTCCCTTTGAAGCTCCGTTTTTAGCAAGGTAAACTGTTGATGGTATTACACCGCAAGAACAAAGGGGAAGAGGAATTCCAAAAAGAGCAGCTTTAAAAGTGGATAAAAAATTGTTTTTTCCGGAATGCTTTATTATAAATTCTTTATTTATCAATAGGTTAAGTAATGCCACAAATACTAATCCCAGCATTATATATGGTGCCATCTCCAGAAATAACAGCCATATAACTCGCAATATATCTAAGATAATCATATCAAATTAAAAAACTAATTAACTTAATAAAATTTAAGAAGATTAATCTTTTCAAATATTATAGTTACAGCCAATTTAAAATTTTTTTAGATAAATTTTATCTTTGCAAAATTAATCTACTCTTCTTTATTTATTAATTTCATTAATAACAATTTTGATATCTCCCAATTGCTTTTTTGTTATCATTGTCGAATTTTGTAAGTCTGGGTTTTTAAAAAATTCTTTGGCTTTTTCAAAATTTCGGTTAAGCAAATTAATAACTGTCAGTATATATAATCTCAAGCCTTCTCTGTTTGTGTCATTTGAAACAAAATCCAAAAATTCTTCTGCTCTAACAAAATTATTTCTTTGAAGTTCAATTTGAGAAAGTCTCAATCTTACCATCTCGTAATGTTCAATCGGATAATTATTTGGGTTTTGATGATAATTTTCAAATAAGCTTAAAAACAGCTCTTCGGCTTCATTAATATTACCAGCAGTGAAATATGTTTCAGCTAAATGAAACTTAAGCCAAATGTCCTCAGGCTGATTATCAAGTTCAGATTGAATTAATTCAAGATTTCTTTTAATTTTTTCAGTGTTTTTTTCAAAGTAACCATAATGGTTAATTATTATATTTGAATCAAAGATTTCAAAACCTTTATTTTGAATCGAATCGGATATTTGTTCGTGAATTTTTCCTCTGAACTGAAAATTTAAAAAATATCCATCAAAGCTTTTATGCCTAATTATCCTTGTGTATTTATGCTCAGTAATGCTAACATCTTCTTTTTCTTCTGAGTTAAAACCGCTATTTCCAGAACTTAAAAAATTTCTGAGGGTTAATCTAATACCACCAAGATTTTTTATATCAAAAAGGCTAATATCATTATAAATGGAATCTGCAACTAATTCCTCGTCTGAGTCAAGAATAATAGCCCAGTCAGTCCTTAAGAATTTAAGCGAATAATTTCTGGCAGCAGAAAAATCGTTTATCCATTCAAAGAAATGGACTTCAGCGCCTAATCTTGAAGCAATTGAGGGTGTCGAATCGAAAGAACCTGTATCAACCACAACAATTTGTCTGCAAATAGGAATGACAGACCGAATTGCCCTTTCAATGGTTTTTTCGGCATTCCGAACAATCATTGCACAACCAATTGATAGCTTGTCCTTTAAATCCAAACTTAAAATCCTCAAATCAATGAGTAAAAATACAAAAATTATTCCAAACATATTTTATGAGAAGAACACTTTAGATAACATTTTCTAATGCTTATTTATGCAATAATATAATTTCAATTTAAACTTATGAAAAGAACATTAAAAGATAGAAATATAAACCTGACAGACAATTTCCCTGAAACTCCAGCTGAATTTGCTGAACTTATTTCAAATGGCAAATGGAAAAGAGCACCTCACTTAGAGTTAATAAATCAACTTCTTGTGAGCTTGACACTAAGAAAAGAAAAAAAAGTAATAGTTAACCTTCCACCAAGGCACGGAAAATCAGAATTTATCTCGAAATTTTTTCCTGCTTGGTATTTGATGAAAAATAAAACACACAGAATAATTTTAACTTCTTATGGTAATAAATTTTCAGCAAGTTGGGGCAAAAAGGTTATCCAGATTATTGAAAACTGGGGCGAAAAGTTAGCCAACGTAAAAATAAGTCCAAAATCAAAATCTGCATCGAGTTTTGATTTAGAAGAATTTGGCGGTGGTATGGACTGCGTTGGTATTAGTGGAGCTTTGACTGGTAAAGGTGCAGATTTGCTTATCATCGATGACCCAATTAAGAATGACAAAGAAGCCCATAGTAAAAAAATTAGAGATAATATTTGGGAGTGGTTTCTTTCGACTGCTTTCACCCGACTCGAACCAGACGGAATAATAATTATTGTTATGACAAGATGGCACGAAGATGACCTTGTTGGTAGAATAATTGAGAAAAAGGATATTGAAGAACATAGCAATATCAATATATTTGATTGGAAATTTATAAAATTACCAGCTATTGCCGAAGAGTCCGACATTTTAGGGCGAAATCACGGAGAAGCCCTATGGAGCGAAAGATTTAACAGTCAAAAATTGTTGGAAATTAAAGAAATTCTTGGGTCTTATTGGTTCGAAGCACTTTATCAACAAAATCCCCGACCAGCCGGTGGAGAAATTTTCAAACGTAAATTTTTCAAATATTATTATGAGGATTTAGAACACTATTACCTGAGAATTTCAAGTGCATCAAATAATAAACAGGTTAAAATTGTTAGAAAAATTGACTGTTCGCTTTTTGCGACGGTTGATTTAGCCGTCTCAACAAAGAATTCTTCGGACTTCACAGTTATAATAGTATTTGGTCTTACACCCGATAAAGAAATAATTTTGTTGGATTTAATCAGAGACCGTATAATTGGCTCTGAACATTTAAATTTAATCAGGGATGTTTTTAAGAGATGGGAAGGTATTCTTGTAGGAATCGAATCCGTTCAATATCAAGTATCTCTTATTCAAACATTCGAAAGAGAGGGTTTGAAAGTAATTGCTCTTAAACCCATAAAAGACAAATTATCAAGAGCTTTACCTATATCAGCCAAACTTGAAGCAGGTTATGTGTTTTTTCCCGAAAATTCTCATTGGTTAAAAAATTTTGAGGATGAACTACTCGCTTTCCCGAATTCTAAATACGATGATCAAGTTGATGCTTTTTCATATATTTCTTACCTTATCGAGAAAATATCTCTATCAACACCAGCTTCTTCTCTATTGAAAAAATTAACAAAAAACAATATAACGAGTAATTTTTAATCAATAAACTTGATTTATACGTATAAGGTTAAATAAAAATAATTGAAATTGAGTGATTATTTTTGTAATTTACAATGCGGCATAATTTAACTCCTATTTTTTTTCTAAGGGTTAATATGAATTTTATTTATTTAAAAATGTTTTTACGTTTAGAATTAAAAAAATTTATTTTAATTTCATCAATATTCTTTCTTTCAAGAGTATTTCTCTATTCAACAATCAACGAAGAATTCTATTCAAACAGTTTTTTGGAATACACAAAAAGCAAAGAATTTTTCGATTTGTATCTTTTATCATTATCGAAAGAGTCAACTCAAAAAGCTTTTAATCGCTTTAGTGAACTTGACAACTATGGAGCAGCAACATTATTAAGAGCAAGAAACGAATTCTATAGCGGAAATTACTCTTATGCTGACAAAATTTTGTTGAGGTTTCAGGAGGAAAAGAGCAATTCACCTTTTATTCCATTAATTATCTATGAGAGAGCTTTTTTTGCTTTTGAAAATGAAGAGAATACTAAAGCACAAAAGTTATTTGCTCAATCAAAAAAAAGCTCAGAGGAATTTTTCCTGAAAATAAAAGATTCAACATATATTGAATTAGCACATAACAGCCTTTTCTGGAATGCTATTTCATTTGTTCGTCAAGGTAAATATCAGGATGCTGAACCATTGTTTGAGGAATGTTACAAAAAATATCCGAATTTAACCTACTCTGATGATGCTATTTATGCACTTGGTATTATTGCAGAAATCAATAGAGATTACGACAAAGCTAAAATCTACTATAGAACAAATATCAAACTCTATCCAAAAAGAAATACAATCATTGCCTCAAGTATTAGAGAAATTAATAATAATATAATTTTGCGAGATTATCAAACTGCAATTAATAACATAGAACAAGCTGAAACTGTTTGGAAGCAAATTCTAAATAACGATCAAAACGCTCAGGACTACGAAAAGCAGACTTATAGCGAGTCTGCTTCGGAAGAACTTCTTTATCTGAAAGGTGAAGCTTACAAACTGAGTAGGTTTATTGATAGAGCAATTATAGCTTATAGCTTATTTCTTGATACATTTACTGAATCTAAATTAACTAACTATGTTAGGCTTGGAATAGCTTGGTGTTATTTAAATAAAGCCGACTATCCCAAAGCGATATCATATTATGATGCAGTAATAAATACTGAAAAGGACAATGAATCAATTCTAAGGGCATCAGCATTACTATTTAGAGCCGTTGCTATGAAACGAGCGGGTGATGTTGAAACTGCGAAAAAAGAGTTTATTCATTTATCCACCGAAGTTAAAAATCCCAATATAGCATTAGCACTAATAGAATTGGGTCAGATTTACTTCGAGGAAGGTGAATATGAGAAAGCTGTCAGGATTTTCGAACGAAGCGAACGAGAAGCAACAGAAGCCAGTTCAATTGTCAGAACTTATTTATTGCTTGGAGAATCATATTTCGAGCTCAAGAATTGGGATAAAGCAATAAAATCATTTAATTCTGCTGAGCAAATTGCTATGAAAAGTTCTGATTACCTTTTACCACAAAAATCCTGGTATATTTCACATTCCAGATTAAGAAAAGGTATTGCGTTAGTAAAAAACAATAGAAATGGCGAAGCTATTCCAGCTCTTTTATCTTATTTAGCTACTAACACCGGACATAACCGAAATGATGAAGCATTATATTGGCTTGCTGAAGCTTATTATAGATCGGATTTACTAAATAATTCAATAGACAAATATAAAACCTTAATTGACCTTTATCCTCGAAGTCATTATCTTGAAGAAGCTTATTACGGACTTGGCTGGTCTCACTTCAGATTAAAAGAATTTAAAAAATCTACCGAAGTTTTTGAGCGAATGATTAGACTTTTTCCTGATTCTAAACATACATTAGAAGTTCTAATACGTCAGGCTGACGGATACTATTATATCAGAGATTTCAATAAAGCTGCTGAATTTTACAGAAGAGCCTCAAGATTAGCACCCGCTAATAGCGATGAAGGAGAATATAGTAGTTTCCAATTGGCTCAAGCTCTTTACAGGCTTCAAAAAAATGAAGAAGCAATTACTGAATTGCTGGTTTTTGTCAGAAAATTTCCAAGATCCCCTTATGCACCTTATGCTCTTTATTTAACGGGCTGGATAAGGTTCGAGCAAAAGAAATATAATGAGGCTATAGAAAACTTTAATTTTTTAACTCAGGCTTATCCACAAAGTATTTTAGTTCCTCGAGCTTATTATTCCATAGGCGACGCTTACTACAATCAGGGTGATTATGATAATGCTATCGCAAATTATAAAATAGTGGTTGAATCTTATCCATCCAGCACTCTTGCACCAGATGCTCTAAAAAGTATTCAATTCTGCTATATGGTGCTTGGAAAAACTGACGAAGCAATGAAAATAACTGACCAATACGTGGAAAGCAACCCGAATTCACCCTTTGCACCTGAATTTCTTTTCAAGAAAGGAGAAATGTTCTATACCGGCAAGAGATTTAAAGATGCTATTACCGAATATGAAAACTTCGTTCAAAAATTTCCGGGTAACGAAAAAAATTCTGAAGCAATTTACTGGATGGCAAAAAGTTATCTATCGCTAAACGATCTCGAAAATGCCGAAAAGACCTTCAAGCGTGTGCTAACATCGTTCCCGAAATCGGATTATGCTGCACAAAGCCTTTTGGAAATTGCTTTAATCAAAAAACAGCAGGCTGATATTTCAGCAGCGGACTCCATTTTAAAATTACTTCAAAAAAATTATCCTGATAATCCTGCTTCTGCTCAAGCTGGTTTCGAGTTGGCTTCAATAAAATACAGCCTTGGTGACACAGTCGCTGCAATAAAATTATTCAGGGAAATAGCAGAAAAATTCAAAGGCATTGAATATGCTGACCAAAGCAGATATAGACTTGCTATGCACTATAGACTAACTGGTAAGACAGATTCAGCATTAACTGAATTTTCCTATCTTGCAACCAATCCTGATATTAACGCAAACAATCCGTCGCTTTCTGCTGAAGCTCAATATAGAATTGGAGAAATTTATATGCGTTCGGGTAATTGCCTTGATGCAATCAAATCTTATAAAGTTGTGCAGGATAGATTTGTGGGATTTGAAGATTGGTTTACATTATCCTTGTTAAATTTAGGAGAATGTTACGAGCGAATTGGAGATTATTCCTCTGCTGCTGTTGCTTATGAGGAAATTATTAAGTATAGAGCCGATGATGATTATGGTAAAACTGCAAAACGCAGACACAGTTTACTTAAAAATCTTGAAAAAAATAGGAATTAAACTAATATGAAAATGAAAAGATATCTTTTATTTTTAGTATTATGGCTTTGTGGCTTTTTTCCGTTGTTATCTCAACAAAAAGAATTGCCAAAAACAAATGAGACAAGACCACTTGAACTTCCAACCATTTTTATCGAAGGTAAGGAAAATTTAAATGTCCAATCTGGAACCAAGCAATTTTTGGATAAAACTCAACCTTTGACAAAAGATGATCTTGATTCAATCAACTCACTCGAGAAACAGATTTCGATGCTGATCCCATTCAAACCATTAAATGAAAGTATGACCTCCCTATCATTTAAAAAAGGATATTTTTCAGGTGAATATGGAATGTATAATACACCAAAGTTTTTAGCAGGTTATAAATTATCAATTGATGATTATAAATTATCATTTGACGGTGGTCTGGATTTAAGTCAAGGGCATATTAAAAATTCAGACTACACTAAAATTTTTGCCAAAGTCGGTTCTGAATATATAGCACCGGAGAAATTTCTATTTTTTGGAGGTAGTTTAACAACTTTAGATTTCAATTTTAAGCATAATAATTATAAGCTTTACGCTTTTTCTGATGCTACCGAAAGAAGCACAACATTACTATCACTCGACATAATGAGCGATGGCAGATACGATGTTTTTGATTTTAAAACAGGCGCCCAGCTGAAGACACACATACTTTCCCAATCAAATAAGAACACAGCGGATAATACAATTAATGGTTTTTTGAATATAGATGGAAACTTCGAGAATTTCCTTTTTGGTGCAGGTGCATCCATTGATTTTCGAAATTTAAGAAATAATCCTTACACTTTTTTTGAAATCTATGGAAAAGTCAAATATGATTTTAATGATTTAGTTTTCAAGGGCAGAGGTGGAATTCAAATGACACAATCAACTTTGGGCGAAAGCAGACAAGGAGTAATTGTTGATGCCGAACTGTCCTATGTTTTTAATAATTTTTTTAATGCTGCCGCTTCATTTTCAACCTCTCTGGAAAAAAACAGTTTTTCCACAGCACTCGAATTAAACCCATATATAACAGATAGTTCCGTTATTGATTTTGCCTATCCAGTTAGTTTCCAAGCATCCGTTAATTATCATCCCGATAAGAATTTTTATATCATTGCTAAAGGAAAATATAGTGTAATTGACAGGACACCATATTTTTTAAATGCAGACACAGGCACATTTAATTTACATTATGACAAATCGAGTTCGCTTAATTTTGAAATTGAAGGCATCTACAATTTTTCAGATGACGATTTGTTAAGTGTTCTTTTCTTATTGCAAAATAATGAGTTATCCTCAGGTAAAAAAGTTCCTTACAAAGAACCCTTCAGACTTTCCGGAAATTACCGAAAAAAATGGTTTGAGAGTCTCAGAACTAATTTAGAAATATTTTATGTCGGTTCGAGATATGTTGATAAGGAAAACACAAAAGAAGTTGGCGGATTCATTGATTTTAATTTTGGTGGAACTTATTCATTCTCGAAAAATTTTGATGTTTTTCTAAAAATAGAGAACTTATTTAACTCCGACATAAAATATTGGAATGGTTATAAAGAGAGAGATATATTTTTAACAGCGGGTATTTTCTGGAAATTCTGATATTTTAAAAAATGGATTCTATATTCAATGAAGAACTAAAGGAAGAAGAACTTCTTTCAGGATTTGAGCTATTAAATACTGATGATGAATCCTTCTTGCTGGATAATGGAGTAGAATATCCCGGCAAACTTCCTTATAAGCTTTCGCCCAATGAAATAAAGGATGCTGTTGCGAGTGAAAAATTGATAAAGGATTTTTTAGAGCAGCAAAAACAAGAGACTAATCATTCAGAAGAAACTAAAGCAACAATATGGAATTTGTTTGATGAAGATGAAGAAGAATTGCAAAAATTGAATAAAAAAAATGATGCTTCAGAAGATGAAAATTTAAAATTAGGGAATAATTACGATAACGAATTACTTCATAAAGAGAAACTTGGCTTTGAACAAACTGATGAAGATGAAATTCTAAATGATTCAGCAACTAATATAGATAACGATATTGAGGATACTACTTCAGATAAATTAATTCACGATAATAATGAGGAAACTGTATCAGAACAGTATCAAAATCAATTCGTGGATACTAAAATAGATGAAAATAATAATTCAGATGAAAAGGTTAAGCTTGATGATGATTTCTTAAGTTTGCTTCAAAGCGATATAAACAAATCAGTTACGAAAAAAACTGATGAGACAAAAGAACAATCAAATCAAATACCAGAAGAAGAAGTCAAGCTTGATGAAGATTTTTTAAGTTTGCTTCAAGGCGATCTAAATAAATCACTCCTGAAAAAAACTGATGAAGTATCAAATCAGACCAATCCAATCAATCAAGAAAGTAATGTTGATTTTAATGATTTTAAACCTGTTGATGAGTTGGAAGACTCTATTTTGATAGAATTCGACTCAATTGATATTAATAAGCCGAGCGAAATCAAAAAAGAGGAAATAAAAGTTAAATCAACCCCGACAAAAAAATTAAAGGTTCCAAAAAATATAAAGGAAAAAAAGGAAAACCCAGAAAAAAAACCCAGAAAAAAAATAGCTCTACCCGTTTTACCTTGGAAAAAAATCGCTCTTTTCTCTTATTCTTTTACCTTTTTTATAGGTGTAATTTTATTGGCTTATTATCTTTTCTTTATTGACAGTGAAACTCAACAACAGATTCAAAAAATTAAATCTTTAGGTAGCAAAAAAAATAATATCGCTGATACCATTAAAGTTACAAAAGCTGCAGAAAAAATTGAGATTGAAACAAATAAACCCCAAGATTCTTTAAAAACTCAGAAGGATACAATCCCCCAAACAAATGCTTCGATTGATTTTGCCTTAAATGAGAAAAAAATTGATGAAGACCTTCCAAAATTCTCTACACCAAAAAAATATCCAAAAAACAATTCAAATAATATCCAAATTCCCTCTCAACCAAATAAAAACACTAACAGACCTAATAACACGTTTAGTATAACGGATGATAGGATTTATGTAGTTGAGGTCTTTTCAACCCCTATCAAAGAAGAGGCTGAAAAATGGTTGTTAAGGTTACACGCTGAAAAAATTTACGATGGTGTGATTAGGACGCAAAAAATAAGAGATGAAATTTGGTATAAAGTCAGGTTTGGTAATTTTTCGAATTATGAAGATGCAAAGCTGGCTGTTTTAAAAAATGGCATAAAAAATGCAAGAATTGACAGAATAAAATAAATTTTGTTAATTATTTGAAATTGTTTAAATTAGGATTGGAATTTCGGGGGGAATTCAAATATGTATGTTCCTTTAAGAGACGAAACGCAAATTAATTTCAAAATCCCTTGGGATCAAAACACTGCAAGAGGATTTGGAATTGCTATTGTTTTGACACTAATTATCATAGCTCTGCTGAGAACCATTTACGTCGAAAAACCAAAATTCGCTGAAAGGGAATCAAGGATAATTCCATTAGAGCTTATTAATTTTGGTGCAGGCGATGGAACCGGTATGAGCAAAGGTAATCTTGCAAAAGAGGGAATGGCTCATCAAGGTGCTAACCCCCCAAGCGAGCTTGATGATGCTTCGAAAGCTATGCAAACTAAAGTGGGGCAAAGTGTTTCCAATGATCCCACACAGTCAATGAATATCATTGCTGCTAATCAGTTATCTTCGGATCAGAAGAATAACGATCAAAAAAATGGGTCATCCCAAAGGAATATCGGGTCTCCCGATGGTTCTCCCGATGGAACCGGTTTAGGGGTTAAAGGTTCTGGTCCCGGTCTCGGGGAAGGACTTGGTGATATTGAATGGGGTGGCGGTGGAAATCGTGTTGTTTTATTCAAAAAAATACCAAATTATCCCGCAGGAGTCAATACAAACGCCCAAATAAAAATTAGATTTACCGTTTCAGCTGACGGCTTTGTTACAAGTATGATACCAATGCAAAAAGGTGATCCAGTGCTCGAAAGAGCTGCTATGGAGGCACTTCGCCAGTGGCGTTTTAATCCCTTGAAAGAAAACAAAGAAATGTATGGAATTATCACTTTCAGATTCCGATTAAGTTAAATAAAATGTTATTGGCTTTTATACAAAATTTTTTTCTATTCCTTCTTAATCTACCGCCCGAAGGGAAAGTTATTCTTGCTGTAATCTTGGTAGTAATAGTAATATCTCTGATAAAAAAATTCATAAAGTTCGCAATTTCACTTGCTGTTCTTACAATTTTAGTATTGATAATAATAAAACTACTTAATTCCATTAATATAGATTTATCCCTGATTTATTAAAGAAAATAAAAAAAGAGGAGTTTAAACACTCCTCTTTTGTAAAATAATATGCTTCTTTTTCAAGAAACTAAATCATTTAAAATTATTAAGTTCCTTCGTTATAATTCTTAATATAATTAAGTTGATCTTCGGTTAGGACGTCAATTTCAATACCCATCATTTTAAGTTTAGTTCGGGCTATGAATTCATCCTGCTCAACTGGAATATCTAAAACTTCAAGAGGAAGTTTTGTCCCATTTTTATGATTTTCTACCAATCTCAAATGCGACATAAACTGATTAGCAAAGGACATATCCATTACCTCTGAAGGATGACCTTCGGCAGCGGCAAGATTAACAAGTCTGCCTTGAGCTAAAAGGAACAGCTTTTTCCCATTTTTTAAGGTATATTCTTCGCAGTTGGGTCTAATAGTTCTTTTAGAGACAGAAATTTCTTCTAATTCAGGTATATTTATTTCAACGTCATAATGACCGGTATTGCAAATGATTGCACCATCTTTCATAGATTCAAAATGCCATTTTCGGATTACGTCCTTCACACCGGTAGCAGTGACAAAAATATCTCCAACTTTTGCTGCCTCGTCCATAGGCATTATTTCGTGACCCTCCAAAACAGCTTTAAGGGCTGCAGTGGATTTTACTTCGGTGCAAATAGTATTTGAACCCATCCCTTTTGCTCTTTTGGCAACGCCCGAACCACAATGACCATAACCTGCTACAACAAAGTTCTTTCCTGCGAGAAGAACCGATGTAGCTCTAATAATACCATCAATAGTTGATTGACCAGTGCCATAGACATTGTCAAAATCCCATTTAGTTTCTGTATCATTAACAGCATAAACAGGATAGAAAAGCTGTTTAGCTTCGGCTCTTGCTCTTAATCTCTGGATTCCTGTTGTAGTTTCTTCAGTTCCTCCAATCACAAAATTTTTTGCCATATCAGGATATTTTTCGTGGACTGTGTTTATTAAATCACATCCATCATCAAGAGTGAGATGAGGCGGCACATCAATAGTTCTATCAATACACCAATAGAAATCCTCTTTGTTGTCATACCAAGCAAAAATCGAAACACCCTCGGCAGCAAGAGCTGCAGCGACAGCGTCATTTGTAGAGAGTGGATTGCAGCCAGACCAAGAAACTTCTGCACCTGCTTCGACAAATGTTCTGATAAGAACAGCGGTTTCTTTGGTAACATGGAGGCAACCAGCTATTTTATAGCCCTTGAAAGGCTTAGTTTCTTTATAAATTTCTCTTAAGTGCATTAGGACTGGCATTCTGGATTCAGCCCAGTCAATTAAAAGTTTGCCGCTTTCCGCCAGTGAAAGGTCCCTAACGCAATATTTACCCGGGACTTCATCGAATTTACCTTCGGCTTTCTTTGGTTCGTAGTTCAAAGTTTCATTTCCTTAATTTATTTTACATATAATATACTTTTAAATACTTTTGAAAAGATTAATCAAATCAAGTTGCTCCCAAGGAAGCTCGGGTTTTCCGAAATGACCATAAACAGAAGTCTGCCTGTAAATAGGTCTTCTTAGGTCAAATCTTTTTATAATGCCATTTGGAGTGAGATCAATATTTTTCTTAATGACTTCTTCAATTTTTCTATCGCTAACCTGAGCAGTTCCATTTGTATTAACGTGAATTGAAATTGGCTCAGAAACTCCAATGGCATAAGATAACTGAATGGTGCATTCCATAGCAAGACCAGAAGCAACCACATTTTTTGCTAAATGGCGTGCTGCATAGGCTGCAGATCGGTCAACTTTTGTTGGATCTTTGCCGGAAAATGCTCCACCACCGTGTGGCGCTCTTCCTCCATAGGTATCTACAATTATTTTTCTACCGGTTAAACCTGTATCTCCGTGAGGACCACCTATGACAAATCTTCCAGTAGGATTGACGTGGTAAATTGTTTTCTCATCAAGATATTCAGCCGGCAAGACATTTTTTATGACATTTTCGATAACGTCTTCTTTAATCTGTTCAACTGTAACATCAGGGTCGTGTTGAGTAGAAATAACAACGGTGTCAATTCTCAAAATCTTGCCTGAATTTGTGTATTCAATTGTTACCTGCGATTTTGAGTCAGGCCTTAAATAAGGCATTAGATGATTGTGACTCTTTCTGATCTCAGATAGCCTTTTTACGAGTTTGTGAGCATACATTATTGGTGCTGGCATTAGTTCAGGGGTTTCGTTACAAGCAAAACCAAACATCATACCTTGATCTCCAGCTCCCCCTTTGTCAACTCCTAAAGAAATATCAACCGATTGGTGATTGATAACATTGATAACTGCACAAGAATTTGCATCAAATCTATATCCATCTTTTGTATATCCAATATCGTGAATAACCCCACGAACAAGGGTTTGAAGATCTATGTAAGATTCGGTTCTGATTTCCCCTCCAACAACAATCATTCCAGTTGTTGCAAAACATTCACAGGCTACACGACTGTTTGGGTCTTTTTCTAACATTGCATCCAGAACAGCATCAGAGACCTGATCGCAAATCTTATCCGGATGTCCCTCGGAAACCGACTCCGAAGTAAATAAATATGTGTCACCTGAAATCATTTATGACTCCTCCTAAATTTTTACTATTGATAATTTATTTCGCTTGAATTCCCAACGTTGAATTTATTAAAATGCCCTTTAACGATAGCATTATTTCCAACGATTGACTTTTTTAATAATGAACTTGAAACCCTTGCACCGTCACTTATTATTGAGTCTCGGACGAGGCTATCCTCAACTATTGCACCAGATGCAACAGTTGCAAACGGACCAACCACAGATCTTCGAATAATAGCATCATCTGCAATAAATACCGGAGGTATAATGACAGCGTCCTTAAATTTTCTCGATTTTGATGATTGGTTTAAAAGATATCTGTTAGTTGCTAAAAGTGTTTCCGGTTTTCCGCAATCATACCACCCATCAACTCTGAATGTATTAAATTTCTCTCCTTTTTCAAGCATAAGTTGTAGAGCATCAGTCAATTGATATTCATCTCGAGTTCTTATATCGTTATCAATTAAATATTCAAGACTTTCTCTGAGCAAAGAAGGATTTGAAATATAATATATTCCAACAATGGCAAGATTTGAGGTAGGCTGTTCCGGTTTTTCAACAAACTTTTTTATTTGCCCTTTTTTGTCAAGGATAACAACACCGAATCTTCGGGGATCATCAACTTCCTTTACACCAATTGTAGAATAGCTGGTTTTTTTGGAAAAAGTTAAGTCTGCATCAAATATTGTATCGCCGAGTATAATCATCAAAGGTTCATTGTCGAACGTCTCGCGAGCAGTCCAGATTGCGTGCCCAAGCCCTAATGATTCTCTTTGAGGAACAAAAGTAACGTCAATTTTATAATTTGCCAAGACATATTCTTGAACTAACTTACCCATATAACCAGTAACAATCGTGCATTTTGTTATATCCTGTTCTATTAATGCATCTAATATATGAGCAAGAATAGGCTTGCCTGCTACGTTGAGAAGAACTTTTGGCAAGGTATATGTATGTGGTCTTAATCTTGTTCCAACTCCAGCTACGGGAATAATTGCTCTCATCTAAAAATAAAAATTTAAGTTAATTAAACAAACTATTCAGCTTTTTTGAGTTCCTGCATTTGATTAGCATCCATAACTTCAAGGAGTTCGACTTCAAAAATTAATGTTTCATTTGGTCCAATTAATTGGCCGGCTCCTCTTTCGCCATAGGCAAGGTCTGGTGGAATCATCAACATCCATTTGGAGCCTTCTTTCATCATCAGTAATGCTTCAGTCCAACCTTTAATAACTCCATTAACTGGGAAAACTGCGGGTTCGTTTCTATCGTAAGAGCTATCGAACTTTCTTCCATCAATAAGTGTTCCGGTGTAATGAACTTTGACCTGACTTGTTTCTTTTGGCGTTTTACCAGTTCCATCTTTTAATATTTGATATTGTAAACCTGAGGGTGTTGTAACAATTCCGGGTTTCTTTTTCATATCAGCGTGGAATTGTTGGCTTCTCTTAAGATTCTTTTCTTTTTCGATATTAGCAGCTTCTTCCCTTTTTTGCATTATCTGTTCTTGTAATATCATAATTAATTGCTGTGCCTGATCATTTGATATTATACCTTTTTGTTTTAGTAACCCATCGCTAAAACCAGTTATCATAGCTTGTGCATTGTAGGGGATTGAATCACCTACCAAGTTATTAAACAAACCCAGACCATAATTAAGACCAATTGAATATGAAATTGAATCTGTCTGGTTTTTTAATGATAAATTCTGAGAGTAGATATCGTGGGATAAAAAAATTGTTACAAAAAACACAAGAGCTATGACTCTTTTAAACATTCTGCCTCCAATGAAAAAAATTAAAAACTCATTGACGAAATATTAATTAAATCATTTATAAATTAAAAACATTTTAAAAAAAAAAGCGTCATTTTTTGTTTATTCATAAATTTATCCATAATAAAAGGTTATTAATTAAATGGCAAGAATAATTGAAGGAAAATTTGACGCAAAAGACAAAAAATTTGCAATAGTCGTTTCTCGCTGGAATCAAATAGTAGTTAATAAAATGCTTGACGGTGCTCTTGATGCACTAAAAAGGCACAATGCTGATGAAGATAAAATCACAATTGCTTACTGCCCGGGTGCTTTCGAAATTCCTATGGTAATGAACAAGTTGGCAAGATTAAAAAAATACGATGCCATAATTGCTCTTGGGGCTGTCATTCGAGGCTCAACCCCCCATTTTGAATATATTGCAAATGAAGTTACAAAAGGTGTTGCTAAAATCGGTATAGAATCAGGTGTTCCTTGTATTCTTGGTGTTTTAACAACCGACACCATTGAGCAGGCAATTGAGCGTGCAGGTAGCAAAGGTGGAAACAAGGGGTTCGATGCAGCTATGTCTGCCATTGAAATGGTTACTCTTATGGAAGCTCTTGGCTGATGCCTATGGAATCTTTTTAGCTACCAAATTAACTAACAACTTGGGTATTTTTATGTTCCTAAAAATTTGGATTCTAATTTCCTTTGTATCTTTGTTCTGTTCAGTAAATTTATTTGCACAATTTACTCTTGATAATTGGAGAAACTACTCAAATCTGCTTGACCTCTACACTGCAGCAATTGATCACAAGGGAAGAATCTGGGCTGGCTCCAATGGAGGTGCTTTTGTTCTCGATCCAAAAGATAATGATTTCAGAGAATTTACTAATATTGAAGGTTTGCTCAGTCTGCAGGTTTCTGTTATTCGTTCTTACCCAAAAGAAAAGTTAGTTTTTTTCGGAACAGATGACGGCGTTATTGATATTTTGACGAAGGATTTTGAGTTTGTTCATATCAGTGATATAAAAAATTCAAGGTTTTCGAAGCCGAGAATAAATGATATTGTTTTTAGGGATTCAATTGCTTTTATAGGTGGTGGTTTTGGGTTAACTTTATTTCATATCAAGGACAAAGTTTTTTTGAGAACACCCACTAAATTAGGAATATTCCAGCCGAATACAGAAGTTAATCAAATTCTTCTTCATAATGACAAAATTTGGGTTGCCACAGCATCTGGAATTGCTGTTGCAAATATTAATGCTCAATTAATCAATCCTGAAGTTTGGAAAAACTATAATTTATCAAATGGTCTGCCTGAAGAAAATACGACAAACTTATGTGCGGTTGGCGATGATATCTATTTTTCAACAGTAAGACACATTTGCAAAATCAGTGGTGACTCAGCTATAGTTATTAAATCCTTTCCCGATTATGATAGAGTCAAATCTCTATTTATATTTAATAATAATTTAGCTTATACAAATTTATTTCAGGTTGCTGATATAAATGATAGACTTTATTATAGTGTTAGCGATACTGCTCTTATAAACACTTCAATACTTGGCATTGAATCGGAGCCAACTATTGTAATTCTCCTTAAAGATAAAGGATTGGTCTATTTGAAAAACAACAGGTTTTACAATTTTATCCCTAATTTTCCAGCCTCAAATCTATTTATGGATATTGCTTTTAATACATTTGATAATAGGTTGTGGATTGCTACCGAAGACAAATTTGCTGGCAGGGGTGTAATGACATTTGAAAATAACAAATGGACTGTTTTTAACAGTAAAAATACTCCGGAATTGATGACAAATTTCTATCATAGAGTGAATATCGGGAAAAAGGGCGAAGCTATCCTAAGCGGTTGGGGGACTGGTTTTGTTTTAGCTGATGCTTCATCTAATCCTATCTCTTTTAAAAGATTTGACAATAAAAATTCTCCACTTCAGGGTGTAACAGATAATCCCGATTATGTTGTTGCTGGTCAAGCTACTTATGACCCAAAGACTGATTTATATTGGATTGTCAATTGGGGGAAATATAGCCCCGGACCTATTCTTATCTCTATGAATTCCAAAGGGGAATTCACCGCTCATTATAATAAATTCACTGCCACAAACAGAACTTATATGTATTTAGTTATAGACAATTTTGGAACTAAATGGCTTGGTTCGAACGAAAATGGAGGGATTTATTATTTCAACGAAGGTTCCTTAAATAATCCATCTGATGATATTGATGGCATTCTAACTCAATCTAATGGTCTTCCAAATAATTTCATTACTTCAATGGCAATTGATGGTAACGGTTGGATTTGGGTCGGAACCCCAACAGGGCTTGCCCGAATTTTAAATCCATCGGCTATTTTGCGAGGATCAAACCCTATAGTTCAAACAATAAAATCTTTAGGGCAAAAACTTGTAAATGATGTGATGATTGATGCTCTAAATAATATTTGGGTGGCAACAAATGAGGGTGTTTTCGTCCTTGATCCCGAAGAAACATTCCCCATCGGTAGTTTCAATACTTCTAATAGTCCTATCATTGCCGACGACATAATATCTTTAGCAACAGATGTCAAAACTGGCAAGATTTTCTTTGGAAGCCGTGCAGGTTTATCTATGGCAACAAGTTTTTCAATTTTGCCAGAGAAAGAATATTCAATCGAATGCTATCCTCAACCATTCTATCCTGAAGTTGATGAATACCTCACAATAGAAGGATTAGCAAGAGATTCACATATAAAAATCCTCACAACAAACGGGGAGCATATCAGAACCATTAATACTACAAGTCGCAAAGTTATTTGGGATGGTAGAGATGAGTTTGGAAACCTTGTTTCATCAGGAATTTATCTGATTGTAGCAAACTCTCGAACCTCCGATGTTGGTGCAACCGCAAAATTTTCCGTGATTAGAAAATAAATTTGGATAAATTAATTTTATTTTTTAATTTTCCAATCATTTATTTATTAAAGGAGACAAAGATGAAAAATTATTACTCCTCTCCAAAAAATGCATCAAACCAAACAAATAATAGCATTCCTTTCAGAAATATAATTTGGTTTTTGATGTTTTTCCTCATTTTTAGCAATTTAAACATTCATTCCGCTGATAACAGCAATTCAAATAATGTAAATTCGCACTTGCTGAAAACAGGAAGTCAAAATTTAATCGATCTTTCATCTCTTAAAGGAAAAGATTTAATTATGATAGACGACCCTGAACCCGGTGAGATTGTTATTCCTACACTTTATACTTACGATGTTTCTAATATTTCTGGTCTTAGTGCTTCTTCTGGTGGAAATTCTATTACAGATGGTAATGGAAATATTAGCGAGAAAGGTATTGTTTGGAGCACAAATCCTAACCCAACTATTGACAATAACGAGGGTAAAACTTCGAATGGAACTGGAACTAATGACTTTTCAGCAAATCTTACTAATCTTAATTTGAACACTTATTATTATGTTAGAGCTTATGCAACAAATGAAGCTGGAACTGGCTATGGTAACGAAGTTACTTTTATGACATTAAGCTATTATCCACCTCCATCACGCCAAAGCAGTAATATAACTATTTATGATTTAAGAAGCACAAATATGAGGATAAGCTGGACTAATGGTAATGGTTCTGGCACAATGGTAGTTGTGAAAACAGGGAATGATTTTGATAATAACGATATACCTCAATCAGGAGGTTATTATGATGATTACAACAACGATTTCAGCATTGCTCCTGAAGTTGTATCAGGAAGTGGAGGAGGAAGAATTGTTTATTATGGTTCAGGAAACTCTATTACAATGACCGGCTTAACAGCATTAACACGCTACAGAATTAGATTATTTGCTTACAGAGGCAATCCTGCAGGTTCTTCAGCTGGTTTTAATCAAAACACTTCTACTAATAACCCTATTGTTCAACGTTCAGCAAGATTCAAAGAAATTTTTGATGATGACGACTTAATAAAAGGTGATGATAATATTGTAAATGTTTATCCAATACCTGCAAAGGATTATGTTAACATTCAAATTAAAAAAATTGAGGGTTATAATCCTAATATTAAAATATTTGATCTTAATGGGAAAGAATTTCAAGTAATTCCAAGAACATTAAACATAAATGATGAATCTAAATTATTTCAATTAGATTTGGAAAATTTTGCTCCCGGAGTGTATAACATAATTATCCAATACAGCGATGAAATTCTTATTGAAAAAGTAATAATAAATAAATAGAAAATAAATCAGCTCTCTTAAAATCTTTTTTTACTTGTCAAAAGTAATTTGAATTTGTTTCAAAAATACTTTCTTTGTATTTTTGATTAGTTGATTTGGGGGGATTTAATCATTGATTGAAGAAAAGAATAAGATTAATTCTAATGGGAGGAGTGCATCCAAAAGGATGTTCGTTTTCCTCTTTATTATTATTTCATCCATTCTAACAATCTTTTATATTGATAATGTCTTCAAAGTCAACAGTCTGATGAAAGACATCCATACAATCAGCAAAGAAAACCAAAGGATTCGGGACGAAAATACTCTTTTAAGGATGGAAATCAATAAACTCACTTCATTAGAAAGAATATCCAAAATTGCCGAAGAAAAACTTGGTATGGTTAGAAGCGAGAAAACACCCATAATAATATATAAGAAAGATACAGTAAAATGATTGGCGATATTTCAATATTACCATTTGAAATGTGGTGGCTACCACCTTTAGTTTCATTCTTTGTTTCTATTCTTGCATCAACAGGTGGTATTTCCGGAGCTTTTCTTCTGCTTCCATTCCAATTTAGCATTCTAAACTTCACAAGCCCTGCTGTAAGTGCTACTAATCAATTGTATAATATCTTTGGTATTCCCGGAGGGCTGATTAGATATATCAAAGAGGGAAGAATGCTTTGGCAGTTGGCTTTGATAGTTGTCATAGGAACTCTTCCGGGAGTTGTTGCCGGAGCTTATATAAGAATTTTGTGGCTACCAAACCCAGACGCTTTCAAGGTGTTTGCTTCCTTGGTGTTATTTTATATTGGATTTAGGCTTTTATTAGAAATAATCAAACCATTAAAGAAGAAAGCATCACAAGCAGAAAAAAAATTTAGTGATTTTGTAAAAAATACTCAACACTCAAAAGAAGCAGTAAATCTGCCCAAAATCAATGTCCTGAAATTCAATTCGAAAATACTTGAATATGAGTTTGTAGGGGAAAACTTTTCTGTTTCTGTGATTAGCATATTTATCATCAGTATGATTGTTGGTATAGTTGGTGGTATCTATGGTATTGGTGGCGGAGCTATACTTGTTCCTGTTTATGTTGCCTTCTTTGGATTACCTGTTTATACAATTGCAGGCGCTGCCTTGATGGGGACTTTTGCTACATCAATTATCGGTGTAATAACATATCAGCTTTTAGCTTTTCAATTTCCTAACGTAAATATTGCACCTGACTGGGTCCTTGGCTTTTTGTTCGGGGTTGGTGGTTTTTTGGGTATGTATGCAGGAGCAAGATTGCAAAAGTTTTTACCTGCCAACGTAATAAAAATTATTTTGTTAGCTATTATATTATTTACTGCTATTAACTATTTCTCAACTATTTTAAAATTTTTAGGTTATTAGATTGTTATGAAAAACCAAATTGATAAGGAAACAAATTTTAGAAAGAAATGGAAATTAAACATTTTTTTTATCATTTTTTCTTTGGCTTTAGTTCTAATAACTATAAAATTATTCATACTTCAATTTGTTGAAGCTGAAAAATATCAGGAAATTGCTCGTAATCAACACGAAAGTAAAATCCTTTTAAGACCCGAACGAGGTAATATTTATGACAGGAACGGAAAGATACTTGCCACTAACAGAATCAGCTATTCTTTCGCCCTTGACCCTACCGTTTTAAAAGATATGGAAAGTATTAAGCAAATTGCATTATTAGTTGATTCAACACAGGGAGAAACTTATCAAAAATTAATTAATAAAATAACTACTACAAAAAAATCATTTGTTTGGTTAATTAGGGGACTTGATGATTCGGAAGCCTCAAAATTTTCGAGTTTAAACATTCCCGGACTAATAAAAATAGTTGAACCAAAAAGAACTTACGTTTATAATGAATTTGCCTCTCAGTTATTAGGTTTTACTGATGTTGACTCAAAAGGGATTGCAGGGTTGGAATTGTATCTCGATTCTTTGCTCAAAGGAACATCGGGCAAGATGACCGTCCTAAGAGATGCAATCGGAAGATTAAGACCAATTGCTAATCTCCCGGTGGAGTCAGCAAAACACGGCTGTTCGGTGGAATTGACAATTGATATTGAACTGCAAAAAATTATGGATACAGAGCTTATTAATGGAGCTTTAAAAACCGGCTCGAGTGGAGCCGTTGCAATAGCTATTGTTCCAGAAACTGGAGAAATCCTTGCAATGTCGTCCTACCCCTCAGTAAATCCAAATATGAGCATTGATAATCCCTCTGATTTAAGAAATAAAGCTATAACTGATATATATGAACCGGGTAGCACGTTTAAAATTGTTACTGCAGCTGCGGCAATAGAAGAGGGTTTAATACAACCTGAAAGTATCGTAAATGGTTATAACGGTGTCTTGGTTAATAATGACTTCAAAATTACTGACACACATCCCTTTGATAAAACAACTTTTTCAGAAGCTTTCAGATATTCAAGCAATATCGTTTTTGCTAATCTTGCAGCTTCTATTCCTGACGCAAAGTTCTATAAATATATCCGGGATTTTGGTTTTGGTCATAATCTTGACTTCGATAGTTATGGTGAATCCGAAGGATTGGTAAAAAAAATTAATGAGTTCAACACCATCAGCAAGAAATTCATTGGATTTGGTTATGGCATTTCTGTAACCCCTCTTCAATTATTATGCTCGTATTCTACAATAGCCAATTCCGGCAGAATGATGAAACCTTATGTTATTAAAAGCATAAGAAATAATACAGGGGATATGATTTTTGAAGGAAAGCCACAGAAAATTCGTCAGGTTGTTTCTCAAAAAACATCAGACATACTCACAAAACTATTAGTTGGAGTAGTAGAGAACGGCACAGGTAAATATGCCCAAATCCCCGGTCTAAACATAGCAGGAAAAACAGGAACTTCTCAGCAATTCGTTGAAGGCTCCTATTCTAAAACAGATTATACTGCTTCTTTTGTTGGCTTTTTCCCGGCAGAATCACCAAAAATAGCGATTCTTGTTCTTCTTGATAAACCTTCGGGAAATTATTATGGTGGAGCAACTGCCGCACCTATTTTCAAAAATATTGTTAAAGGTTGGCTGACGCTTAACCCAAATATATTAAATGGAGTTCAATCAAAAATTGATATTACCGAAAATTAGCTCTTTTTTAATCCTTTTTGAATTGGTTAATATAGTTTTTTGTATAATCAGAAAGGACAAGTTTCCCGCTAATTTCAGCCCTTTTTTCGAGAAGGTCATCCCAATCCTCGCAACCCTGCCAGAATATTTTTTTCATTTCATAGGCAGCTTCAGGGCTAAGTTCAGCTAATTTTTCGGCAAAAGCCTGAACCTCACCGTTTAATTCTTCATTAGTCTCAAATACCTTGGCATACAATCCTTTTGATAAAGCCCAATCAGCATCATACCAGTCTGTATCTATTGACATTTGTGAAAAGGCTGAGACTCCAATTTTTCTTTGAACTGCCGGACCAACAACAAAAGGACCAATACCCAAAGCAAATTCACTTAACTTAATTGACGCTGATTTATGAGCAAAAGCATAATCCACTGCTGAAGCAAGACCAACACCACCACCAACTGCTTTTCCCTGAATTTTACCAATTATGATTTTTGGGCATTTCCTCATCGCATTGATTACCAAACCAAAGCCCATAAAAAATTTCTTTCCTTCTTCGAATGTATTGATTGAGATAAGCTCATTAAAAGAGGCTCCGGCACAAAAAGCTTTCTGTCCCTCGCTCTGAAGAATAATCACTTTTGCAGATTCGTTTTGTCCCGTTTCTTCAATCGTTTTTGCTAAATTTCTCAAAAGTTCACCGGGCAAAGAATTGCTCTTTGGATGTGAAAATGTTATTGCAGCAATTCCGTTTTGAATTTTTACATTAATATTTCCGTTGTCAGTCATTTTTCAATCCTCTTTCTATTTAATTTGATTTTCTTGCAACTAAAGTCAAAATTGTCAGTATTGCAACTGTCTCATCTCTTTGATTTAATACTTCGACATACCATTTTACTACCCCCTGAGGCTGTTCATCTGCTTTTGTCTCTTTTACAGTTTTTTCTTTAACTGTCAGCTTAACATAAATTGTATCACCAGCATAAACAGGCTTCGTAAATCGAAGTTCATCAATACCATAATTAGCCAGAACGGGGCATTTCCCCTGACCAACAAACAGACCAGCAGCGGCTGATATTATGAAATAGCCGTGGGCGACTCTTTGCTCGAAAATTGTTCCATCAAGAGAGGTTACATCAGTATGAGCATAAAAATTATCCCAACTTATTCCAGTGAAATTCACTATATCAGTCTCGGTAATGGTGCGTTTGTGCGTAACAAGCGTTTCTCCTATTTGAAGGTCATCAAAATACTTATGGAATGGATGAATAACATCATTTGTCTGCTTTGCACCCGGCAAATATGATTCAATAAGATAAGAAATAGTTGTTGGGGAGCCTTGAACGGCTGTCCTTTGCATATAATGAAGAACACCACGGATACCACCAAGCTCTTCACCTCCTCCAGCACGTCCGGGACCACCGTGAACAAGATGGGGTAAGGGCGAGCCGTGGCCTGTTGATTCAGCTGCGCAATCACGATTAATTACCATAATTCTGCCGTGATAACTTGCAGTTCCAAGTATTAAATCTTTTGCATATCTATCATCATTTGTGAAAATTGACCCAACTAAACTTCCTTTTCCCAACTTTGCAATTTCAATAGCTTCATCGATACTATTGTAGGGCATAAGAGTTGTAACGGGTCCGAAAGCCTCAATGTTATGTGCCTGCGTTTTTGAAAAGGGTGAGTCGCAAAAGAGAAGTGTCGGAGGGAAGAAGGCTCCTTTATTTTTATCGGCATCAACCAAATTCAAATCATCGTAGCTTCCGTAAATAAGCTCGCAGCCTTGCATAAGTTCTTTGACGCGTTCGGTAACCTCCTCGACTTGCGGTTTTCCAGCTAAAGCACCCATTCTAACACCCTCGGAAAGTGGATTCCCAATTTTCGTTTTTGATAGCTTATCTTTCAAGGCTGAAGAGACAGCATCAATCATATTTTCAGGAACGATTGTTCTGCGAATTGCTGTGCATTTCTGTCCGGCTTTAACAGTCATTTCTCTAACAACTTCTTTTACGAAATAATCAAATTCTGGCATATCAGGGGTAACATCAGGTGCCAAAATTGAAAAATTGAGGGAGTCAGCTTCCATATTGAACCTGACAGAGTTCTCCAAAAAAGCAGGGGTTTGTTTCAATTTCTTTCCAGTTGTGGCTGAGCCGGTGAATGTAACCACATCCTGACATTCGGTGTGATTAAGCATATCACCAACGCTTCCACAAACGAGTTGAAGGGCTCCTTCGGGTAGAATGCCCGAAGCAATAATTTCTTTGACCATAAGTTCAGTCAAATAGCAGGTTATGGAAGCGGGTTTAATAATTGCAGGAACTCCAGCTAATAGTGTTGGAGAGAGTTTTTCTAACATTCCCCAGCAAGGAAAATTAAATGCATTAATGTGAATTGCAACACCTTCGAGAGGAACGGCAATGTGATGGCCAATAAACGTTCCGCCTTTTGAGAGGTTTTCAAAGTTTCCATCAATATAGTATGGCAAATCAGATAGTTCTCTTCTTCCTTTACTCGCATAAGTGAAAAGTGTTCCTATGCCTCCTTCGATATCAATCCAGCTATCAGTCTTTGTAGCACCAGTAGCAAATGATAATGGATAAAACAAATCTTTTTTGCTCATTAAATAGGTAGCAAGTGCTTTAAGCATTCTTGCCCTTTCGTGAAAAGTCATTTTCCTTAGCTTTGGACCGCCCACTTTTCGCGCATAATCGAGCATTGCAGAGAAATCAATTCCCTTGGAAGTTACTTCACCGATTTTTTCACCTGTAATAGCGTTAAAAACTTCCTGCCCGGGTCCGTCACCTTCGACCCATTGACCGTAAGCATAGCTTTTTATCTTCATATTTATTTCCTTAATTTATTATCAATGTTATTCTTCTTTGAATTCTTTCCAAGTTTTTAATGTAGCTGGCTGAATTTTTCTGCCTTTTGGAACAGCATACAAAGGCTCACATTCCTTTAAAGTTAATATAGCATCCTTTGCTGTTTGGATATACACCTCTGTTCCAAGTTTTTTCCAATCACTCATTTTTTCCGGAACGTCTTTTATTATTCTTGCAGGGTTGCCAACTACAATTTTCCTTTCAGGAATTTCCATATTCTCAGGCACAAATGTTAGTGCTCCAATGATTGAATGGTCTCCGATTTTCGAATTATCCATTACAACTGAACTCATTCCAACCAAAACATTATGTCCAATATATGCTCCGTGTATCACTGCGTTATGACCAATGTGAGCATATTCTTTTAAAATTACAGATGCCCCCGGAAACATATGGATTGTGCAATTATCCTGAACGTTGCAGTTATCCTCGATGATAATTTCACCAATATCTCCCCTAAGGGAAGCTCCCGGACCGATAAAAACATTTTTGCCAATTACAACATTTCCGATTATTGAAGCAGTCGGATGAATAAATGCAGTGCTATCAATAACTGGAATATAACCATTAAATTCAAAAATATTACCCATAATTAATTCATTCATTTTTAAAAACACAAAAATAGGAAATTAATTATTTAAATTATTTTTGACTAAATATAAAAATATTAATTTTATATGACTAAATATTAATTTATATTATGAAAAATAATTAATTTTTATTAATTTAAAATTTGTTTAACTATTGTTACTTTTATTTTATGGAAAACGAAATTCTATTGAAATTAAATAAGGTTTATGAACCACCAACAAATATATTAGACACTCTTTTTTTGAAAAAGGGAGATTACGAAAAATTATACAAGGAGTCAATAGAAAATCCTGAGGCTTTTTGGGGAAATATTGCTGAAAATGAACTTTTCTGGTTCAGCAAATTCGAGAAAGTGATGGAATGGAATCATCCGAAATATCAGTGGTTTGTTGGAGGTAAGATGAACATTACTTACAACTGCCTTGATAGACATATTAAGAATGGCAAAAGGAATAAAGTTGCCTATATTTATACTAACGAAGACAATCAGGAAGCAAAAATAACCTATGGAGAATTATTCGAATCAGTCTGTAGATTTGCTAACGGTTTAAAATCGCTTGGTGTAAAGAAAGGTGATACTGTTACTATAAATATGCCAATGATGATTGAGCAAATCATAGCAGTTCTTGCTTGTGCAAGAATTGGTGCAATTCATTCAGTAGTTTTTGGTGGCTTTAGCCCTCAGGCATTAAAAATCAGAATTCAAGATGCTAATTCAAAAGTTGTAATTACATCATCTTGGACAAAGCGACGAGGTAAAAAGATATTCCTTAAATCAATAGTTGACGAAGCTGTCGAGGATATCCCAAAAGACATCAAAATCATTGTCGCCCAAAGGGAAGGGGATTTTTATGAATATCTTGAAAATGAGATAGATTTCCATAAGTTAATGGAAAGCCAGTCTCCAGTCTGTGAACCTGAATGGATGGATTCTGAAGACCCATTGTTCATACTTTATACATCCGGGACAACAGGAAAACCAAAGGGCGTTCTACATTCTTGTGCCGGATATAACTTGCAAACTCATATCACAAGCAAATACATATTTAATATCAATGAAGATGATATTTTTTGGTGCACTGCAGATATTGGTTGGATAACCGGGCATAGCTATGTTGTTTATGGACCACTATCCTTAGGGGCTACAATACTGATTGTTGAAGGGGCGCCTGATTATCCTGACCCGGGCAGATGGTGGAAAATTGTTGATAAATACAGGGTAAATGTTTTTTATACCTCACCAACCGCAATAAGAATGTTTATGAAACACGGTGTAAGCTGGACTCAAAAATTCGACCTATCCTCCTTAAAAATTTTGGGAACAGTTGGAGAACCAATTAATCCAGAAGCTTGGCTTTGGTATTACGAAAATATTGGAAGAAACCGCTGTGTAATTGTTGATACTTGGTGGCAAACCGAAACAGGGGGACATATGATTTCCACTTTGCCATCTTTACCACAAAAACCCGGCAAAGCAGGACTGCCCTTTTTCGGTGTTAAAGCCGAAGTAGTAAATAAAAAGGGTGAGATTCTTCCACCTAATACAGTTGGCTTTCTTATCATCGAAAAACCTTGGGTATCTGCTTTAAGAAACTGTTGGGGCGATGAGGAAAGATTCAAACAATATTGGTCTGAAATTGGAAATTTCTATTTTGCTGGTGATCTTGCTGCAAAGGATGAAGATGGATATATTATGATTCTTGGCAGAGCTGACGATGTTCTTAGTGTCTCAGGGCACAGAATTGGAACGGCTGAAGTAGAAAGTGCAATAGTATCTCATAAATCGGTTGCCGAAGCTGCAGTCATTGGTAAGCCACACGAAATTAAGGGAGAGAGCATCAAAGCTTTTGTTATTCTGAAGAAAGATATTGAGCCTTCCGAAGATTTGAAGCGTGAAATTAAATTTCAGGTTCGCAAAGAATTGGGAAGCCTTGCAGTGCCGGACGAAATAGAATTCGTTGAAACACTTTACAAAACAAGAAGCGGAAAAATTATGAGAAGAGTGCTCAAAGCTCGTGAACTCGGTCAGCCAATAGGAGATATTTCGACTCTTGAGGATTAAAAAAATCAAAGTTTAAAATCTCTGCGTTCTTTGCGGATACTCTAATTTTGTAATAAACAAGGTATTATTCTCTGCGGGCTCTGCGCGAAACCCCTTTTTTCTCGCAGAGCCCGCAAAGTAAAAAATAGAGTCCGTAGAGTTTTAGGCTGTGAAAAGAGGAGTCATTCTGAGGCGAAGGCGAAGAATCCATATCATTTAAGTCATTGAAATAATAGACTTTTCACTTCGTTCAGAGTGACGAAAATACTATTTTTTATCTCCATTTTTAGATAGACTCTTTTGAGGGTAGACAAATTTTGTTTTAAACAAAGTATTATTCCCTGCGAGCTCTGCCTGAAACTCCTTTTTTCTAAAAATTACATTAGAAGAACTAATCTAATTTTAAAAATAGTGGTGATTATAAAATAAAAAAAAGCCGGTTGAACCGGCTTATTTATAACAAATAATGTTTTTCAATTAGTTACAGCAACCGGAACCACCACAAGCACAGCTTGAAGCTGTTGTAACATTCTCAGATGTGTTCTCGTTATATAAACTGAAACTATCAGAGGCATAAAGGTTTTTTGAACCATTACCTCCACATCCACAAGTCTTTTCAGCAAGGACATCACCTGAAACATCGACTCCAGTCTTACATTTACAATTTGCTCCTGCCATAAATATCTCCATAATTAAAATAAATGTGATGCAATATAAAAAATTATTTGAAGATAACCTAATATTTTTTATAAATACAAATATCTATTATTTTGTAATGTCTAATATTAAAAAATCAATATATGATACAAGCAAATCATAAAAAATGGGCTGAATTTATCTTTGAAAAATACCTGAATAGTATTTTAAAAAAATCCTTTAAAAGCCTCAATCTGATGGGTGAAATTCCTGACGTGAAAGATGATAAACAGCTAATAATTTTGCCCAATCATTCAACTTGGTGGGATGGTTTTTTTGTTTGGTATCTGAATCGGATTATTTTCCGCAGAAAGTTCTATCTTATGATGCTTGAGTCAAGGCTTGAAAAATATAATTTTTTCACTAAGCTTGGAGCATTCTCTATAAATCAGACAAATCCGAAAAGTATACTTGAAACATTTTCATATATAAATAAAATCCTTCAAAGCGACGAAAGAATTCTTTTAAATTATTATCCTCAAGGAGAATTACTTCCAAATTTTATCAGACCAATAAAAATTAATCCGGGTATCATAAAAATAATTAAAAACTATCCCTCAGAATTAATTGTTTTGCCTTTAGGAATAAGAATTGAATTCCTTGTTGAGCGTTTTCCTTTTGTTTTTTTTAATTTTGGCGAGCCAATAGAAATAAATAATGAGGAAAGTAATTTAATTAACAACATTCAAAATTCAATTGAAAAGTGCCTCGAAGAAATTGAATTAAATATACTGAAGAAGAGATTAGGAAAAGTGATTTTCGAAGGGAAAAAATCACAAACTTGAAATAAAAGTGGCTACAGTAAAGTCTCTTATTGATATGAAATCAAAAACATTTAGAGAAAAAGACGAATTGGATTTATTTTTTTTAAAAAAATAGTTGCAAAAAGGATGTTAGTGCAATGCCAGTCAAAAAATTTAAAACTTTTGAGGAAGCTGAAAAAGATTTATGGTGCTTAAAGCCAGACGAAGAATATTACAGAAGAATTAACAAGCTTTTTCTTCTTGCCAAAGAGCTTTATAAATCGGACTATCCAAAAGGTGTTCACAAATATAAAACATTCGAAGAAGCTCAAGAGGATTTGAAACGATGGTGTCTTGAGAATGCAAAAAAGAAGATTTAAAACAAATTAGCTTTTCAAGTTATCTTTATCATATCAAATTTAGGCGTGAAACTTTTCTCTCGCAGAGCCCGCAAAGGAAAAGGGAGAGATAGCAAAGTTTGAGCTGTGTACAAAGCAGTCATTCTTAGCCGAAGGCGAAAAATCAATATTATTTAAATCATTGAAATTTAATAGACTCTTCACTCCGTTCAAAGTGACAATAGTTTTTTTCAGATGTCCTACACATTAGAGGTGTGGGACATCTTTTGTTGCACGGAAAGGGTTGACTATTCTATCAGAAGGCGCTATTTTTCAGTTGATGAACTTTTTAATTTTTAAGAAATTATTTCTTAATACTTATCTGATATCCAATGCCGTATGTTTTGATTAGATTATCATCATTGAAAATGTCTTTAACGGGACCTGTAGCGACTTTTTTGACATTAAGAAACGTAACCCAATCGAAATATTCAGGAACAGTTTGAAGGTCGTGATGAACTACAACAACTGTTTTTCCTGAGGAGCGTAGTTCCTTCAAAATGTTAATGATAGCCTTTTCGGTGGTAGCATCAACTCCCTGAAAAGGCTCATCCATAAAATAAAGTTTGGCATTTTGAACTAAAGCACGTGCAAGGAAAATTCTTTGCTGCTGTCCACCGGAAAGCTGGCTAATTTGCCTTTTACGAAATTCAAGCATACCAACTTTTTCCAAAGCTTCAAGAGCTGCTTTTTTTTCTTTTGAACCGGGTCTTTTAATCCATCCCAAACGCCCGTAGGTTCCCATCAAGACAACATCTAATGCTGTTGTAGGAAAGTCCCAGTCAACGCTGCCTTTTTGTGGAACGTAAGCAACAAGGTGACGGTTCTTTTGATAGGGCTCACCAAAAATGAGAATTGTTCCAGCAATTGGTTTAATAATATTTAAAATTGCCTTTATTAAGGTAGATTTGCCCGCTCCGTTCGGTCCTACGATTGCCATCATAATACCTTCGGGAATATCAAGGTCAATATCCCAAAGCACAGGCTTGAATTTATAAGCTACGGTTAAGTCATCAATATTAACAGCATATTCCATAATCATCTATTTCAGTGAATTTACAATCCTATTGACGTTATAAATCATCATACCGATATAGGTTCCTTCGGGTTTATCATTATTACCAAGAGAATCCGAGAAAAGTTCACCCCCAATCTTGATTTCCTTACCTTTCGACTTAACAGCCTGCCGAAGTGCTTCAATATTTTTCATTGGGACTGATGTCTCGATAAAAATAGCTTTAACATCATTTTCTATAATAAAATTGGCTAAATTTTGAACATCAAATACTGAAGCTTCAGAAAGTGTGCTAATGCCCTGAAGTCCCATTACTTTAAAATCATAAGCCCTCCCAAAATAGTTGAAAGCGTCGTGAGCTGTGATTAAAATTCTTTGCTCTTTTGGTAATTCATTTACTTTTTGCTTTACTATATTTTCCGCTGAATCAAGTTTAATAATATATGTTTTTAAACTCTCTAGGTAAAATTCTTTGTTTGTTGTATCAATTATAGCTAATTTATTAGCAACGAACTCAGCAGCCTTTTTCCAAAGACCTATATCAAACCAGATATGAGGGTCATAGTTATTTGCAAAATTTGATGAGGTAATTAAAAAGGACTTATCAATACCATCGCTGATAGCAAAGAGATTGCCTCCTCTTTTATTCATCTTTTCGAAAAGTTCAACCAGCTTACCCTCTAAATGAAGCCCATTATAAAAAATGACATCTGCTTCAAGAAAAAGGTTTATATCTCCTTCAGTAGCTTTATATAAGTGTGGATCAACGCCAGACTTCATTAAGCCATTTAGTTCGACTTTGTCACCCGCAATTTGCTTGACCAAATCAGTAATCATAGTTGTTGTAGCAACAACTTTTAGTTTTTTATTTTCATTTGCATTCTTATCTTTATCGCAGGAAATAAGTGTAAAAACTAAAAAAAACAAAAACAAGCAAAAAATTTTCAAATTTTTTCTCATATACATCAATCTGGAATTCTCCAACTAAAACCAAAACCCCAATGAAAATCAGACGAAAAAGAATCAAGACCAATTCCTCCAGAACAGTCCAGTTGCAAATTATGGACTGGTAAAAATACAAAACCGCTGTTCAAATAATGAGTAGCCCGTGATATACTAGGAAAATAGCTGTTTAGCTCAATATAAGTTCCAAAATTTCCTGATAAATCGGCACCTAATGCCATTGAATACCAATAAAGAAAACTTTTACTATCGTGAAAATATTTACTACCAAGATTATAACCAAGTGATAACCAATCATTTAAGGTATTGGAAAAAGCGAATACAATCTCAGGTTCAATATTATGTGAGCTAAAAGGACGATAAGCCGTAAATGGAAGATTTATTCCCGGAATGGCAGCTATTTCGGGTAGCCATCCGTTTTCTTTTGTAACTTGTATCTTCATCCCAAGGTATAATGGACCTGTCCCAATCTCAGAAATTTCACTCATCATAACTTTGTTATTATTATAATTTCCAAGATATTCAATTCCCAATCTCAATTCGATAAGTTTAGAAACTCCATAACGAAAAAGTGTTGTGTTAAATGTAATAAAAGTTAAGTCCTGTGTGGGACTTCGTAGTATATTTTCATAAATAAAGCCTGATTCAATTTGCAAGCATCGAAATGGAACAACAGTGGCACTTTCTGTTATGTCAGGTCTGTCAGTTAGTAATTCTGGTTTAGTATTTGCCAAAACAATACTTACATTAAAAACAAGAAGAACAATAAGCATAACAGAGACAATTGAGTATGCAATCAAATTATCTCTGCTAATAAAAAAAAATATATATTTCTTGACGATGAACATCATTTAGAAATAATTCAAAGAAAATCAATACAAATTTAACCAATATTTAGTTAAACCTAAAATATTTATTTTATAAACCTAATATTTCGAATAGAAATGTAAGTAAAGCATCTGAAAGAATAATAAGCAAAATACCGTTGACAACTGAAATGGTAGTATTTTTCCCTACACTTTCTGCGCCACCTTTAACCTGCAAACCTCTGAAACAACCTACACTTGCGACCAGAAAGCCGAAAATCATACTTTTTATTAACCCGCTAAAAATATCGTCCAAGCCTAAAACTCTTTGCAATTGGTTAAGGTAACCCGTTATTGTTATATTCAAAACTGCTAAACCGGAGACCAAACCACCGATTATACCAGCAACATTTGCCAAAATTGTTAAAAAAGGCATTGCGAAAGTAACAGCAAGAACTCTTGGGATAACCAAAAAATTAGTTATGTCAAAGCCCATAGTTTTTAATGAATCAATTTCTTCGGATACTCTCATTGTTCCGATTTCTGCTGTAAATGCAGAGCCTGAACGACCTGCAATTATAATGGCAGTCATAAGCGGACCAAGCTCACGTGTTATCGAAATTCCTATTAAATCGGCAATAAAGATATCTGCGCCAAATTGCTGCAATTGAATAGCTCCCTGATAACCGGAAATTAGACCAATGAGGAAAAGTATAAGAAGAACAATTGGCAATGCATTCACACCAGAATTAGTGAAATGCACAGGAAAGTCCTTCCACCTTACTTCAAATGGCTTAATAATAATCGAGAACAATTTTAGGAATAAATCCCCGAGATATTCAATGAATAGCTTCAAATCATTTAGAACAACAAGCCAAAAATGCCCGATGTTCGACACATAAGATTTAAAGAATGAATGAGAAGGCTTTTCAGTTGATTCAGAAATATTTTTCTGCTCGTAAATATTTAAAAAATTCTGTATTTCCTGATTTTCACATATTATATTGAATGAAATGCCGTTTTCATTGCTAATTTTTTTTATATTTCTTACGAAAAGAACAAGAAAAGAGTCATAATTCTGAATAGAATTAAGGTTTAATACTATTTCTTTACTATTATACAGTTCATTATTATTTTTAAAAAAATCATCAAAATATTTTGAAGTTTTAAAAGTAATTTCTCCTTTCAGAATTAACTCTGACTTCTCCCCTAAAGCATTTATTTCTAAAATATCTTTCAATGAGTCCTGTTTCATCTTTTTAATGGATTAATCGAATTAAGTTATTTATTTCTTTTTGATTTATAGTAATTAATCAATCCATTGGTTGAATTATCGTGAGAACTAATTCTTTCGGGATTTTTAAGCTCATTCAAGATTTTTCCAGCGAGTTGTTTGCCAAGTTCAACGCCCCATTGGTCGAAAGAATTTATATTCCAAATTATGCCCTGAACAAAAACTTTATGTTCATACATTGCAAGAATTTTACCCAAAAGCTCTGGGGTTAACTTTTGATATAAGATTGAATTTGTTGGTTTGTTACCTTGGAAAACTTTGTGCTTCAAAAGAATTTTGATTTTGTCATCGGGGACACCGGATTTTCTTAATTCAATAAAAACTTCCTCTTCGCTTTTGCCCTTCATAAGAGCTTCTGTTTGCCCAAAGAAATTGGATAGAAGAATTTGATGATGCTCGCCAATATCATTCAGGCTCTCAATCGAACATAAAAAGTCAGCGGGTATTAACTGAGTCCCCTGATGAATTAGCTGGAAAAAGGAATGCTGTGCATTTGTTCCGGGCTTTCCCCATAATACCGGACCAGTAGAATAGTCCACATACTCCCCGTTTTTATCAACATATTTACCGTTGCTCTCCATATCAAGCTGTTGAAGGTAATCGGTCAGCTTGTCGAGATATTGGTCATAAGGAATCACAGCATAAGTCTTGCAACCAAAAAAGTTATTATACCAAATACCTAAGAGAGCTAATAAGACTGGGATGTTTTTTTCAAATGGAGTATTTCGAAAATGAAGGTCCATTTTATAAGCACCTTCCAAAAGTTTATCATAATTATCATATCCTAGATAAAGTGCAATTGGAAGGCCAATAGCTGACCACAATGAATACCGTCCCCCAACCCAATTCCAGAACTCAAACATATTATCAGTGTTAATGCCGAAATTCTTGACTGCTTCTTCATTAGTTGATAAAGCTATAAAATGTTTTTCGATATTTTTTTCATCATAACCAGTTTTCTCGAGGAACCATTTTTTTGCTGTTGTTGCATTGGTAATGGTTTCCTGCGTTGTAAAGGTTTTTGACGCTACCACGAAAAGAACAGTTTCAGGATTGAGTTTTTTTAAGGTTTCTGAAATATGCGTTCCATCAACATTCGAGACAAAATGAACGTTCAAACCCTTTATTGAATAATATTTTAAAGCATCACAGACCATAGCCGGTCCTAAGTCAGAGCCACCGATACCAATATTGACAATATCAGTTACTTTTTTACCTGTATAACCAACCCATTCTCCGTTATGGACTTTTTTGCAAAATTCTTTCATCTTGTTTTGAACAGTCTTAATTTTTGGAAGCACGTCCCAGCCGTCAACGTAAATCGAGTCGCCGTTTTTTTGCCTCAATGCAACGTGAAGCACAGCGCGATTTTCAGTAAAATTAATCTTGGCACCGGTAAACATTTTTTCAATCCATACTTTCAAATCTGATTGTTCAGCAAGCTTTATGAGTAGGTCTAATGTCTTTTCGGTGATGATATTTTTTGAATAATCAAAAAAAATATCTTCGAATTCAAAAGAAAACTTATTAAATCTATCGGGGTCAGATTGAAATAAGTCATACATTTTAGTTGACTTAATTTCATTATAATGACTATTTAAATCTTTCCAGATTTTTGATTCAGTTAATAAACTCATATAAAATACTTAATAATCTATTGTTATACATACTTATTTCCAATATTCACGGTCGAGGCTTCTGTATTGAATAGCTTCGCTTATATGTTCAATTTTTATATTTTCCTCTTCGTCAAGGTCAGCAATTGTTCTTGCAACTTTTAAAATTCTGTCGTAGGCTCTGGCAGAAAAGCCCAGCTTTGTCATAGCAACTTTAAGAAGTGATTGAGAGCTTTCATCTAAAACACAGTATTTTTGTAAATCCTTTGAAGTCATATCAGCATTTTTGAATTTAGTTCTTGATTTTTTAAATCTTTCCTGCTGGATAAGTCTTGCATTAACAACTCTTTTTCTCACTTCTTCGGAGGTTTCACCGTTGCGTCTTGAGCTTAAATCCTGATATTTCACAGCTGGAACTTCAACGTGAATGTCAATCCTATCGAGCAAAGGTCCGGAAATTTTCGATAAATATTTCTTAATCATAGTTGGAGTGCAAGTGCATTCCTGATTTGGATTACCAAAGTTTCCGCAAGGACAAGGATTCATCGAACAAACCAACATAAAGTTCGCCGGATATTCTATTGACATCTTGGTCCTTGATATATTTATTTGTTTATCTTCAAGAGGCTGCCTAAGGACTTCGAGGACATTTCTTGCGAATTCAGGCAATTCATCGAGAAAAAGGACGCCGTGATGAGCCAATGAGATTTCCCCCGGCTTAATTTTATTCATTCCACCGCCAACTAAAGCGGCATCTGATATAGTATGATGCGGTGAGCGGAAAGGTCGCACAGTTACTAAAGCTTCTTTATCCGGCAATGCTCCGGCAACTGAATGAATTTTTGTTGTTTCGAGCGATTCATCAATTGTCAAAGGTGGAAGAATTGTTGGTAATCTTTTAGCAAGCATAGTTTTTCCAGAACCGGGAGGTCCAATCATCAATAAATTATGTCCTCCGGCAGCGGCTACCTCCAAAGCTCTTTTAACATTTTCCTGCCCTTTGACATCTGAAATATCGAGTAAGTTTTTGGATTGACTTGATTGAAAAATTTCTAAAATATCAACCTTTCTTGGAGGTATTTCAATCTCTTTATTAAGATACTGAACCGCTTCTTTCAGATTGTTTACAGGTATTACTTCAATTTCATCAACGAGAGCAGCTTCATCGGCATTATCAGCGGGAAGAACAATTCTTTTGTAACCGGTATTTTTTGCTTCCAAGGCAATAGAAAGAACACCGTGAACAGTTCTAAGCGTGCCTTCAAGCGATAATTCTCCAAGAAATAAAGTATCAGAAATAAGGTCTGGTCGGACATATTCCAATGCTCTAAGTATTCCTAAAGCGATGGGTAAATCAAAAGCACTCCCCTCTTTGCGAATGTCTGCCGGAGCTAAATTAATTGTAATCTTCTTTTGGGGGAAAACCAAGTCAGAATTTTTTATAGCGGCAGTAACACGCTCTCGAGACTCCTTAACAGCTGAATCAGGAAGACCGACAATAACAAAATTTGGGATGGCATTTTCAATGTGGCATTCAATTTCAATCAAATAGGCTTTAATCCCCAAGATTGAGGCTGACTTAATGTTTGAATACATCTTATCCTCAGGATTTGCTTAACTGCTCATTTAAAATCTTATTGACATATAATAACATATCGTAATAGGTAACAATTCCAACGAGATTATTCTCCCAATCAACAACTGGCAGGCAATCCACTTTTTTCTTTATCATAAGTTCGATAGCTTTTTTTATGCTATCTTCAGGATAGATAAGATAGACTTCGGTTGTCATTACTTTTTTGAAATCATTAATTTTGTTGTAACCAATTTCACCGAACTCATCTTCAAAATCATACAGTCTTCTGAGTGAATATTCCATCAGTGTTCTTTCGGTTATTAAACCGACAAATTTTTTACCATCAATCACGGGAACCTGTCTGACATTTTCATCTCGCATAATTTCATCAGCTTTGTGAATTGTATCATCAATATTTACAGTGAAAACATCTTTAGTCATTATGTCTGATATCTTAACTAATGTTGGCATTTTAACCTCCGCAAAACACATAAGAATAATAATGTAACTTATAAAATTTTATAACAATAAAAAACAAATAATTTTGTTTCTTTAGTTTATTTGTGTATTTCAATATAGCTAAATTTTTTATTCTGTAGATGATAGCTTTAAAAGAATTTGCTAAGACCGATAAAATTTTGATTGTAGCCCATCGCGGTTCTTCTGGAACTGCTCCTGAAAATACTTTGTCTGCTTTCAAACAAGCCTTGGAAGCCGGTGCAAATATGATTGAAGCTGATATTCAGGTTACCTCAGACAACGAAATTGTGGTTTTCCACGATAAAGGTTTAAGTCGAACTACCGATGGGTCTGGTTTCACGAAAAATCAGAGCTTATCCGAAATTAAATCATTGGATGCAGGTTCTTGGTTCGATGAAAAATTTTCTGGCGAAAGAATTCCCTTGCTATCTGAAGTTTTAGAGCTTATTAATAATAAAGCATATTTAAATCTGGAAATAAAAAATATCAATAACGAGCATTATCTTGACAACTTAAATAAAATACTGAGCATTCTTTTCGATTTTGGTTATCAAGACAAAGCTTTAATATCATCGTTTTATTATAATTCATTGAAATATATTAAGAGTCAGTTCCCCGAAATTCCTACGGCAGCTATAAAAATTCCAAAGGATAACAGATTACCGTCAGAAATTGCTAATGAGATCGCTTGTGATGCTTTTGTTTGCTCGATAACAGAAATCAATGATGAAATTGTCCAAGATGCATTGAATAATAATATTTATGTTGGCATTTATTCAATTGATAAACGAGATGATTTAATCACTGCTTTAAACTTTAAGGCTAAAGCAATAGTTACAAATTATCCTGCAAAAATTATTGAAGAATTAAAAAGTTTAAGTTTAATATAAAAACAAACTTATCTTTTTATAATAAATTTTCCTCCGAAATTTCCTTTTTTACTACTTAATAAAAAGATATAACTACCCTCAGATAAGTTTTTGGTGTCTATTGAAATATTATTTGAAGAATTAGAAATACTATATTCAACTAATTTCTCGCCATTTATATTGAAAATAGAGATAGTAAAATCAATAAGTTCATCATTCCCAAGTTCTATGTTTAAAACATCATCAACAGGATTTGGGAACACTTTTTTGATTACAAAGCCATTCAAAGTTAACTCTGATTCAACATCTGTGCTGAAATCCAGAACGGGTATCATCATTAAATCAATATCAGGATTAGTTATATTTTTTGGTTTGATTGGGAAATCATAGAGATTTTCATAAACCCAATTGTTCTGATTGTCAATATACATATCGAAGCAGGTTTTTTGTAATTGCCCGTCCCCTTGAAGGTTTGTAAAGACAGACAAATAATCATCACCACTTTGTCTTGTTCTGGTATGAATCATAACTCCAAAATTTGAATTAACGTAAGCTGGTTTTTTTTCAATAGGTAGCCAAGTGAAAACTGGATTTATTGAATTAGTATCACATTGGCTAAGTTTGAATTCTCCAACCCCAATCGCCTGCCCAGTTGGCATATCGCCAACAGGATTAAGATGATAAACAATGATTTGATGCAAATCATCAACAACAACTTTTTTCTCGGCAAAAGCAATTAAAACACCTGCTAATCTTGACTGTCCACTGAAGACAAATTTTGAACCAAGCATAAAATACATATTGTTTGAACCTGTAAGCGGATAGGAAACATTATTGTATTCATAAGTATAAACTCTAAATCCAGAACTTCTGATATAGTAATCATTAATTGTATCATTTTGAGAAAATAAATTAAAGTTAATCAATATAAAATTTAATAATACAAAGAAATATGGTCTCATATTTATCACTTAGTTTTGTTAAACAAGTTAAATTTTTTGGAGCTATTTACTATAATTTATTTAGTCATAATTATAATTTATTTGTCATTGGGTCTTAAATTTTTTCTGCTTTCAATGTAAGATTGCTCATTTTTATTTATAAGCGTATTAAAATCAACCGTAGGTTGTAAATCCAAGCTATTATATGTAGGTTTAATAGCAGGTGCTTGTGTTTCATTGGCTATACCATTAGGGAACTTTTGCTGTTCAACCTGTATGCGATTTTCTTCAGCCCATTTATCGTGGCGAACACCTGTAACCTGCCATGATATTTTCATTCCGGGCTTGCCTCCAGCGATTTTAAATTTATTATTTTGTATTTCTTCAGCAATATATACTTGAGCCCAGCCACCAATGCAAGTCAGTTGGTATCTGAAATCTTTATTTAATGCTTGAAACCAATCAGGAAGAATCACTGTAGCTTCTCCTTTATCATCAAGAACCACAATCCCATCATAAATATTCTTCATATCAGGTGATTCCACAAAAGAATGACTAAGTAATTTATTTTCGGGGTCAAGCGGATGGTCAATGACGAAAGAGCCACCCTTTTTAGAAATACTTCCGTTGCATTCGATGCTACCATTAACTTGAAGAGCCAAATTTGAAGAAGAACCCTCTTTAGTAATCCTCATAGCAGGTGCATTGGTGTTAGAGGTTGATATAATGTCACAAGCTGTGATACCAGTTTTACTTTGAGCCAGCAAAACTGGATTTGTGCTATTCCTCGATGCATCATCCGTGAATATTCCAGCTAAACCTGCTCCTTTTGTAGTTGAAAAAATAGCTGGTTGATTAAAACTAGAAATAAATACAGTTGGTTGATCAGTATTACTATTACTTTCAAACGAAGCTGCTCTACAAGCTCCGGTTGACTTAACATATAATGCAGTTCCAGTAGTTGAACCACTGGAATATGCGGAAAGTGATGCTCCGCCGTTGTCTGGATTCTGTATAATAAATGAACCTGCGTGACCTTTTGCATTATTTACATAACCGGAGATGGCATTTCCTTCACCTTGAGTAATACCAACAAGTGCAGATTCTTGATTAGATTCATTCTTATTGATAAAATATCCCGCTGACCCTAATCCACGATTATCGCCAATAACTGTTGATTTAGAATTTTTACCGTTTTCAGTAAAAAACCAACCCGAAACGCCTGATTCACCTGTTTGCCTGCAATATATTCCATCGCCTTTGCCTAAATGGTTAATATACATTCCAAAGTTTGTATTCAGCTTGTTATCTAAAATAAATGATGCACCTCTACCCATACCATAATGGTATCCGTAGAATGCTTCATGAATATTATCATTATGATAAATTTCGGATATAATACCTTTTGAATCTTTGGAATAAACAGCAATTTTAAATGCACAATAGCCAGTCAAAACATCTATTAAATCATAAATTCTATCTTGCGTAATATCAGAGTTTTTGCCAGTTGTTTTTGATTCCATTCCTTTTGACATAGTCAGAACGCTTCAGGTTCCGTTTTGTTTCAAGGTTAAAGCAGGTTTGTCCGAGGTTACTTCTGTGTTAGCCGGCTCGGAATTTGTAACAATTTTTGCCCATTTTACTGTTGAGTCTCGATATGTAAGGACATCTCCATCATTTGCATTTGTATAGTCTAAAGTTTTTGCTACCATACTATAAGGAACTGCAGTCAATTGTATATATGGTTTAATTTCAGGGTCATTACCTATTTTTATACCCAAATAAAGAGGCTTGTAAAAATTGACGTTTTTAGAACTAAACTTCGTCTTCTGCCCAAGAAAAACATTCACATAGCCATTTTTGATTTCTACTTCTTGAGTTTCAGACCAGATTGGAACTGATGAAAAAATATTATCGTAGAGACTGAAGGTAAGCTGATATTTTCCATCATCAATTTTTTTTCCGCTACTTTCAGATACAAGGGCTTGATAATTGAACGTTTCAGGAATTTGGCTACAAACTGAGGCTCTGAAGAAAATTGAAATAAAAAAAACAGCTAATAAAGTGGAGATTTGTTTCATAAAAACCTCATTAAATAATTCGAACTTATTTATTTTTTTTTCATTAGTATTTCGAATTTTACTCATTTCTAATATTTTTTTACAAACTTATGCAAAAAAAAAATTAAACAAAATCAATAATGATAAAAAACAAATAGGAAATCTTTTTTTATTAATTATAGTTCAAATACATTATAATTCATAATTTTGTAATCTTTAATTGTCAAAAAATTAGGAAAGAAAATGTCTTATAATGTTGGAATAATCGGAACCGGTTATGTTGGGCTTGTAACAGGAACCTGTTTTGCTGCCACCGGAAATAACGTCTTTTGTATTGATATTATCCCAGAAAAGATTGAAAAATTAAAGCAGGGGATATCACCAATTTACGAACCCGGTCTCGAAACCTTGTTGCAAAGGAATATCAGGGAGGAAAGATTACACTTTTCAACTGAATTAAATGATGCGGTCGAAAATTGTAAAATCATCTTTCTTTGTCTGCCTACTCCTCCTAATGAGGACGGTTCCGCAGATTTACAGCACGTTTTAAGAGTTGCAGGTGAGATTGCCAATATTATCAAGAACAAAAACCTAACTGAAAAGAAAATAATCGTAAACAAAAGCACTGTTCCTGTAGGAACAACTTCAAAAATCAGGGAAATTATCAGAGAAATAATTCCAGACAAAGAATTTGCAGTTTGCAGTAATCCAGAATTTCTTCGTGAAGGATTTGCTCTCGAAGATGCATTAAAGCCAGAAAGAATAGTTATCGGGACAGATGATAAAGAAGCTGAAGAAATTTTGAGGGACCTGTATGTTCCCTTTGTCCGCAGTGGTAATCCAATTTATGTGTTCGATGAAAAAAGTGCAGAAGTTGTTAAATATGCTGCAAATTCTTTCCTTGCCGTGAAAATTTCTTTTATGAATGATATTTCAGCTTACTGCGAAAAAGTTGGAGCAGATATTGATAAAGTTCGTTTGGGGATAGGTTCTGACAGCAGAATTGGAAAGAGATTTTTGTTTGCTGGAATAGGATATGGTGGTTCCTGTTTTCCAAAAGATGTCAGGGCATTAATTCATTCATCAGAACAAGAAAATGTTTCACTTGATATCATCAAGGCAGCCCAAAAAGTAAATGAAAAGCAGATTAATAGATTCATTGACAAAATTCTGGCAAGGTTTAACGGGGATGTCTCAAATTTGAAATTTGCTTTATGGGGTTTGTCTTTCAAACCTGACACAGATGACGTAAGGGAAGCTCCAGCTTTCAGAATTATTGATAGATTGCTTGAAGGCGGAGCAAAAATTGATGCTTACGATCCTGAAGCTATGCCCAATACAGAGCAGAAATACGGCAATAAGATTTCTTATGCTAAAAATATGTATCATTGTCTTGCTGACTCTGATGCTTTGATTATAGCCACCGAATGGACTGTATTCAGAAATCCCGATTTCGGTAAGATAAAGAACTTAATGAAACAACATATCATTTTTGACGGTAGAAACCTATTCTCGCTTGACGAGATGCGAGAGCTCAAATTTGAATACTATTCAATCGGCAGAAAAGAAATCAAATAGCTAAAAGAAATTTTTAACTCACACTTACATTTTTTCCGTGACAGTGTTTATATTTTTTACCGCTGCCGCAAGGACAGGGATCATTTCTGCCAACTGTTTTCTCAGTCTTTCTATATGTTGAAACCTTTACTTCAGGTTGTTCTTGACCACCACCGCCACCACCCACGAGGTATGATGGAATTTGGGAGGAGTGTGTGAATCTCATTGAACCGGAGTCTGTTACAGTTCTTCTGATTCTGGGAAGTCCGTCGGGTCCGATTTCCTCTTTAGCACCACGATAACCAGCGGGAACTCTGCGTTCAACAACTCTTGGGAAGTATTTTAAAACAAGATTAACAGACTCTCTATTAATATCTTTAATTAACTGAACGAAAAGATGGTAAGCTTCGGATTTGTATTCAAGCAAGGGATCTTTTTGACCGTAACTTCTCAAATGGATACCTTCTTTGAGTTCGTCCATCTCTCTTAAATGTTCTCTCCATTTTTCATCAATAGTCTGAAGAACAGCTATTCTTTCCAAATTTGCCATAAATTCTGTGCCGAGCATTTCTTCTTTTCTATTGTAGAAATCTAAAACAGCGGACATAATTCGCTTGATAACTTCATCTTTGCTTAATTTTTCGAATTCTTCCTGTGTCATTTTGACGTCAGACAAAAGATTAGCCCTGACGGTATTAAGTAAGCCAGTTAAATTCAAATCGGGATGATATTCATCATACCATTCTTCGACAAGTTCTTCAATAGAGTCAATAATTTCGCCTTTAAGCCTTTCGCCAAATAGAGCAAATCTTCTTCTTGAATATATAACCTCTCTTTGCTGATTCATAACATTATCATATTCAAGAAGTCTTTTTCTGATACCGAAATTGTTTTCTTCGACTTTCTTCTGGGCTCTTTCAACATTTTTTGTGAGCATTGGGTGTTGGATGGCTTCGCCATCGGCTATTTTAAGGCCACTCATCACGTTGGCAACTTTTTCTCCGCCAAAGAGTCTCATCAGATCATCTTCAAGAGAAATGAAAAATTGAGATGAACCGGGATCGCCCTGTCTTCCGGCTCTACCTCTTAATTGGCGGTCAATTCTACGTGCATCGTGTCTTTCAGAGCCAATAATAGCTAAGCCACCATTTTTTCTGACTTCGTGGTCTAATTTAATGTCAGTTCCACGCCCTGCCATATTAGTAGCAATAGTAACACTACCTTTTTTCCCTGCATTTGCAATTATTTCAGCTTCTCTTTGGTGTTGCTTAGCGTTTAATACATTATGATGGATTTTTCTTCGTTGCAGCATCTTGCTGAGTATTTCTGATACTTCAACGCTTGTTGTTCCAACAAGAATCGCTCTGTTATTTTTTAGCTCTTTCTCTATTTCATTAATAATTGCATTATATTTTTCTCGCTTTGTTTTGAAAATTAAATCGTCTCGGTCTTCGCGAATAACAGGTTTGTTTGTTGGAATGACTACAACATCCAATTTGTAAATTTTTTCAAACTCGGCAGCTTCTGTCTCCGCAGTTCCGGTCATACCAGCTAATTTTCTATAAAGTCTGAAATAATTTTGCAAGGTTATGGTAGCCAGAGTTTGAGTGTCTCGCTCAACTGTAACATTTTCTTTAGCCTCGATAGCTTGATGGAGACCTTCTGAATATCTTCTGCCTTCGAGGATTCTGCCGGTGAATTCATCAACAATTTGAACTTTGCCATCCTGAACTACATATTCAACATCTTTTTCGTAGAGCGAATAAGCTCTTAAAAGTTGGTGGATTGTATGAATTCTATCGCTTCGCTCAGCATAAAGCAAATTGGCTTCATCAATTTTTCTTTGTTTTTCTTCTGGTTTTAGTGTAGAGTCCCCTTCAATAGCGCTCATAATGGCTGCTATATCAGGAATAACAAACATATCTGGATCTTCCTGACCTATGATTAATAGGTTTCTCCCTTTTTCTGTAATATCTATCTGGTGATTTTTTTCATCAATAGTATAATATAACTCATCATCAATTTCATGCATCCTGACACCTTGATCTCGCAGAAAGAATAATTCGGTTTCTTTCAGCAATTTCTGATTTTCAGGTTCCTGAAGTAATTTAGCTAATTTTTTGTGTTTTGGAAGACCTCTATGGCATCTTAGGAGGAGCATCCCAGCTTTTTCTCTATCTTCCTTGGAATTCGATTCAAGATATTTAGGGATTTCGGATGTAATCTGATTGATAAGTTTATTTTGAGCTTCGACCAACCTTTTAACTCTTGGGTTCATTTCGTCAAATTTCTGATCTGAAGCCTGACCGACAGGACCTGAGATAATCAAAGGTGTTCTTGCTTCATCTATTAAAACGGAATCTACTTCATCAACAATGGCATACCAGTGTTCGCGTTGAACCATCTGGTCCTTGTCAATAACCATATTATCTCTCAGATAGTCAAATCCGAATTCGTTGTTCGTTCCATAAGTAATGTCAAGGTTATAAATTTTCTTTCGAGTCTCGCTATCCATATTGGATTGAATAGCACCAACCGTAACACCTAAAAACTCAAAGACTGGCTTCATCCATTCGGAGTCTCTACGTGCGAGATAATCATTAACAGTTACTAAATGGACGCCCTTTCCAGCAAGTGCATTAAGATAGAGAGGCAACACAGCAACCAATGTCTTTCCTTCGCCTGTAGCCATTTCGGCTATTTTTCCTTGATGTAGAACTATACCCCCCATCAATTGAACATCAAAGGGAACCATATCCCAAGTGTAAGACTGTCCAACATATTCATATCTATATTGGGATTCTGTTAATCTTTTGCAGGCTTGTTTGACTACAGCAAAAGCTTCAGGAAGTAGTTCATCGAGAGTATCGTTTATTGTTGAAAATATTTCGTTATCAATTTCTTTAATTCTATCCTTTATATCAAGTGTTTCCTCTACTTCAAGGACTTCATTAATAAGTCTTGCTTTTAAAGTTTCTTTTTCTTCTTCGAGTTCTTTCGTTCTTTCTTTGATTATATTTTTAAATTCATCAGTTTTGGCTTTTAATTCTTCGTCGGTCAGTGAGTCTAACTCGCTGTATATTCTATTAATTTCAGCAACAATTGGCTCCATCAATTTTCTATCACGGTCATGCTTGGTTCCGACTAACTTTTTTAAAAAATTAAACATATTTTTTCCTTTAATAATTTTGACTTTTTAAAGACGATGAATAAACATCAGTATTTCTGTTTCAAGATTTTACTTTGATTAAATATAACTTTTTGATTAATTTAGATAATTTAAACTTGAAAATATTGTTATATGGAAAAGGTTTTGATAATAGGTGCTTGTTCAGCAATAGCTCAAGAAACAGCGAAATTGTTTGCAAAAGATGGTGCAGCGTTATATCTTGCAGATTTAAAAAAGGGAAGACTTGAGTCGGTTAAATCAGATATTTTAACAAGGTATGAAACCAAAATATTCATCGAAGAATTTGACGCTCTTAACTTTGATAAACATCAAGAATTAATCGAAAATGCTTCGAAAGCCCTAAATGGAATTGATATTGTTCTTATAGCTTATGGCACACTCCCTGATCAAACCTCAATTCAAAAAGATTATCCAGCTATATTAAGAGAGTTTAACATAAATTGTGTCAGCGTAATCTCCCTTTCTTCGATTGTGGCAAATTATTTTGAGGAAAAGCAAAAAGGTACTCTTGCTGTTATATCCTCAGTTGCCGGTGATAGAGGCAGACAAAGCAATTATATATACGGTGCTGCCAAAGGAGGTGTCTCAGTTTTCCTTCAAGGTTTACGCAATAGAATGTTTCATTCCAATGTTAATATAATCACTATTAAACCGGGGTTGGTTGATACTCCAATGACTGCACATCTACCTAAGAACTTTCTCTTTGCGTCCGCTGAATCAGTTGGCAGAGGCATTTATGAAGCAATCAAACTGAAAAAAGATGTAGTTTATCTCCCTTGGTTCTGGAAATTTATTATGTGTATAGTAAAAGCAATTCCCGAAAGTTTATTTAAAAAAATGAAATTATAAAAATCTCGAGAAATCAATCCAGTTTTTTCTTTCGATTTATTCATCAGAAAATAATTAATGGGTGTCTTCGTTAATTATTTGATTTTATTTTGATTAACTTAATTATTAACAAAGTTTAATTTATTTTTAATTAGTATTAATTTTTTTAATTATAATTTTGATATCGGTTTTGAGCCGATATTGAAAAATGTTCAGAAATAAAAAAATATTACAAAGCACAAATCTAAGTTTCAATCAAGAATCACAAAGATTATCAGGTTTGGATTTAGCAAGAATCATCGCAATGATAATGATGGTTCAGGGGCATGTTATTTTCGAATTAACCAATCCAGCCCTTATAGATTACAACAATTTAACTTGGAATATCTGGAACTTTTTCCGTGGTCTGACAGCCCCTATTTTTCTTACAGTTTCAGGTATTGTTCAGGTTTTTGCCAATAAAAGAGATGAAACTGGTATCTTACCCAAAAAGACAATCTCACGAAGAATTTTCGTTGCAGTTAACTTAATTTTAATTGGGTATCTTTTAGTATTTCCAGCAGAGAAAATTTTCCATTTACCATTTGTAGAAAGCACCGTTTGGGGTTATTTCTTTCAGGTTAATGTTCTTCAAATGATTGGTGTTTCTTTGCTAATAGTTCTTTTATTATTTAAGCTAACAAAAAATGATAAAAGTTTAGGCTTAGCTTCGCTCTTTGGAGCTATTGCAGTATTTTCCCTGACGCCCTTCGTTTTTTTGGTTGATTGGTTTAAATATTTACCTATTCCAATAGCAGCTTATCTTTCAATAGATAAGGGAACATTATTTCCAATCTTTCCTTATACAGGTTTTATTTTAGCTGGTGTTGCGGTTGGAACCTATCTAAAGTCTCTTCCGAAGGAAAAACGATATAAAAATATAATTAGATATGCTCCTATTGTTGGGATAGCCCTTTTAATAATTAGTTACTTTGTTTCATTAATATTTAATCCATACAACAGTTTATTTTTCGATCCATTGAAGGCAAATCCCGGGACTTCCATAATGAGATTGGGTTGTGTCTTGATTTTCATTAGTATAGTTTCAATAATTTATCAGTTTACTCAGAAATTTTCCAATTTCTATTCAATTTTAGGTAAAAGAGCACTCTTTGTTTATGTTGCACACTTAATTTTACTTTATGGAATACCTTGGATACCAAGCATTGGGAGATTAAAGCCCGGAGGCTTTTCGCTTGAATTCACAATCCCATTTGCAATATTAATCATACTAATTTCTTTATCTTCAGCCTATTTCTATGAAGTTTCGATAGCTCGAAACTTTAAGAGAAAAGTTATCTTTAGATATTCTCTCACTGCTTTAATTGCATATCTTCTTTTTGTGTGAAAAGTAACCTATTAAATCCATAACAAAATCTTTATTTTTCAGAACATTAGATTTTTTAATAACTTTGCATTTTTGAATTTTCATTTATCAATTAATGCTTCAAGTTGTTCAATATCAAAAAACTGGGGAAATATTTATAGAGGATCTTCCTGCACCATCCTGTCCTGAAAATGGAATTCTTGTGAAAACTGCATATTCAGTCATTAGCGCAGGGACAGAGAAAATATCTGTTACTAATACCCAAGCTTCATTAATTCAAAGGGCAAAACAGCAACCTGATCAAGTTAGACAAGTTATTGACAGTGTTAAAAAAGAGGGTATAATTAACACATTAGCCAAAGTTAAGTCAAAATTGGAATCTTATAAATCACTTGGCTATAGTGCTGCTGGCGTTGTTTTGGAAAGTAAAACAGATAAATTTAGAATTGGCGATAGAGTTGCTTGTGGTGGTGCTGGATTGGCAGTTCACGCTGAATATCTTGCAATACCAAAAAACTTAGCTGTTAAAATTCCAGATAATGTTGAGTTTGAACAAGCTTGTTATACTACACTCGGAGCTATTGCTTTGCAAGGTGTTCGACAAGCCAACTTAAGATTAGGCGAAAAAGTAGCAGTCATTGGTTTAGGATTGCTTGGACAAATCACAGTTCAGTTATTAAAAGCTTCAGGTTGCAGCGTTTTAGGGCTTGATATTGACGAGTCTTTATTTCCGAAAGCAGCTTCCTTTGGTTGTGACCTTACCTTGTTATCAACTTTTGATAACATAAATTTAATGAAACAATTTTCTAAAGGTAATGGTTTTGACGCAGTAATTATTACTGCTAGCACAAGTTCAAACGAACCAATTGAACTTGCAATTGAGCTTGCAAGAAAGAAAGGGAGAGTTGTTATTGTTGGTGCTGTCAATATGAATTTACCAAGAAGTCCATTTTATGAAAAAGAGCTTGAGATAACTATTTCTTGCAGCTACGGACCGGGGCGATATGATCCTCACTATGAAGATGAAGGAATTGATTATCCTTTTCCTTATGTCCGTTGGACAGAAAATAGAAATATGGAGGCTATTGTTGAGCTTATTGGAAAAGGGAGCTTAGATACAAAATCTTTAACAACTCATATTTTTTCAATAAATGATGCTGTAAAAGCTTATGATTTGATAACTGGTAAAGTAAAAGATGATTACCTTGGAATTTTGATTAAGTATCCTGAAACAAATGACATCCCTAAAAAATTTATAGAATACCATAAAGAAATGGCAAAAGATAAAATTGGTATTGGATTTATAGGAGCGGGGCAATTTGGGACTTCATACCTGTTACCTCATATCAAATCGACAAATTCTTCTTTGGTGGCTGTTTCAACAAATAACCCTGTCAATGTTGCTACTGTTGCAAAGCAATTTGGTTTTAAATTGGCAACAACTGATTCCGAAAGCATTATTACTAATCCTGATATTGATTTAATTTTTTGTGCAACAAGGCACGATTCTCACAGCCATTATGTAACACAAGCTTTAAAAAACAACAAACCGATTTTTGTTGAGAAACCCTTAGCTGTCAATAGAGAGCAAATGGAAGAAATTGATAAGCTGGTAAGAGAATTAAACGGAAAAATTATGGTTGGTTACAACAGGCGTTTTTCTCTACCTTTCAAGAAAATCAAGGTTTTATTAAGTCAATTTCAGGAACCAAAATTTATAACATATAGAGTAAATGCTGGTAAGATACCGGTTAATCATTGGGTTTATAGAGAAAATCAAGGCTCGGGACGAATTATAGGCGAAGCCTGTCATTTTATTGATTGTATGGTCTATCTTACTGATTCTCTTCCGACACAGGTTTTTGCCTATTCTTTAGCTTCCTCATCTGATGATGTTTATAATCGTGATAGTGTAGCAATTGTTTTGAAATTTGCAGATGGGTCGGTCGGTAATTTAAATTATCTCGCAAATGGGGATTCAAAATTAGAAAAAGAATATTGTGAAGTATTTTGTGGCGGTTCAGTAGCCATAATGAAGAATTTTGAAATTATTGAATTTATTAATTCAGGCAAGATTAATAAATATAACTTTGACGGAAAGAAAGGGCACAAAGAAGAAGTAATAGCAGTAATAGAGTCAATTTCTCAAGGGAAGCCATTTCCAATTAGTTATGAAGAAATTAAAGCTGTTTCTGTTGCCACATTCGCTGCTCAAGAGTCTTTAATCAAAGGTTTACCTGTTAATATCTGATTTTTGATATTTTAAGGATTGATTATGTTCATAAACTTGAATAATATGAAAAATTTAAACGATTGTAAGAGAATAATGAGAAAATTTAGATTTATATTGGTTTTAGCTTTATTATTAGCAACATCAGGGCTAACTGCAAAGGAATATGCACCTTTTACGCAAGAAGACATATCAAAAATCATTAAATCAGAAACAAGATTTATTGTGAATCTAAGTGGAAAATGGGAAATGCTTGATAGTGACGAACAATGGCAGACTGTTACGATTCCATCAAGCTATAACACAAAAAACAGGGTTGTTTATCAAAGAACCGTCAAAATTGACCCAAATATATTAAATAAATTCATTTGGCAACTTTATTTTTTTGGGATTGATGACCATCTCGAAGTGTATTTTAATAATCAATTTATTGGTAAGTATTTCGGAGGAATGACTCCTTTTACTGTTCAAATTCCATCGAGATTAATTCAAAAAGAAACAAATACAATCAGGTTAGAATTATCGTCAGCTGGCGATAACGCACAAAAAGTAAAATCTCAATATAATTTTTCCAAAAAAATCTACACCGATATTATAAGAGATGTTCTGCTTATAGGAACCCCTCAGATTTGGATAAGCGATTTGAGTTACAAAACAACTTTGAAACCAGATTTTTCATCTGCAATGGTCGAAGTTAAAGCAAAAATTTCCTCTGGAAGTATTGTTCCTTTCAGTGCTAAAACACAAACACAAGATTCCTTAATTGCCTTAGGATTGGGAAAAACCTCTGTTTTAGCTGATGTTATAATTAAAAATAAACAAACAAATCAAATAGTTGCTCAATCTCAAAGCCAATCAATAGAAATTCAACAAGACCGGACAGTTCTATTCAATACTAATTTAAATGTTTTAAATCCATTATTATGGTCACCCGAGAATCCTAATTTATACGAGATTAATTTAAAAATTTCGAAGAACAATCAAACAATTGATGATTATGGTATTACCCTCGGTTTTCAATCAGTTGTTACAGCTTTGGAAAATAACCAACCTTCTTTTTTTCTTAATGGGAAAAAAATTGTAATCAACGGAGTTGATTATATAGAAGATTATAGCGCCTATAACCAAACTTTAAGCGCAGAAAGAATGGAAAACGATATAAAGACTATTAAAGTTCTTGGAGCCAATCTTATTAGGTTTAAATATGGAGTGCCCCATCCATACCTTGCATATCTTTGCGATAAGTATGGATTATTTATGATGATCGACCTGCCGCTTTACTATTCACCTGCAAGTCTGTTGCTAAGTGAGGATAATTTAGTAAGAATGAGAAATATTGCTGATAGGATTATTAATCATTTTTCAATCCATCCTTCATTATTTTCTTGGAATCTGTCTTATGGAGTTGAAGAAGGTAATGAAAAAATTGACAAAGCAATAAATGATTTGCTAATACTATTCAAGTCAAATTCACAAAGATTAGTCTCAAAAACAATTCTATTCGGTATAAAAGAATTAAACCATAAAAATTTTGACTTTATAATCATTCAAACGACCAAAAAATATTCAGTCAAAGAAAAAATTATTAATGAATTAGAAAGAATAAAGAAGTTAGCCGCAGGAAAACCATTAATATTAACTTATGGCACAATAGTCCAGCCGGACAATCACAACGGTTTTTCCGATCCTAACTCTTTGGAGTATCAGTCTTATTTTATCCAGACATATTATCATATAGCCGAAGATGCCAATCTCAACGGCTCAATAATCTGGTCATACTCTGACTATGAATTAGAAGCACCACTGCTATTAGCAGAAAACCAAAACAAATTCATAAATACATCAGGACTGACAGATAGATCAAGGAATCATAGAATTTCATTTGCAACACTTCAGGCTCTTTTTAATAAAGAAAAAGAACCAATGCTCGATTCAGGAACCTATGCCGAGAAAACACCAATAATCTTTATAATCATTGGATTAATTTTGAGCATAGCAATAATTTTTATGATAAATAGGTTTAGGCGATTTCGCGAATATATCTTTCGAGCTTTCTTGCGACCATATAATTTCTATGCTGATATTCGAGACCAAAGAATAATGTCATTACTTCAAACAATCTCTTTGAATATCATTATATCATTCACTTTGGGGTTATTTTTATCCTCTGTATTATTTTATTTAAAAAACAATGAATATGTTCAATTTGCTCTAAATCTATTAATTCCTTGGAGAAATATAGCTGCATTTTTATTTGATTTAATATGGTCACCTGAATTAATGCTTTTTATATTATCATTTATATTTCTCACACTAAGTGCTTTGATATCTTCTATTTTAAAAATTTTCACATTTTTCATAAGAAGCAGAATATTTTTTACTGATACATTGACAATAACAACTTGGGCAAGTGTCCCAATATTAATACTATTACCTTTTTCCATCATTCTGACAAAGCTTTTAAGTTTAAGCGTTTTTCTGAATTGGGTTATTTTTATATTGTTTTTGCTTATTATGGTATGGGTAATTTTAAGAATTATTAAGGCGTCTGCGGTGGTGTTTGATACAAGGAACTCTACAACTTATTTAGTTTCCGGAATATTTTTAGCTGTTATTATAGGTTCGATTTTTGCATTTTACCATTATCAAGTTTCAATTTTTTCTTATTTAACATATTTTACCGAAAAAATATTCAATTAAAATAAAACTTAGTATATTGCGTGAAAGCTATTTCCATTTATTGAAAATTTAAGCAATCGTTAGTTGAGGAAAAAATGTCTAATGAAAATAATAATATATCAGAAAGGCAGATGAAATTGAAAACATTTTATTCCTTGAAGGAAGCTTTGAAGGAACCCGAAAATGTTACAAAGCTTGACCTTCATTTGAAAAATCTTGAATCACTTCCGGAAGAAATATTTTACTTTCCAAATTTAATCGAACTCAATTTAGTAAACAACAAAATCAAAGAAATTCCTGACAAAATTAAAAATTTAGTAAATTTAAGAAAATTAGAACTAAGCGGAAATAGATTAGTTGAGTTCCCTATAGCTATTACTAATTTATTTAATCTACAAACTTTAGTTCTAAGCTGGAACGAGATTTATTATATTCCCGAATCTATCGGTCTGCTTAAAAATCTCGAGTGGTTTGGTATGAACCACAATAAATTAAAATATTTACCAAATAGTATTGGTGAATTAAAAAATCTAAAAGAACTTGTTCTTAATGATAATGAACTAATTAACTTACCAGATACAATTGGAAATCTTGAAAATCTTGAAAAATTAAGAATTTCCGGAAATCATCTTATCTCATTGCCTGAGACTATTGGGAATCTGAAGAATTTGAAAAAACTCGAAGCACACGAAAATAATATTACATCTCTTCCAGAGACTATTGGCGATTTGGAAAATTTAGAAAAATTGAGGCTTTATAAAAATTTGCTTGTTGGGTTACCTAATTCTATTGGAAAACTTAAAAATTTGAAGAAATTGATTCTTTATGAAAATGAATTACAATTTCTTCCTGACTCTATAGGTAATTTATCTAATTTAACAGAGCTTGAGTTGAGCTATAATGAGCTAAGTTCATTGCCTGAAACAATTACCGAGCTAAAAAACTTACAAGTAATTGATTTGAGTAAGAATGAATTTACTATATCTGAAATTGAAAAGATAAAATCTTTCCTTCCAAACGTAAAAGTTATTACAAATTAAGATTAATAACTTTTTAAAGAAAAAAATTAACTAAAAGAACTGGAGACACCATTTTTGTAGTTGGTGTTATTCGATTTAATTCTTGGTCTACCGGGTTTAGGTGCGTCGTAAAGTCCGTGAATTCCTTTTTCAGTCCAAACATCAATCCAACGGCTAACGGTATCACGGTGAACATCAAAAATAACTGCAATATTATCAATGGAATATTTTTTTGCACTTAACATAATAGCATGAGCTCGTTGGCGGGTTCTATGAGTGGAACCATTTCTAATAATTCTATTGAGCTTTTTTTCTTCATCTTTTGTTAAAGAATAAACGAATTTCATAGCTACCTCTAAAAATTTTAACTAAAAAAACGATAATAATTAAAAGTAATATTTGAAAATTTTTTTTAAATTTACTTTGATAAACTTATTAAATACAAAATATTCAAATATCAAAAGCGAAAATAACATACAAGTTTTTTTTAAAAAAGTTCCATTTTCCTCCATTTTTTGAAGAATATGGGTAAAAGGTTAAATATATCGCCTTATAAGTTGGAAAAACTAAAAAACGCCGTGTTAATTACACTTGGCAGACGACAGATTGCAACTCATTCCGATTGTGAGATTTTAGCAGAAAAAATTTTGGATAAGACTGATAGAACAATTGGAATAACAACTTTAAGGAGATTTTTTGGTCTTGATCCTGCTAAAAATCTTCCTTCTCCATATACTTTAGACACTCTTGCAATATTTAGTGGATATAGCTCGTGGCAGGATATTGCTGATATTGACACTCAATCACAACAAAATACTTTTGATTTTTTTTCACAAAACGGACAAAATAATACCAAAATCACTTGGGAAAATTTAAAATCAAATGCTTATTCTATTTCTCAATTCAATTTAAGAGCATTAAAGAAAAAAACCGGTATTGCCTATGAACACACAATCCAAAGAGAATTTGCTATTGAGCAAATTATGAATTTTCTTGAGTCAAATTATACAGCCACTGCTTTTATAGCTCCGGGTGGTTATGGAAAATCAACACTTTTGGCAAAAACTATTGAAAAAATTTGGTTTTCTGATGTCCCTGTTTATAAAAATGACATTGTTTGGTTTATTGATGGCAGTTTACTCAACGGTTTTTTAGTCAGGGGTTTTGATTTTGCAGGATGGCTGGCAGGACAAATTGGATTAAATCACACCCAAAATTATAGAGAGATATATTCTGGTGAGAATCCACCAAAAGGCAGAATGATTCTTGTGCTTGATGCGGTTGATGAAATTAGCCAAAAAGAAAGCCAACTTCGTGAGGTTATTTTGGCAATATTAAATTTAATTGCATCAAATGCTGAAACTCCTTGGCTTAAAGTTATTTTAGCTATGAGAAATCTTACTTGGAATCGTTTTGTTTATTATCATAATAATTTTCCTAACATACAGAACTATTGGTATAATGTCCCATTTAGAGTTTATAACGAAGATTTTACAAATATTCCTCCTTTAAGCACTGATGAAATGCTTAAAATAGCAAGAAATCTTCGAAGTAGCTTTGATGAAAATATTTATGAAAAGTTAGAAGAAGTTATTCTATCAGAGGATTTTTCCTACGTTCTTTCTTTTCCTCTTTATTTTCAGATGTTCATTCAATTGATTCAAGAAAAAAACGCAGTTCCGGAAAGTGAAACTGAATTATTTATAGAATTTCTAAGGACCAAAATTTCTGCTGGTAGCTTTGCCGAAGGTAAACAAGCTGTTATTCAAGCTATTTTAGAAGAGCTTGATTATGGATACAAAGGTATAGCGGCTCCGAAAAAGAAGCTTATGATGAATGATGCATTCAAAAATAACCCGAAAGCATATCACGAACTATTATCCTTCGGGATTTTAAGGGAGTATCAGCATTTTAATAATTTTGGGATTATGTCAATTCATATACAATTCGGGCATAAAAATTTGCTTGAATTTCTGATTGCTACTCATTTTGCTGCTAAAGATGACAAACTTTCGATTTCGACTTTTGAGTTTATTTTTAAAAGATATCAAAACAACCAACTGAAGACTGAAATAATCAAATGGTTAATCAAACTGGCATTCTTCGAAAAGGAATACGATGTTGTTTTTAATCTTAATAAGTTAATAAAAAAGTATGATTATTTTACAAAACCCGATAAGTTTCAATATTTTGATGAATACTGGGAAACAATTCAAACTATTGGTATTGCACTCAGGCACGATAATGTAGCCTTCGATGTTCTTATACCCCGATTTGCGGCAGATACAAACTGGCAAAAATGGTATTTTGAAACTTTTGTTGATATTGATTTTTTAGTTTTAAAATATGGTAAAGCACTTTGGTATTATTTGGTTTATAATAAATCACCCGAGGGTCAAATTTTTGGGCATTCATTGCTTTTGTATAAATTCATTCTTGAAGCTGAATATGAAGAAGCAAAGTATGAGATAAAATTACTTGATGGGATAAAATTTAATCCTTTGGAATTGCATCCTCTTCTTTTAGGGCGACTAATGGCTTTCAAAGCAATTTACTATTATTTTTTCGAAGGTTCATTACCAAAAGAGCTGTTAAATTTAATTTTAGAATACGAAGAAAAAATTCATTCAACAAATAAATATCAGGAATTCATCCCTTGTTACCATTCAGCGATAATTTTTGCATTAAATCTTTGCAGAGAATATGAACTGACAAAACTATTATGGGAAAAGATTTATCCCAAATATGATCAATCTATCAATAAATTAAGAATCCCCGAAATTGATCTTGCAAAAGTTTTTCTTGCTAATTCATATCTCGAAACGGGAGAACTTGAAAATGGTTATGTGATATTAAACGATTATCACGAAAACTTATACCAGACAACCAGAAATAGCTATAGTATCTATAAAAACATTATAGAAGCAAAATTCCTTTTCTTGCTTGGCGATCTTGAAAAAGCCGACAAATTAATGGATGAAGCCCTCATTAAAACCAAAAAGTTTGGCTACAAATTGCTTGAGCTATTTATTTCCAGAGGATTAACTGAATCCCAACAATTTATGTTTTAGGATTGAATTTATTCATTATATTCGATAAATTCAAGCACTTTGGTAATTCCAGCACCGTGACGAAGTATAACAAATTCATCAGTAGTCATATCAATCACAGTTGATTCACCAACAAAGCTATATTCGTCCATCTTGATGATTAAATCCACTTGATTGATGAATGTTTGAGCAAATTCATCATAATCGTCAAATTGTCTGCCAAGCGGGTCTTTTGCACTAATTGAAATTATCGGATGCCCCAGCTGCTTAATTATTGATTGACAAAGAATATTATCGGGAATTCTCATTCCAACAGTTTTTCTTTTGGGATCTTGAGCATAACGAGGAATCAATTTTGTTGCAGGAAGAATAAAGGTTATCGGACCGGGCACAAGCCGTTTAATGGTCTTGTAAGCAATATTAGATACTTTTGCAAATTCTGATACATTCGAAAGTGAATCGCTAAGGAAAGTCATTTCTTTATGTTCTGGCAGTTTCCTTATTATTTTTATTCTTTCAATTCCCTCCTTGTTTGATAGGTTACAGCCCAAAGAAAAGCCTGTATCGGTTGGATAAAGGATAACTGCTCCATCAGTGATAGCATCTGCAACTTTTTTAATTTTTCTCCATTCGGGTGTTTTTGAGTGAATGTTGAGAATTAATGCTGACATATTTTACCTCGATAATTAAAAAATCCTTTTTTAAAATATGCTTTTATAAAAATATAACACAATATTGAATTTTCCTAACAAAATCTTCATTTTTTCTTATTTTTATATTTAAAATAGAGATAGAAAGGAACTCCTAACAAAACAAGCAATAATCCAAATAGTGATTTGATTATTCTTGGTTCACCTGCAGCAAAATTGTTATTTATAAAATTCAATATATCAGAATATAAAGTAAAACCAACGAAAAATATTGAAAAAATCACAAAAATTGCCGGAACAAAAGGATAACCAAAAACTTTATATGGTCTGGGATGGTCGGGCATTTTCTTTCTAAGCACAAAAACCCCATAAGCTCCTAAACCATAAAATATCCAACTAACAAATATTAGCATATCAGTCAGAGTATCAAAAGTTCCACTAAGAACAAGGATTGAGGTCCAAACAGCTTGAAAGAAAAGTGAGTTAGCAGGTGTGTGAAATTTTGGATGAGTTCTGCCATAAATGTCAAAGAAAACTTTTTTCTTGGACATAGCATAGTAAACTCTTGCACTTACCATTATTGTTCCGTTTGATGTTCCAAAGGTTGAAATCATAACTGCAGCCGCAATGAAGGCGCCACCATATACACCTAAGAATTTCACTGCTGCATCGGAAGCTACTAATTTCGAGTTAACCATCTCATCAATTGGAAGTATATATAAATACACCAAATTAATCAATAAATAGACAATAATAACAATCAATGTTCCAAAAAATAAACCCAATGGTATATTTTTTCGGGGATTTTTGACTTCTCCAGATATATATGTAATGTTATTCCAGCCATCATAAGCCCAAAAAGCTCCCGATAGAGCCATAATAATTCCAAAAAACAAACTGCTTTGTGAAGTTTGAAATGTGAGGTCTTTTGAAAAATTTTCAAAAGAGCCAACCCCGCTTGAAAACCCAAAAATTACTAAAAATAATATTGCAGAGACTTTCATAATCGTAAAAAAAGCAGAAAGCCCACCACCAAATTTTACACCGAGATAATTTACAGTTGTTAAAAAAATAACTACAAGAATAGTTAGTGATTTGACACCTATATTTGCTAGTGGTGCGACTTCTCCTATGAAGGGAATGAACAAAACAACACTCTTTTCGATTTCTTCTGAAAAGTGTGGTAAAGGGAAGAAGAATTGAGTGTATTCAGCAAAAATGTAAGTTATGGAGGCAATAGAACCTGTTTGAACAACAGCAAGCATAGCCCAACCATATAGAAATGCAGTAAATTCTCCATACATTTTTTCAAAGTAAACATATTGCCCCCCGGTTTCTGATATCATTCCAGCTATTTCTGTGTTAGTCAATGCTCCAAATAAAGTAATAATTCCAGCTACAACCCAAATCATAAGGAGGAGTTCAGGTGAACCAAGTTGAGATGCCATAACCGCAGGCTTTTTGAAAATTCCGGAACCAATCATTGCTCCAATAACAATAGTTACAGTCGTGAAAAGACCCAGTTGCTGCACCAGACCTTTATTGTTTGAAATTCCGTTTTTGTCCATATATTTTTGTTTTACTGCCAAAAAAAAATTAAAAAATCATTTTTCCGGTGGAGGTGGCTCAGAAAATAATAGCTGCCCGGGATTCTGAGTGATTTTACGCATTGTTCTTTGTATTTGTTTATTTGTCAAATTAACACTTTGCATTGTTTCTCCCATTGTGAAAAGAACTGTTTCAGTTCTTAAACCAAGAATATTTAAAATTTCACTTGTTTTTAGCATAACAGAGTCATACTGAGAAACAATATTAGTGACTTTTCCGGGCAGGTCAATCCTAATAAATTGAGATTGAATTGTATCAGAGAGATTCTCGAGATTTGTTGATGTTCTTTTAAGGCTTTCGGTAGTATTGACCAAGTTCGCAAGAATAGCCGAGCTATCTGTTTTTGCTAAGATATCTGATAAAGTTTTGCTTGATTTTTCGAGCTCTGAAATGATATTATAAAGTTTTTGATTATTAAAGAAATTTGATGAGGCGTTTAGAAAAGATACCATCTCGTCAGAAACTTCTTTATATCTGAATTGTAGTAATTTATTGAGAACATCTCTGGCTGCTATTTCAATTTCTTCAATCCCCGATGGAGAGGAATAAATAACTGGATGAATAGGTTTGAAAGTCAGAATTGGGTGCATTTTAGCTATTAAAGAGTCTGAAGGATAATGCAACTGCAGAAATTTATTTCCAGCTAAACCAGACATTTCGGATTTAACTCTAAGGTCATCATCAATTTTTATTTTACTATCAATTTCCATAACTACTTCAATTAGCTTACCGTCAGGTGCAACATCTATGTTTTTTATATTTCCAACTGGCACTCCTAAATATTTAACCGGTGAGCCTTTTTCCAGTCCTTGAACAGAACCTTCGAAATATGTAACATATAAACTTGTTTGTTTTAGAAATTGTTGAGTGCCTAACCAGATAATACCTCCGATTAGAATTAATGTTCCTACAAGAACAAAAATCCCGATTAAAAAAGGACTAGTTTTTTTTCTTGTTCTGTTTTTCATATTTATACCTTTTTAATTAGGGTAATCTATTGAAAAATTTATAAATTTTTTCGTCATCCTGTCTTTTCTTTAAGTCTGCTGGAGAACCTACTGCAGCAATTCCGCGAATATCTCTATCAAGCACAAGAACTCTGTCGGCAATATTCAATATACTACTTAAATCGTGAGAAACAACGATAACAGTAGTCTTGAGTGCTTTGTTTAGTTCTTTAATTAATAAATCAAGTGAAGCAGAAGTAACTGGATCAAGACCAGAAGAAGGCTCATCCAAACAGAGAATCGAAGGATCAAGAGCCAAGGCACGGGCAATTGCAGCTCTTTTTTTCATCCCTCCGCTAATTTCAGCAGGATAATAGTCATAAAATTCAGCCAGACCGACCAATGCTAATTTAAGTATTGATAGCTCTTTGATTTGCTCAAAAGATAAATTTGTAAATTTTTCTAATACCAGTTCAATGTTTTCACCGATAGTAAGTGAAGCCAACAAACCACCTGATTGAAACATAACACCAAATTTTCTGAGGATAGCTTCTCTTTTTTGGCTATGTGAATTTATCAAATCCTCGCCTTCGACGAAAATATCGCCTTCATAAGGTGTTTCGATGCCAATTATTTGTCTTAAGAGAGTGCTTTTTCCACAACCACTTCTTCCAGCTATAAAAAAAATTTCTCCAAATTTTATTTCGAAATTGATATTTTGTAAAACGAATTCACTATTGTATTTTACGCTTAAATTCTTGCATTCAATATGCTTAAACTGGGTCATTAGCATAAATTTAAAATAACCGTTAATCACATTTAGAAATTATGAATATTTTGATAAATAATAATAAAAAATGTAGTAAAAAATGTTACAAATAAATCATATTAATAATTACATAAATTAAAGTAACTAATTTACATTTGATGTGTTATAATAAATGTATATTACAATTTAGAAAACATAATTAAAAAAAATGATGAGGTAGAAGATGAGAAAAATTTACATAGTAATAATATTATTTTTGCTATTCAATATAAATGCATTTAGTAGGATATTTCCTCATTTAGATGTAAGAGTTAATAATAATCCTTATCCCGGTTACATTTTTATAGGACCTATTGCAACTAATTACCTTGGAATTTACGATTCTTATGGTGAAGTTCCATATTACACAAAAATGTCCGACGAAGGTTCGAGATATATAAATTTGGAAGTTCAACCAAATGGATTACTATCAGCTTTTGATATGATTTTTAAAGTTTGGTATCTTCTTGATGAAAATTTAAATGTTGTTGATTCTGTTAAAGCAGCTCCTCCTTATGAAGCAGACTTTCACTCATTTAGAGTTTTACCTAACGGTAATTATCTTTTACTTGCTACGGATATGAGAAGAGTCGATATGAGCCAATATTTAGAGAATGGCAATAAAGAAGCGATGGTAACAGGCTTTGTCATACAGGAAATAGACAGAAATTCAAGAAGTGCTGTATTTCAGTGGAACACTTTCGATCATTTTAGCATTCTTGATGTTGCTGACACGAATGATTTGCTCGAAGCCAATCCACTTCCCTTTCACTGTAATTCGGTGTTAAAGGACTCTCAAGGAAACTACTTGCTATCCAGTAGAAATATGGATGAAATCACAAAAATACGAGGCACTGACGGTGCAATAATCTGGAGAATGGGAGGTTCAAGGTGCAAGAATAATCAATTTAGGTTTGTCAATGATACTATTAATGGCTTTTTTGGATTTTCACACACTCACGATATCTCAATAAATTCTAATGGCAGATTAATGGTTTTTGATAATGGTAATTTAAAACCAACACAATATTCCAGAGTTGTAGAATATTCTATCAATGAAACTAATAAAACAGTCACAAAAACTTGGGAATATGATGCTGATAGGAGTGTCTTTTCTGGTTATATGGGCAGCGTTCAGGAATTGCCAAATGGAGATTTGTTTATTGGTTGGGGTGGAAGTGACGGCGGCACTCACGGTAAACTTCTTTCAGAAATCACAAGAAATGGTGATGTCCTATTCGAGATGGAAGGAACTCAATATGGAACCTACAGGGCTTTAAAGCACATTTTCAAAATGAACGCAGTGGTTAAATCTGTTGGTTCAGCTGGAACTTACGATTTTAATGATACGAAATATACAACTGGAGTTAAACTCACGCTAAACTCTGTTACAGGTTTAGGAAATGTCTACGTTCAAAAACATAATTATGAACCATATAATTTGACTTTTTCAGATGAAGAAGAGCCTTGTAATGTCTTACCCTATAGATGGGTAATTAGCAAAAGGAATGTTAATTTTGGTTCGGCTGTAGTAAAGATAAATGTAAACTCCTTGGGTAATAGTTTAAATCCAAATTATTTGAAAATTTACTACCGTTCTACTGAGCATCAAGGGACATTTGCTCTATTAACAACAACCTATAATCAATCTGAAAATACAATATCTGCCACAATTAACTCCACAGGTGAATTAATAGTAGCCTATAACGATGTTTCGATTATTACTTTGCTAAAACCTTTCGATTTGTCAATCAATCAGGAATATACCACAACATTGCAGTGGACAAGAATCAGTCAAAGCGAAACATATAACCTGCAGGTTGCAAAAGATGGAGAATTTCAGGAGATAGTATTTGATACTACAAACTTAAGGAACAATGAGTATGTTCTCAGAAACTTACAACCAGCCACTAAATACTATTGGCGAGTTAGTTCGCAAAGTGCTGCTTGCTCATCAAAATGGTCAAAAGTTTTTTCATTCAAGACAAGAATAAAATCACCAACACTTTATTTTCCCTTCAATAACCGTGTTAATATACCAATTGAAGGAGAATTAAATTGGGTCTCAACACAAGAAGCAACACAATATCATTTACAAATTTCTAAGAATCCTGAATTTTCGATGCTTGTTGAAAATGTTCAAGGACTGACTTTTGCCAATTTTCATTATGCCAATCTTGAATATTTTACAGACTATTATTGGCGTGTTTGTGCTGTTAATGGCGAAGAAATAAGCAATTGGTCTGATGTTTGGACATTTAGGACTGTAATGGGAAAAGTTCAACACTCATTTCCCACCAATGATACAATCAACCAACAAATCAATTTAGTTCTGCATTGGAACAAATTAAAAGGTGCAGATATGTATCAAGTGCAAGTATCATTGGATTCGAACTTCAGGAACTACATTCTCAATACTTCAGGTATACAGGATACATTTCTTTTGGTTAAAGATTTAAAACACTCAACCATTTATTTCTGGAGGGTTCGAGCTACAAATAAGGATGGTAACAATGAATGGTCCGCACCTTGGCATTTTGAAACTTTGATGGATAAAATTACCCTAAATTCTCCCAAAAATAATACTTTAAATGTTTCTACCACAGTTTTACTACTTTGGAATGCTTTACCACAAGCTCAAAATTATATTGTCAACATTTCAACTGATATAAATTTTGAAAATAATACAACTACATTATTTACAAATCCATCTTATTATCAACTAAAAAATCTTCAATATGACACGAAATATTATTGGAGAGTCAAAGCTGTAAATGGTCAAAAATTTGGTGAGTGGTCTGATGTTTATACATTTACAACCCATAAAAAAGACAGATTGGCAATGCCACAATTATTCAGCCCAATAAATCATCAAACTAAAGTGTCAATCAATCCAATAATAAGTTGGAATTTAACTGAAAATGCTCTTACCTACAACGTTCAAGTTGCTCTTGACGAGAATTTCTCTGAACTAATTGCTGAAGCTTCAAACATCACTGCTACTGAATTTCAGCTTTATGGCTTGAGCTATAATACAATTTATTACTGGCGTGTGATGGCAAAAAATCAAATGTCAGATAGCGAATGGTCTGAAACTTGGTCATTTTTAACTCAATTACAAAAACCAGTATTACTTTCTCCGGCTAATAACTCTGTTATTGATGCATTAATGATTCATCTTGAATGGGAGCCAGTTAATGGAGCAACAAAATATAATCTTCAAGTTTCAGAATACGATGATTTTAGTGTCAACACAGTAAAATCGAATGATTTAGGTTTAACAAAAGTTGATATCAATGATTTAAAGCAGGATGTTGATTACTACTGGCGAGTTATGGCTTTAACCGATATTAATGAAAGTGATTGGTCTCAAGTTCGTTCGTTCAAACTTAAGCCTGTTAATAATATTACCGATGAATTTTTATTCGACATTAATAATAGGTTAGTTGTATATCCAAATCCAGCAAGTACAAAGGTAATTTTTAGATTGGAAAGTTCTGATGGTGAACTTGGTGTTAATGGTATAAATGGCATTGACATTTATGATGCAATTGGTTATAAAGTTCTTGAAATCAGTTCCTCAAACCCGAATAATGAATTGATTGTCAACATTGAGAATCTTCCACAAGGTTTGTATAACTATGTGCTAAGATTCGGCAACCATCTGCACAATGGCAGAATAATAAAAATAGACTAATATTTTTAAATTCTTATCAAACAGGGGTGTTTGAGCTACTTTGGTAGAACAAACACCCTTTTTTGTTATTAATTTACCACCTCTTCATCCTCCCAATCAGTCATTCCTTTGAAGGCAGAAATATGAAATCAGGCTTTAAAGGAAGTTTGTCAAAATTGAATAGCCACTACTTTCAAGTAGTGGGCAAAAAAATTATTTAGTGCCTTCTGATAGAATAGTCAACCCTTTCCGTGCAACAAAAGATATCCTACACCTCTAAGGTGTAGGACATCTGAAAAAAATTTATTGTCACTCTGAACGAAGTGAAGAGTCTATTATAAATCAATGACTTATGTGATATGGATTCTTCGCCTTCAGCTCCGAATGACTGGTTTTTACACAGACTTGGAGGCAGGAGTCTTAGAGTAATAAAGAGATTCCTTGACAAGCAAGGAATGACAAGGGAGAAGGAGATTCCTGTCTGCACAGGAATGACAGGGAAGTTGGGTAACTTCACTCCAGCAGAAGAGTCTATGTTAAAAGTATAGAAAATTAGAAAAAGTCACTCTGAACGAAGTGAAGAGTGCTTTTACACAGCCTCAAGACTAAGTATTTTTCGAAAATTATTCTTTAGTAATATGAATTCATATAAAAACTATCTTTTTTCCAATTTCAACGAAAAAAATTTGGATGAATAAATTATGTTATGAGTTCAAATATAATTTTTTGATTAATTATTTTTAATTATATTGCTAAGTATAATTTTATTTTTTATAATAAAGGAGTTTTTTATGAAGTTGAAACTATTTTTCGCAGCAATGATACTAATGCTTGGATTTGCTTTATCTAATCCATTAAACGCAAAAGAAGTTTATTCAAATGCTATATCAGCAAATCCTCTTGGTTTGGCTTTTGGTATCCTCAACGCTACTTACGAAACTCAATTATCACCACAAAATTCCTTAACAATCAGCGGTTATTACTACAGTTGGGATGCTAATTGGGCTGCTTATGGTATTGGTGGTTCCTATCGCTGGTATATTGTTAAAGAGCAAGGTAAAAGAATCATTGAAGGTTTCAGCTTTGGTCCTATGGCTGCCTTTTCATTCTGGAGTTGGAAAGGTATTGGGACAGCTGATGGAGGAGCCACATTATCAATTGGTATCGAAGGTGCCTATAAATGGGTTTTTGGTGGTTTTGTTGTTGAACCAATTCTTACTTTAAGCTTCCCTGTATCAAGATTTACAGGAGCCCCAGCTTACCAATCTTATGGCTTAGGTGTTAATCTTGGTTATGCTTGGTAATAATTATTCAATAAGAAAATAAAGGTTGAATACAATATAAATCACCTACTCATTAACATTAAAAAGATTTGTTCTATAGATAAAAATAAATATTCTTCTTAATCTTAAAACCAGTGATGAGTCTATTTTCTTCACTGGTTTATTTTTTTTGGCTTTTGAACACGCTGCCTATGATTGAGCACAAAACAACAAATTATTTTTGTTATCATTTCTTTTCTTTCGTAATTTAGAAAATATATTTTTTTATTTATCATAAAGGCATAAACTATGATTTTCGATTTTGATATGATAAAAAATCATTATGAGACATTTGCGGAAAAAGTTGACAAAGCTAAAAAAGTCATCGGCAAACCAATGAACCTTGCAGAAAAGATTTTGTATTCACATCTTTTTGAAACACAAGAACTAAGAGAATTCAAACGTGGCGCTGATTATGTAGATTTCAAACCCGACCGTGTTGCGATGCAGGATGCCACAGCCCAAATGGCATTACTTCAATTTATGTCTGCAGGACGACCCAAAGTTGCAGTGCCTTCAACTGTTCATTGCGACCATCTGATAATTGCCAAAAAAGGTGCTGTTGATGATTTAAGTTTTGCCAAAGATTTGAACAAAGAAGTTTACGATTTCCTTGCATCAGTTTCTAATAAATATGGAATTGGCTTTTGGAAGCCCGGATCAGGTATTATTCATCAGGTAATATTAGAAAATTATGCCTTTCCCGGTGGTATGATGATTGGAACTGATTCCCACACAGTTAATGCCGGTGGCTTGGGAATGGTTGCCATTGGAGTAGGTGGTGCTGATGCTGTTGATGTGATGTCTGGAATGGCTTGGGAACTGCGCTTCCCGAAATTTATTGGCGTTAAATTGACAGGCAAAATGAATGGCTGGACTTCTGCAAAAGATGTAATCCTTAAAGTAGCTGGTATTTTGACTGTCAAAGGAGGAACTGGGGCAATAGTAGAATATTTTGGCGAAGGTGCTAAAACGATTTCCTGCACTGGAAAAGGAACAATTTGTAATATGGGTGCTGAAATTGGAGCTACTACCTCAATCTTCGGTTATGACCAGAAAATGTATGATTATTTAGTAGCTACTGGCAGAAAAGAAATTGCCGATATGGCAGAAAATCTGAAATCATATCTTACTGGCGATGAAGAAGTTTATGCGGAACCTGAAAAATACTTTGACCAATTAATAGAAATCAATTTATCAGAATTAGAACCACACATAAATGGACCTTTCACGCCCGATTTGGCAACTCCTATATCCAAATTTCCTGAAGCAGTAAGAGAAAATGGGTGGCCCGAAAAACTCGAAGTTGGTTTGATAGGTTCTTGCACAAATTCATCATACGAGGATATATCAAGGGCTGCTTCGATTGCTAAACAAGCTATTGATAAAAAATTGAAAGTAAAATCTGAATTCACAATAACACCCGGCTCTGAGCAGGTTCGTTACACTATCGAGCGTGATGGTTTTATTGAATTATTCGAAAAAATAGGGGGAGTAGTTCTTGCAAATGCTTGTGGTCCTTGTATTGGACAATGGGCAAGGCATGGAGCAGAAAAACAGGAAAAAAATTCTATCATCACTTCATTCAACCGTAATTTCGCTAAAAGAAATGACGGAAACCCCAACACGCACGGATTTGTTGCCTCCCCGGAAATCGTTACTGCAATGACAATTGCCGGAAAACTTACATTTAATCCATTGACAGACCCGTTGATTAACGAGGAGGGAAAAGAAGTTTATCTTGAAGAGCCAATTGGTTATGAATTGCCACCCAAAGGTTTCGCTGTTGAAGATATGGGTTATCAGGAACCAGCAAAAGATGGCTCTTCTATTCAAGTGATTGTTAATCCAAATTCTGACAGATTGCAAATTCTTGAACCATTTGAGCCTTGGGATGGGAATGATTTTATAGGTTTGAAGCTTTTAATAAAAGTTAAAGGTAAATGCACTACTGACCACATTTCTATGGCTGGACCTTGGCTTAAATATAGAGGTCATCTGGATAATATTTCGAACAACCTCTTAACCGGAGCTGTTAACTATTTCAATAATAAAACTAATGAAATAAAAAATCAATTAACTGGTGAATACGGTCCTGTGCCTAAAATTCAAAGAGAATACAAGGCAAAAGGAATTGGAACTATCGTCGTTGGCGATGAAAATTATGGAGAAGGTTCCTCCAGAGAACACGCTGCTATGGAGCCAAGACATCTTGGAGTCAAGGTAATCCTTGTTAAATCTTTTGCAAGAATTCACGAAACGAATTTGAAAAAACAAGGAATGCTTGCTCTTACTTTTGAAAATAAAGATGATTATGAAAAAATTCAAGAAGATGATACTCTTGATGTTATAGGTTTGAAAGAAATGGCTCCCGGAAAGCCTTTGACAATTGTTTTACATCATAAGGATGGATCAACTGAAGAAATCAAGGCTAACCATAGCTATAACGAATCTCAAATTGAGTGGTTCAGAGCTGGTTCCGCTTTGAATATTATTAGAAAACAATTTGCTGAAAATAATTGATTTAATTTAAATAAAAAACAAAATAAAATAAAGATAAATATACTATTCCTAAGAGACTGTGTAAAAAGTATAGAGAATAGTTCTTCGCCATTCTGAACGAAGAGAAGAGACTATTATTTTTCAGTGACTTCCACAACTTCCCCTGTCATTCCTGTGAAGACAGGAATCTGAAATAAAGATTTATAACAAACTTGGGGAGTGTGTTTTATCAGAAAAAATTCATCCGATAACTCTGAGTTATCGGATGAATATCGAACATTTGCCATCAGGAATTTACTATGTCCGTCTTGGCGATTGGGTGGGGAGTTTTGTTAAAATTGAATAGCCAATACTTTCAAGTAGTGGATAAAGAAAACTATAGTATTTCCCAGCGGAACGGTCAACCCTGTTTGGGCAACAAAAGATGTCCCACACCTTAAAGGTGTAGGACATTTGAAAAAAATTTATTGTCATTCTGAACGAAGCGAAGAGACTATTTATTTATCAATGACTTAAACGATATGGATTCGAGGAGTCTAAGTGATTTTCCAACAAAAACAAATTAGACTCTTCGCTTATTGAAGTTAGTTTTTATTTAAAGTCATTTTATTTCTTACTAACTCGCTCAATTTATAAGTTTTTTGTAACATTTCTTTTGTTAAGTTGTTCTTCAATTATTCTAAAATTCATAATTGAGTAATTTATGATTAAGTATTTTTTTGTTACTTTCGCATTGTTGCTTTCATTAAGCAATTCGATGTCTTCAAAAAATTTAGCTTTTATCGAGAACAAAGGGCAATTAATCAACTCTGAAGGACAAATAGCAAAAGAAGTTAAATTTTATAATAATCAAATCTCACCCGCTGTTTATCTCTCTGACTCACACATTAGCTTTGTTTCATCAAGAACCAAAAATGCTTCCACACGTTTTACTGACATTAAATTTGGTGTTGATGAGAAGATAAATATAGAAAAACCTGAATTATATAGATTTGATGTCTATTTTGAAGGCTATAACACAAATTCTAAATTAATAGCTGATGAACAGCAAAATTTTAAATATAATTATTATCTGTCTCATTGCCCGGATGGAATTGAGAATGTTGGAAACTTTGAAAAAGCAATTTATATGAACATTTATCCGAATACTGATTTTGTTATTAATTTCAAAGATAATATTCTACAAAGAGAATTTCTATTAGAAAACATAAAAACAATCAATGATATCAAGTTAAGATTTGAAGGAATTCAAGGGATTGAAATAATTAGCAGAAATACAATTAAGATAATAATTCCAAACGATGAAATAATCCTAAAACTTCCTGATTTTTTTGTTATTGATGAAAACAAGCACAAAACACCAATTGAATATGGTATTTCTGTTCAAGAAAAAACTATTTCATTTTTTGAAGGAAAAAATGCTAATGCATTTTTAGACCTTCCTTCGATGGAATGGTCAACCTATGCCGGAGGGGTTGGGGAAGATAAGATTATGTCAGCACAGTTTGATAATTTCGGAAATATTATTGCTGCAGGTTTTTCTTATAGTTCCAATTTTCCAACGACACCCGGTGTATGGCAAGAGCAGTTATCCGGACCTACTGATATCATTATTATGAAATTTACGAATAGCGGTGAAATCATCTGGAGCACATTTTTTGGTTCGCTCGGTTTGGAGTATGCAAATGCCTTAAAAGCAGATAAAATTAATAATTATTGGATAGTTGGTGAATGCAGAAATGATTTATTCCCTGTAACTAATGATGCATTTCAAAAAAATTATATTGGTGGCACAGCTGATGGAATAATAATCAAATTGAGCGATCAGGGCAAAAGACTCTATGCTACATACTACGGCGGTTCGAATTACGACACTTTTTCCTCACTGGCTTTCGACTCGAAAAATAATCTCTGGTTGGCTACAAGGACTAATAGTAGGGTTTTCCCTTGCACTCCTGACGCCATCAAATCAAATCTTGATGGTGAATACGATGGTGTAATAATTCAAATGACAAATGATGGTAAACAGCTATATTCAACCTATTTCGGTGGTGAATATGACGACTTTTATGAAAGCCTTGTAGTTGATTCCGAGGATAATGTCATTGTATCAGGTTATTCAAGCAGCCCTAATTATTTTACTACTTCAGATGCTTATCAAAAAACTCTCAAGGAATATTATGATGCTGTCTTGACAAAATTTTCGAAAGATAAAAAAGTGATTTGGTCAACTTTCTTCGGTGGCTCAGGTTATGATTATGGGAGCAATATAGCAATTGATGTAGATGATAATTTATTTATCCACGGTTACACTTCGAGCACTAATCTACCAAGCTCAGCAAATGTCTATCAGTCAAAATATGGGGGTGGAGTTTCTGACTGCTTCCTTGCAAAATTCAAAAATTCAGGTAATTTAGAATGGGTTACTTATGTTGGAGGCTCAGGTTACGAGGGTGAAGCATCAATTATTTACACACAATTTGGAAATGTTGTTTGCTCAAAAAATGGTAAAATAGCTATCGCTGCACGAACTCTTAGCAATGATTTGAAAACAACTCCCGATGCATTTCAGAAAAATGCTCAAGGAGGACTTGACGCTTTCTTTGGAATTTTTAATCCTGATGGCACTGCCTCTACTGTTTCATATCTCGGTGGTTCTAAGGGTGATAATGCTTTTGATATTGATATCTTTCAAGACAGTGTAATTATCATTGCTGGAATAACTGAGAGTCTCGATTTCCCTTTGAAAAATGCATTTCAATCTATTCAAGGTGGTGGGATAGATGGTTTTATCATTAAGTTCGGGAATAAATCAGATTGCCCTTATCCTGCGTTTGATTATAAAGATTTCAGAAACATTAAGCAATTGAATTTTAGCGGGTTTGCCCACCAAAAAGATAACATTATTAGATTAACAAAAACAAAAACAAATGAAGCCGGTGCAGTTTGGTTTAATCAGAAACTACCTCTTCAATATGGTTTTTCGACAAATTTTTCATTCAAGTTCAGCGAAGGTTCCAACAACAATTGCAAAGATAATTCTGAAGAGGGTGCCGATGGTATAGCTTTGGTCATTCATAATTCAAACCCTTATGCTATTGGTTGGTCCGGTGGAGGTCTTGGTTATGACGGAATAAAAAATAGCCTTGCTATTGAATTTGACACTTTTTCAAATGATTCAACTCAACTGGAGAACCTCTTTGACCCTAATGGTAATCATATTGCAGTTCAATGTAATGGAATAAATGAAAATACATCAAAGCACCTTCAGGGAATAAATTTAGCAATGAATAGTAATATTCCGGTTATCCGTTCTAACGGAAGAACCTACTATGTTTCAATAAGTTATAATCCGAAAACAAAAACATTGATTGTCTATTTTGATTCAACAAACTACTTTAAAAGTCCTGCGATTGTATTGAAAGATTTTGATTTGTCAAAAAGCATAAGCCTTGATAATAATGCTTCAGCTTATATTGGTATAACTGGAGCAACGGGTTGTGCTTTTCAGAATCAGGATATTCTTAATTGGAATTTATGTATTGACCAACCTTTTGTAACCGGAGTTGATGAAAATTATAAAGAATCTGACGAAATATTTCAAATTAGTCCGAATCCAGCTCACGACAGACTCATAATAAGCTCAAAAATGGAGTTAGATGAAAACATTGATATAAAATTAGTTGATATTATTGGAGTAAATCATAACATATTATTCAATCATATCAATGAAATCAGTAATAATTCAATGGTGATTGACTTAAAAGACATCCCTGCGGGTTTTTATATTCTTAGAATAACTCAAAAAAATATTTCATTTACGAAGAAGATAATTGTAACAAAATAGCTTTTTTAGTTTTAATTAAATGTTAATTTGTTCAAATTTTTATAAATTTGATTTTTGTTACAATTTACTATTATGAAAATGAATTTAAATCTTTTCAAAGTGATAAGAAAAATTTTCTATATATCATTAATCTTAATTTTAATCGGAACAGCAGAATCTAAGTCTCAGGAAAATTTCGATAGCAAAGGGAAAGATTTCTGGCTGACTTTCCTGCCCAACTATCATAATAATAAATTTTCGAGCTCAGAACAAAGAAGATATGGTGACTCATTATATATTTTTATTACTTCTGAAACACCGACTCGTGGAATAATAGAATATAGAGACATTAATAAAAGAAATTATACACATAACTTTACTATTACTAATCCTGCTGAGGTTTATACATTCAAAGTAAGTTTCTATGATATCGAACTTGTTGGACAGAATGACAGTGGTAATGAAGATTTATTCCAAGATCAAAGTCAAACAGTTGTTAAACAATCCTTTCATATTACATCAGATGATGACATTACAGTTTATGCATTAAACCAAGCGGTAACAACGAGTGATGCTTTTTTGGTTTTGCCTACTGATGTTCTTGGTAAAAACTATTTTGTAATGGCTTATAATAGCGATGGGAGTAATTTCCTTCAGAAAATTTCTTGGACACCGTCACAATTTGGAATTGTTGCTACCGAAGACAATACTGACGTTCAGATTATACCATCATCGCCTACGCATAAAACTCAGATGAATATTCAGAATATTAAATTAAACAAGGGAGATGTATATTTTGTTCAATCATTAATTAGGGAAAACAACCCTTATAACGATTTAACTGGAACGGAAATTATTTCCTCAAATCCAGTTGCTGTATTTTCCGGTCATCAAAGGGCAAAAATACCTTACAATCTTGTTGGTGAATCTTTTTCTAGAGATTGTATTATTGAGCAATTGCCACCTGTTAAGGTATGGGGCAAAAATGCTTTGCTTGTTCCTTATTCTCAACCTACAGGAATAACGCTTCAAGGAAGTGATTTATTCAGAATTTTAGCTGCTTACGATAGCACACAAATATTTATTAACGGTGGTTTAATTACTACATTAAACCGTGGTGAATTTTATGAAGGGGAGTTGAGGAATTCCGGTTCTGTTACTGCAACAAATCCAGTTCTTGTTGCACAATTCAAAAAAACATCTGCAGATGCACCTCAACTGAAACTTAGTGACCCATTTATGATGATTATTCCACCGAAGGAACAATTTTTGAAATCCTGCCGTGTGATAAATGCTCAAGCATATGAACTCAGTTCTGAAATGACTTACGATAAAGTTTATCTTGAGCATTATATTATTATTGTCTCACAGGATAATTTTATCCAAACAGTCAAACTCGATAATCAACCTGTTCCTGTGAGTGCATTTATGCCTATTTCCGGTTCTGGATATTCTTATGCGAATATGAGGGTAGATGAAGGAGTCCATACAATTCAATCTGATGAACCTGTCGGTGTGTATGTTTATGGTTATGGATATGCTAATTCTTATGGATATATCGGCGGAATGGGATTTAAACCAAATGAATATCAACCCCCGGAAATAACAGCAGTAGATTCGTGTTATAAGGTTTCAGGAGTTGCTTCATCTTACACTGGGAATGATTCCGGGCTTGGTGAAGTAAAATCCGAAAACGAAAATAATGTTACCGTTACCATAGAAAATTTCAAACCCTATAAGAAAAATGTTGCTTTCTCTGCCCGTTTGAATGATATTAGGCAGGATGGTTATTTCAAAATAACTGCTGTGGATTCAACCGGTCTATCAACAACAAAGGAATTTTATATTCCCGGCTTTACTGTTGCCTTAATTGGAAATGAAATGACTGACACTTTAAGGGTTTTTCAATACAATTTGAAAAAAGGAGATGTAATTTGCTTCACTGTCCCAGTCAAAAATTACGGAACAAAATTTGTTCATACTATAAATTCTTACTTTTTCAATAAGCCAGGTTTTACGATTACATCAAATAATAAAGTCTTGTTCCCAAATGATGTTGATTCTATAAAAATATGCTACACAGCCTCATCAGACGATGCATTAATTGATACTTTAGTAATAAATTCCTACTGCGGAAACAGAAATATTTTGATAGTAAGAATAAATAGTTCTCGTTGCGATCCAAGAGAATTTAATTATTCTGATTTTTCTAACCCCCAAAGAATATTTTTTGCTGGATCCTCAAAATTATCAGATAAATATCTAAGGCTTACTCCAGCCGCTGTTAATCAAAGTGGAGCTGTATGGTATACAACCAAAGTGCCTGTAAAGAGTGGTTTTTATACTAAATTCAAATTCAGGTTTACCGAAGGAAACAATAACAATTGCAATGATGGTTCTCTTCCCGGAGCTGATGGCATTGCATTTGTGATACAAAATACAAGTCCGATGATTTCCGGTGGCCTTGGCGGAGGAATCGGATATGATGGTTTAGAAAATTCAATAGCTATCGAATTTGATACTTTTTCGAATGACTCAACCCAAATTGAAAACTTATTCGACCCAAACGGCAATCATATTGCTATTCAATCAAGGGGAAAGCTTGCGAATTCATCAAGACACACAAAAGAAAATACATTAGCTCTATTGAAAAATGTAATTTCTATTAGAGCAGATGGAACAATATATTATGCTATGATTGACTATAATATCGAAAGAAATAAAATCAGGGTTTTTCTTGATACAGTGGATATAATGACGAAACCCATTCTTGTTGCTGAAAATGTAAAACTCGAAGAATTACTAAATCTTGAGAATGGAACAAATGCTTGGGTTGGTTTTACATCTGCTACAGGTTGTGCTTTTGAAAATCACGATATTTTAAGTTGGTATCTCTGTCCCGCAAAAGAAGGGCAAACTCTTGATTTAGATGAAAAACAAATATCTGATTTTAATAATTTTGAATTAGAATGTTCACCTAATCCTTTTTATGATAAAATCAAAATTTCATATTATGTTCCTAATCTTTCACATTTGTCAATAAGCATTTTTGATGCCCTTGGCAGAGAGGTTTCGTCATTACATAATGATATTCAAACGTCGGGTTATCATAATATATATTGGTCTCCGGAAACCAATATACAAAGTGGTATCTATTTCTTAAAGCTTAAATCAGGAAACAATATTTTAACTGAAAAACTTATTTATTTAAGATAGTTAAGACTTTAATATAAATTTTCTTTAGTTTAAAAAAAAATATTTTTATTTATAACTAAATTATTTTATATTAACATTCATAGTTTTTTGATTTTAATAAATTTAATTAATTATTTACCAACCATAAAAAGGAGTATATTAGCAATGGAAAACATAGAGATATTTTCCGACCAAGATATTGGTATGATTGCAAAAAGGTTTAAAACACTATCCGAAGCCTCACGATTAAAAATAATAAAAGCTCTGCAAAACGGTGAAAAATGCGTAACAGATATAATCAAGATTACTGGTCTGCTTCAGGCAAATGTATCAAAACAATTAAAAATTTTGGAAAATGACGGTATTGTAACCTGTCGCCCTGCTGGATTACAAAGATTTTACAAAATTTCAGATCCAATCGTCTTTCAGATTTGTCAAGAAGTATGTCAATCAAAGAAAACTAATTAATGTTCGGTGAAATCGTTTTTTAATAAAGTTCGGTTTCTTTTTAAAACAATCGGATTGGTTTTAATAACTGTTTATGACTCGATAATAGTCCTTTTTAATACTTTTTTTAATTCAAAAAAATATAGCTTTTTTGAGCATTCAAGAAAATGGTCAAGAAGATTACTAAAATTTAGTGGCGTAAAGCTTAACATTATCGGTTTAGATAATGTCAATACTAATCAAACTTATATTTTTATTTCCAACCACAGCAGCTTGTTTGACATACCTGTTCTTTTTCTCTCAATCCCCGTAAATGCAAGAATAATATACAAAAAGGAACTTGAGAAAATTCCTGTGTTTGGATATATGCTCAAGAAATCACCTCTGATACCTGTTCAACGAGAAGATCCTCGCAAAGCCTTCGAAAGCATACAACAATCAATAGATTCAATCAAAGAGGATGTTTCCGTTATCATATTTCCCGAGGGGACACGTTCCCGAAGCGGTGAACTTGGGGAATTCCGAAGAGGTGCTTTTAACCTTGCAACTCGCTCTGGTAAGCTCATCATTCCCATAACAATAATTGGAACAAATAGAATCATACCCAAAGGCAAATTAAGTATTAGCACGGGTGAGGTAACTGTTATTTTCAGCCCACCTATAAAACCACCTCAGAACCCCACAGCAAAAGAAGAAAAAGAGATGATGAAACTAACCAGAAACATTATTGCAATGAATTTAAGTTCAGAAACGTCAAAATAATTTGTTAAAATCAAAAAAAGAACTTAATTTTGTGTTTCTATTAAGGTCAGGTAGCTCAGTTGGTAGAGCAGTGGACTGAAAATCCACGTGTCGGCGGTTCAATTCCGTCCCTGACCACAAAGCAAAACATAACCCCTTGTAAAATCAAAAATTTACAAGGGGTTAAATTTATCAGGTGGCAAATAAGAAATTAACATACTAACTCGTCAAGCTCAGTCCTGACTTTTTAGTTCTGAATAGGATTGATTTTTTTAGCTTTTTCTTTCAGCTATTACAAATTCGCCTTGAATTTCCTTAAGAAGAACTTTAATAGGTGTTCCTCTGAAAGAATTGCTCGATTCTGAATAATTCGGAATAACTTCTTCCTTATTTTTGTCAATTTCGATTATCAGTTTAGTTTTCACATAATTTTCAGTCCAGCCAGAAAGGACTTTTTGATTTTTATCAAATTCTTCGGGTAGGAGCGTTTTAATCTTATTCAATTGAGAAGCATAAAATTGTTTTCTTTTTTTATCTGATAAATCCCTCAAAGCAATTGTTCTTGATTTTCTTACATCAACTGGAACTATGCCTTTAAAATCTGCGGCAGGAGTATTGGCTCTTTCGGAATAAGTAAAAGAGTGGAGATAAGAAACGGGCAATTTTTCAAGCAATTTGTAGGTCTCATTAAAATGTTCGTCGGTTTCGCCGGGGAAGCCAGAAATTACATCAACACCAATGCAGCAATCCGGGATTTTTTCTTTGATTGAATAGATGAGATTCTCAAAATACTCAGCTTTATACCTTCTTTTCATTAGCTTTAATATTTCTGGTGAGCCGCTTTGTAATGGTATATGAAAATGATGGCAAAAAGTTTCGGATTTAGAGATAATATCAATTATTTCTGGTTTGAGTAAATTAGGTTCTATTGATGATATTCTGAACCTTTGTTTTAAATTTGCTTGATCTATAAATTTAACCAAATCAAGGAAATTTTCACCAGTTGGAGAGAGATACTCACCCAGATTCACACCAGAAAGAACTATTTCGTAATAGTCAGTATCATTGAGCTCAAGAAGTTTAGTTTTCAGTTCTTCGAAGGGCATACTCCTGCTATTACCACGTGCCTTAGGGATTGTGCAATAAGTGCAGACATAATCACAGCCGTCCTGAATTTTAAGTGTTAATCTCGTATGGCTTTCATTATCTTCTGAACAAGCAGTATGAAAGGGTAAATCTTCGAGATCGGAAACAAATATATCTGGTTTGCTTCTTTTACTTTTTGATTCAATATAATTTACTACATTGAATTTTTCTTTTGTGCCAAAAATTGCATCAACTCCGTCAATTTGAGCAATTTCACCGGGTTTCAATTGAGCATAGCAACCTAAAACACAAATTAAAGCCTCTGGATTGGTTCTTAAAGCCCTACGAATGATCTTTCTTGCATCACTGTCTGCATTATTAGTTACAGAACAAGTATTTATTATAACAGCGTCAGATTTTTCTCCGAATTCGACAGAGGTGTGCCCTTTCTTCTCAAGCTTCTGTTGGATTGTTGCTATCTCAGAGAAATTTACTTTACAGCCTATGTTATAATAACTTATTTTCAAATTTAATCTTTGATTAAAATTAATGTTAAACGAAATAATGGCTTAAATATTAAGTATTATAAGAACTTAATAAAATACTTATTAGTTATTTTTTAGTTTATTTTTAAATACTTTCTTGAATTTTTCATATTTAGGATTGATTACTAAAGCACAGTAACCTTGATTTGGATTATTCTTGAAATAATTATGATGGTAATCCTCTGCAACATAGAATTTCTTAAATTCAGTAACTTCGGTAACGATTGGCTTATCAAAAATTTTTTCTTTTTCAATCAAAGAAATATATTTTTCAGCAGCTTTTTTTTGATCTTCATTATGATAAAAAATAGCAGATCGGTATTGTGTACCGACGTCATTACCCTGACGGTTAAGCGAAGTTGGGTCGTGCGTTTTAAAAAATACCTCGAGCAATTCATCATAAGATATTATGTTGGGATTAAACGTAATTTGGACGACTTCTGCGTGACCAGTATTTCCAGTGCAAACCTGCTCGTAAGTTGGATTTTCCGTTTTTCCCCCTGAATAACCGGGAAGAGCTGAATAAACACCATTCAATTCATTGAATATCGCTTCGGAACACCAAAAGCAACCCGATCCAAAAGTTGCTAATTCTTTTGTTGTATCATTTATCATATTATTTTCACTCTTATTAATTATTAATTTATTTGTAGTTTTCTGGCAGGATACAATAGTCAATTGTATCACAGACAGAAAAATTAACAAAACTAAAAACCTTATATAAAAAAAAATCTTCATCCTGATTTTTGACGAATAAATGCCAAATTAATTCAGGATGAAGATATGTAAGAATAAAGAACTATTTTATTTCAATACTATAAGGCAGTGCAATCATCACCTGCTCATTTTTTGCAATTGAGAATAAATTGAAAAAGTAAGCAACTTGTTTTTTCATAAAATCAGGCAATGATTGATAGAATTGATTGGTAAAGCTTTTTTCAACTCCAAAAAGCTTCTGAATTAGTGAACTTCTGATGATGGACTCATCATTATCTTCTGTTCCCATCAAACTCTTAATAAGTTTTTCGAAACTGTCAGTTGGTCTTGGATATTCCTTTATTTTAACAAGCTCATTTTCGGGAACACCAAGTCTTCTTTTTGCTATGTTGATAGCTGTTCTAATTCCTCCAAGAGTATCAACGAGGCCGATTTTATAAGCATCTTCACCAGTCCAAACACGACCTTTGGCAATAGCCCTTACTTGATCGAATGTTTTATTTCTTCCTGATGATACTTTGTTAATAAATCTATGGTAAATCCCTTCCACTCTTTGATGAAACTTTTCTCTTTGTTCTTTGCTGAATGGATAAAGAACGTTTAAATCTTGTGCTGAAGGGCTTGTGTTGATTGAATCGAGAGTGATATCAAGCTTTTTCAACATATCACTGACAATCGGAATAGCCGAAATAACACCTATAGAACCAGTGATAGTCATAGGATGAGCTATAATTGTATCGCAGGGGACAGAAATATAATATCCACCTGATGCAGCCACATCACTCATTGAAGCATAAACAGGTTTTTCTTTCTTTGTATCAATGATCTCCTGCCAAATAGCATCAGAAGCAATAACAGATCCACCGGGACTGTCAATTCTTAATATTATCGCTTTAACTTTTTTATCTTCTCTTGCCTTTCTTAAATTCTTGACAAACTCCTTAGGTGTAATCACATTTTCGTTATCAAAGGGTGAATTAGAAGATTCTGGCATAATAGCACCGGAACCATAAATAATTGCAATAGTAGGAGCATCTTCTTTAACTTTTGTCAATTTTTCAGGAAGATCTGACCATAGATAATTACTTGTTGAGACCAGCCTTAATTTCTTAGATTTTTCATCCTTAACGTCTGCAAAAGCAAGGTCTCTTACTTTGTCGCGAACTTGTTGCTCGGTGGCAAATTCGTCAATCAAGCCGAGAGCTTTCATTGAATCAGCTGTGAAAACTCCTCTAGCAAGTAAATTTTCTACTGTTTGCTTGTCAAGTTTCCTATATTTGGCTACGGATTCGACAAACTGTTTGTGTCTTTGATTTAAAATAACTCTAAGCTGAAGTTTCGATGAGTCGCTGAATGAAGTTCTGTTCAATGATTCACCGGCAGACTTGAAATCCTCGAAATGATCGACAAAAAATTCAATACCAAGTTTTGCAAATAATCCTTTGAGGAAAAGTTGAGTAATAGCAAAACCATTCATTTCGGCAAAACCATCTTCGGGCATAAAAATCTTATCTGCAGGAAGAAGCCTCATATAATGATTTTCTGTTCCCGCTTCGAAATAAGCATAAATAAATTTACCAGATTGTTTAAAATCATCCAAGGCTTCCATTAATTCCATTGTTTTGGCATAACCCAAATCAATAGGGGTTGCTTTAAAATAAATACCTTTAATTCTATCGTCTTGCTTTGCTATTCTGATGGCTCTCAATATATCGTGGAAAGATTCCCCTTTCGACATAGTAAATAATGTTGCAAAGGGATCTGTTTTGCCCACTTCTTCAATTTCTGATTTGAAATTTAGATAAAGAACAGTATTTGATTTTACTTCAACTGGCTCTTTTGCAAAAAATGAATCTATTGATGATAGAAATGAATATATTAGAATAATAAATCCGAGAAATATAACTCCGATGATTAGAACAGGTATCCACCATCGAGATCTTCGCCTCGAATAATATGGCTCAGGAGTCAAAGGTGTTTGAGTATTTGTCATAAATTCTCCCTCAAAAAATAAAAACTAATAAATTAAATACGAAGGAATTCTTCTAATGTTTCAATCTATTGTAAATTGAAAAATTTAACCAGTGGGAATTGTTTATTTTCTTATTTTTCTCAAAAATTACGAAAAAAACGATTGCTGTTACAACTCCTATAATGGAACCAGCCCAAACATCAATAAGAAAATGCTGCAATAAGTAAATTCTTGATATGCAAACAAAGAAAGCAATTAGGAAAAAAAATAAGGACATTAAATTATTCTTTGTTACCAGTGATAAGGTTAAAAATAAAGCAAAAGCTGTTGCTGAATGACCTGAGGGAAAACTATTATGATAGTAGATGTCAATTCCCTGAACTATATGCAAATTCTCAAAATTCACTAAATATTTCAAAGGTCTGGGACTTTGAACAATGTGCTTAATTATTTGCGCGATTATTCCGCTAACTACATAAGTAATTACTGTTAAAACTGCATATCTTATTCTTATGAAAGCAATCGGTAAAATAACAATCAAAATAAACAGACCATCCCCCAAAAAAGTCATATATTTAAAGAATGAATCAAAGAAAGAATTATGGAATGAATTTAAAATCAGCAGGGAATGCTCCCTCGGAAAAATTATTGAGTATATTAAACCAAAAAAGAAAAAAATAATATATAACAGAAAGAATATTCTGTTGTTTTTTATTAATTCTATAAAGGTTTTCATTTATTTAAGTTGTTGCTAACTGTGCATTAAAATTATTGTTCGTATTATTATTTTCTTCCTCTTCAAATGTATGGACGATGGTGAACAACTTTTTCTTTCTGAATTGTTTACATATCATATCTGCATAATTATAGGAATAAAAAGAGCCTATGGAATATGCTACACCACCGGCAGCTTGAACCTTCACTGAATCCGGTAGAAGCTGTTTAATGGTATCTTCATCTTGTGGTTTTTGTGGAACAATAATCACGTGATAAATTTTTATTTCTTCGTCTTTTTTCAAATATGTTTCAATAATACCCATTAATTCAGAAGTAATCAACTCTTCTTCTTCAGTAATTTTTTCGTCAGCATTAATTAATTCAGTCATCATATCTTTCAGTTGAGCAACCTGCTCAGTTGGAGGCTCTCTATCTAGATAATCAAGAAGGCTATTTCTAAGTCTGATATAATTATTTTCAGTTCCTTTAAGTCTCTCTCTATCTAATTTTTCAATAGAATAATCAATATTCCATTCATTAGCAAAAGCAGTGATTAATTCCTTTTCTTTTGAGTCGAGTTCTTCATCAATCATAGCCAATTGATGAAGGATGTTAATGATAACTTCGGCGTTTTGGGGCTTAAAGAAACGTTTGATTAAATAGTTAGCTTCTTTTCTTTCAAGTCTTAGAGATTGCTTAATCAATGTCCATAAACCTAATCTTTTCTGTCCCTTCACCCATAATCCAGTTCCAACAAGGAGGAAGATAGTTGCTTCAACCATAATTATTGAAGTATCAATGATGCTCTCATAGTCTTGCTTAATTATATAAGAAATAATCCAAATGGAGCAATTAAGCAATAAAAGAGACAAACCGAAAATTGATTGTGATTCTGCAACTTCTTTGTCCCATTTACGTTTCCAAATTTTATTAGCTCTTAAATAAAGCTGGACAATAGACATTCCAATCGAGATCCAAAGAAAAACATCAATTATTTTTTCAAAAAGATTCATTTCTTATTTACCAAATTAAATTGATTAGAAAGAGTTGCAAGATAATAAAGTTATGAATTTTAAAAAAGTTAAAAGTTCAAAATAATATCAAACGTAGCAACACTTATGTTACATAGTAATCGAATTAATTATTTTTAATTAAGTTAAATAGAAATTTTTCTTATGTTTGAAATTGTAACCATAATGTTTTTTTAATGAAAGTTTTATTATGGCAAAAATTGCAATTATTGATGATGATCCCGATATTGTCGAAGCAATAGGAACCTTGCTGGAACTAAAGGGATTTGAAGTAATAACCGCATCTGACATCGATGCCGGTTACGATTTAATATCAAACGAAACACCGGATTTAATAATATTAGATGTAATGATGCAGGAACCGGATGATGGTTTTTATCTGGCTATGAAATTGAGGAAAAAAGGCTATAATATGCCAATTATTATGCTGACATCAGTTGCCAAAGCAACAGGTTTAGAATTTGGTGCTGATGGTGCTGTTCCGATTAATGAATTTTTGGAGAAACCAATCCAATCAAATGTTTTGCTTGATATGATCAATAAATATCTATCTTAACCAAGGAGCTCATTTATGTTAGTTTCAGAAAAACATGGTTTAACAGCAGAAATAGAAAGTCTCGCTGAAAAATATGGAAGAACACGAGAAGCACTGCTTCCCATTCTTCAAGAAATACAAATGAGGCATGGATATATTTCTGAATTCGCCCAGCAAGAAATCGCAAACTTTTTAGATATACATCCAGTTGAAGTTTATGGAGTTGTAACTTTTTACGCTTTTTTAAGCAGGAAACCCGAAGGAAGATATATAGTAAAACTTTGTCAAACAATAGCTTGTGATCTTGCTGATAAAGAAGCTATCGCACGCGCCATCGAAAGAGAACTTAATATTAAGTTTGGAGAAACAACTCAGGACACTAAGTTTACCCTTCAATATATTAATTGTATGGGAATGTGTGATCAAGGTCCTGCTATGCTTGTTAACGATGATGTTTATACACATCTCACTCCACATAAAGCTGTTGAAATAATTAAAAGCTATAAGTAGGGAGGTAAAAATGCCAATAATGAACGATACAATACAGTTTAATGTCGGTGAGCATAGATTAGCTCTCGAGAAAGCTTTGAAGCTCACCCCTCAAGATATTGTTATGGAAATCAGAGAAGCTGGACTCAAAGGAAGAGGTGGTGCCGGCTTTCCAACTGGAACTAAATGGCTCCTTGCTCTATCAGCTGTTGCAGAAAAAAAATTTGTTATTTGTAATGCTGACGAAGGCGAACCCGGAACCTTCAAAGATAGAGTCCTTCTCGATGAATACACAAATCTTGTCATTGATGGTATGACTATCGGAGGTTATGCTATTCAAGCAACTGAGGGAATTATTTATCTCAGAGGTGAATATAAATACCTTCTTAACAAACTCGAAAGATTCCTTGATGAAAAAAGAGAAAACAATCAACTTGGAAATAATATACTTGGAACTGGTTTTAATTTTGATATTAAAATCAGGCTGGGTTCAGGTGCTTATGTTTGTGGGGAAGAAACTGCCTTAATCGAATCACTCGAGGGACATAGAGGTGAAGCACGAAATCGCCCTCCGTTTCCTGTAAATACTGGATTTATGGGTTACCCAACTATTGTTAACAACGTTGAAACTTTTGCTTCAGCTGCAATTATCATATCCAAAGGGGCAGATTGGTTTAAAAAGATTGGTATTTCAAAATCTTATGGAACAAAATTAGTTTCAATATCAGGCGATTGCAAAAAGCCCGGAGTCTATGAAGTTCCATTTGGAATATCTATTAGAGATTTACTGAAAATGGTGGAAGCTGATGAAGCAAAAGCCGTTCAGGTTGGAGGAGCCTCTGGACAGTGTGTTCCAGAGTCCCAATTTGACAGAAAAATTTCCTTCGAAGATCTTTCAACGGGTGGCTCAGTAATGATATTTAACAAATCAAGGGATATGCTTCACATTCTTAAAAATTTTATGGAATTTTTTGTGGAGGAATCCTGCGGGCAGTGCTCACCTTGTAGAATTGGTAATAAAAAATTACTTGAAGGTATTGAACTAATTGAACAAGGAAAATGCTCTTATACATATTTAAATGAGTTGATTGAACTTGGAAAATCTATGCAATTAGCTTCTAAATGTGGGCTTGGGCAATCGAGTCCTAATCCTTTCATTTCTATTTTGACTAATTTCGAGAACGAAGTATTTTCAACAAAATAAGGAAAATTAAAATGATTAAAGATAAATTGTCAAGAACCCCTGTCAGCCAGCAACCCTTAATTGTTAAAAAAGAAGAAGAAGGCGGAATTGGGTCTTTTGTTGAAGTAGAAATCAATGGAAGAAAAATACAAGTTCAAATGGGAACAACTATTTTGGAAGCTTGCAGGCAAAACAATATTCATATACCAACATTATGCTATCACGAAGATCTTTGTTTGGCTGGTTTATGCAGAATCTGCGTGGTTGAAATCGAAGGAATGAGAACTCTTCAAGCTGCCTGCACTTATCCCATTACTAATAAACTAAAAATCCAAACAACAAGTGAAAAAGTCCGAAAAGCAAGAAGACACATTTTAGACTTATTATTAAGCGAGCATTATGGCGAATGTTATTCCTGCCATAGAAACGGAAACTGCGAGCTACAGTCTCTGGCAAAAGAATATGGTGTGGACGGTTACAAATTCGGTCATATAACAGAAAGAAGACACACTGTTGACCGATCGAGCTATTCTGTCATCAGGGATATGGATAAATGTGTTCTTTGCAAGAGATGTGTTAGAACTTGTATTGACCTTCAGGAAGTTGGTGTTCTGGAAGCAACTCACAGAGGCTATGATACAACCATATCTACATTTTATGATAAGCCATTAGCCGATGTAATTTGTATTAACTGTGGACAATGTATAAATAGGTGTCCTACTGCGGCTCTAAAAGCTAATGATCCTTCAGATGAAATTTGGGTTGCAATTGATAATCCTAAAAAACACGTTGTTATACAAACAGCTCCCTCGCCACGAGCTTCAATCGGCGAAGAATTCGGTTTACCCCCGGGTCATTCTATGACAAAACAATTGAACACTGCACTCCGTTGGATTGGTTTCGATAAAGTGTTTGACACAAATTTTACAGCCGACTTGACTATTATGGAAGAAGGAACTGAATTACTTAACAGATTGAAAAAAAAGCTGGTTGAGGGAGATAATAATATAAAATTACCTCAATTTACATCTTGTTCACCCGGATGGGTTAAATATATTGAACATTTTTATCCGGATTACCTTGATTATCTTTCAACTTGCAAATCTCCACAGCAAATGTTTGGTGCATTAATTAAAACTTTCTATGCCCAAGAAAATAATATTGCACCCGAAGATATAGTAACAGTTGCTCTTATGCCCTGCTCTGCTAAGAAATTCGAATGTAATCGCCCTGAGATGCATTCCTCGGGCTTCAAAGATGTTGACTATGGTCTAACAACTCGTGAGATGGCTCAAATGATTAGAGAAGCCGGAATTAACTTGCCCGATTTAGAAGGTTCTGGTTTTGACGATCCTTTTGGTGATGCTTCCGGTGCAGGTCTTATTTTTGGTGCTACCGGTGGTGTTATGGAAGCCGCTCTAAGAACTGTTTATGAAATTGTTACTGGCAGAGAAGTTCCATTCAAAAATTTAGAAATTACTCCCTGCCGTGGTTTCGAAGGAGTCCGTCAGGCTTCTGTAAAACTCGAAGGAACTTTGCCAGAGTGGAATTTCCTCGAAGGAGTTGATTTGAATTTTATGATTGCTCACGGCACCGCTAATGCAAAAAAAGTTATGGAAGCTCTTGTTCGTGGAGAATTGGAAAATATTCACTTTATTGAAGTTATGGCTTGCCCGGGCGGTTGCATCGGTGGTGGTGGTCAGCCAATTCCGACATCTCCTGAAATCAGAAAGAAAAGGGCTGAAGCAATTTATAACGAAGACAGAGGCTTAGAAGTAAGGAAATCACATCAAAATCCTCATATTAAATATATTTACGAAAAATTCTTGATTGATGGTCCTTGCGGACATATTTCACATAAGCTACTTCATACTCATTATGTGAAACGTGGTAAATTTATAGCTTAAGCCTTTATTATCATAGATTTTGGCAAAGAAAATTTTTTCTCATTAAATTGAGAAATTAATTATGTTTCTTTAAAATTTTGTAGGTCTTATGGGTGGCAACTTCCTAAAATTAGTTCCCGAAAGGGTGAAATTCGACCAATTCTGGGTCGAAATAAGGAAGCGAAACCGCTGGTTAATCCTGCTTAGGTATGGCGCTGTTATACTTCTTGCCACCCTTATTATAGGAATATTGATACTGCAAAGTATTTTCCCAAATTTCTATATTAGCACAATTCCTCTCTGGATTATAGCCGGTTCAATACTCATTTATAATGTTTTTTTTCACCAGCTTTGGCTTTATCTCTCAAAGAAAAGGAAATGGTATCTACAGAAAAAATCCGAATTTATTGACAAAGGTTTTCATAGTCTTCACTTTTCTTTAATGCAAATATGTTTCGACCTAGTCGCTTTGCTTTTGTTCATTTATTACACCGGCGGTGTCGAGACTCCTTTGTTTGTCTTTTTTATTTTTCATATTATCATTGGTTCTTTGTTTTTGCCCGGTGAAATAATTGCGATTCTTGTTACTTGCGTTCTGGGTATTTCAATCACTGGCTCATTGCTTGAATTAAATGGAGTCATACCACATTATGCTATTTACGGCTACCTTGAAACCCCACTTTATAATAACTATGTATATCTGATATTTTTCTTCGGGACTTTTGGCATAGCACTTTATTTATCAGTTTATCTGGCAAATTCAATCGCTAAAACTTTGTATCAACGAGAAAGAGCCTTAACTTCAGCTTATGATGAATTGGAAAATGCTGAAAAATCTAAATCAAGATATGTTCAGGCTGTCGTCCACGACCTAAAAACTCCAATAGCTGCTACTCTTACTTATATTGATATGATTCTTCAAGGAACATTGGGCGAAGTCCCACGTCAAATTCTTCGACCTATTGAACGCTCAAAAATTAGATTAAGCAATGCAATCCAGACCATTAACGATATTCTCCATATCTCCCAAATTAAGCTTGAATCTGGCTTAGAAAGCATCACTAAGGTGAATTTAATTGAAATATTCGATGAAATCCATAGAGAAATTTTATTTTTGATTGAGAATAAAGGCATTTCATACTCTTTTATTGCCGAGGACGAGGAAGAACTTAATATTATCAGTGACCCAAAATTGCTCAAACTCGCCCTTTCAAATTTGCTCTCCAATGCTTATAAATATACAGATAGCGGAGGTAAAATTCAGGTTAAAGTCAATGAAACAAAAGACCATTTGATAATTTCTGTGGCTGATACCGGTATTGGCATTCCCGAAAATGAACTGAATAAGATATTCAATGCTTTCTACAGGACTTCAATTTCCAAATCAAAGGGGATTGAAGGCTCAGGACTTGGGCTGTCAATGGTCAGCGAAATAGTCGAAAAATTTAACGGAAAAATTGAGGTGAAATCTCCCTCTTATCTTTCTACCTCTGCTGATAGACCCGGAACTGAATTCATTATCACTTTACCAAAGGTTTTTGAATTAATGAAATAATAAAAAGTCAATTTTTAAATGGAAACCCCTTTAGAGCAAATCCTAATTAAAAGATATAAGTCTGAAATGATAGCTTATATTGCTTCACACCCTGAGGATTTTGATGAATTAGTTAATTTAGCCATAACCGACAAACCGCCCTATTCTTGGAGAGCTGCTTGGCTACTATTCAATTACTTAGAGAAAAATGATAAAAGATTGAAAAGATATACACAACAAATCATTGACTCATTGCCTTCATTAGGTCATAGCCATCAAAGAGAATTATTAAAAATCCTCTACATAATTGATATTGATGAAGATTACGAAGGAGCAATTTTTGACATAGCCCTAAGTATTTGGGAAAAAATTAACTCTCAACCCTCACTCAGGGTAAACGCTTTTAAAATCATTGTTAAAATTATCAAAAAGCACCCCGAATTAAAGCACGAGTTAGAATATATCCTTCGCAAAGAGCATCTTGAAACCTTATCCCCCGGAATTAGGCATTCACTAAAATTAATGATAAAGCAGTTAAAGCTATCATCTAATTTTAATTTATAATTAACCGGTTTATCTTCTAATCAACATTTTGATTGTTTTAGAATGACTTCCCGCTTTTAATCTACAAAAGAAGACTCCACTCGGCAATTGAAACCCGTTTGAATCATTTCCATTCCAAATTACCTCGTATTGATCAGCTTCAACAGTATGATTAACAAGCTCAAGAACTTTATTACCAAAAATATCAACTATCTCAAGTAAAACGTTTAATTTTTCCGGCACTGAAAATTTTATCTTGGTTTCATTATCAAATGGGTTTGGGTAATTTTCTTGTAAAGTTAGATTTATTAAATTGTCATAATAAATTGAAACTACTTGTGAGCCTACATTCGAGCTTCCATCAATATCAATCTGCCTTAGAACATATTGATAGGTTTTTCCTGAAATAATATCTCTATCTGTATAATTATAATTCCTTACAACTGATGAATTCCCATAACCTTTAACAAAACCTATAGATGTCCAATCTGTCTGCCCCCCCAAAATTCGTCTCTCAATATAAAAACCTTTATTGTTTTGTTCCGAAGCAGTAGCCCAATACAAGTCAATTGCCTTATCACGTGCTAAACCTTCAAAATAAATTAGCTCAACCGGTATTATGTCTCTGTCTTGTAATAGGGTGTCTTTTTCGTCATCTTCGGTTGCAAGAAAAGCAGTATAAGTTGATAGCACATTATATTCCAAGCTCTTATTGATAATATCATATAGATTTAATAAAGTCTTTGTTCTTAGTATTTCCATATTTCTTATCCATAAACCTGCCCACATAGACCTATTATCATAGTAGTTTGCATATTGATCCTCGCTAATGAAGAAGGTTGAATTATATGGAACACCCCTGTAATATCCTGTTAAATCAATTTTCATAGGTAATGGTAATTTGATATTATCAAAAGTATTGCCTTCAAATTTTCCAAACTCAACAAATATTTCCTGAGAATTTAGATTAGCCTGACTTCCAGTGTATGCTATTTTGTCATAAACAAAGCCTCTATAGAAAGAAATGGTTAAAGTGAAATTCTCGAAACCGCCTATCATTGATTTAAATACTGAATTAATCATACTTTCGACTGAGTTACCAACATCGCCAATCTTAACAATAAATCCACGTCGTGGATAAACCAAACCTGCATAAAGATAATCATTACCTGTATAAGGAACACTGGCTATCCAATTAGTTACCCAATTCTTTTCTGTATATGTGCAAACAGAAATCTGGATATTGTTTTTCAGTAATTTATTTACTTTTTCGCCAATTTTATTAGCTGTGTCTTGCTTGCCATGTTGGTCTGTGTTAGAAATTAATAATATTTTTGCTTCTACAGCATTAGCATTTACCCATTCAGCTGCTTCATATAACAGATTTGCAAGATTTGATTTATTACCTAAAGATGCAGATAAAAAATCATTTGAAATGTAATCAATATTTTTTTCTGATGCTGATATCCACTTGTCTGACAAAGAATAAATTTTATCGTTCGAAATAAAAAGGTTAAATGAATCAAGTGGAGTCAGGTAGTCTTTCATAACTTTTTTTAAAGAATTAATAACCTCAAGTTTTGTTCGATTACTTTTATTCAAGTCGTAATCAAGCAAAATAGCCACTTTCTGTGAATTTTTTGGATTGAAGAATTTTTTTGGATTAACCATCACTTGATAAAAATTCTCTTTAAGGCCAAAGTAAGTGTTCGCAAAAATTCCATCCTGATACAAATGCTTAAAATAAAAATTTGAGGCTTTAGTGCTGTCAGTAAATCCTATATAGCCCAACTTAGCTTCCCCAAATCTTGGATTAAATACATCATGAAAGCTAACATTTGGATTATCCAGAAAACCAACAGTATGAAAATTATCATCAGGATATGCATAAACCTTTATATACTCCGGCTTTTTGAAAGAAGCATTTATGAAATTGACAGGTAGGATACTAGAAACAAGGCTATCAGTCCATTCCACAGGAAGGAAACAATTGATTTTGACTGTTCTGGTCGAATTTCCTAATAAAGGAAATATCTTAATTATAAACTGCCCTTGATCTTTTTTATAAAGTATAGAAGGGTCTGCCATTCTTTGAACGATTCCCTCGTAAATATAGCCGGCAGTCCATTTATCAAGCAATCTGGCTTTAACATAAACAGAGTCATTCAAAAACAACCACATCCCATTGATAAATGCCCTTTGGTCAAGTTCAAATTCAAGAACAGCTTCTAATGTATCCTTATCTGATGAATAAATCGAGCCTTTTGGGGAAAAAGTAATGAAAATACCGGCTTCAATGAAAGAGCCGTGCGGTTTGAGTGTCATTTTCATTTCTTCAATTGTTCCGGGATAACGAGAAAAACCTGTCCTTGGCGAGGCAACTGTCAATTTTAATGAGAAGGAGTTTTCGACAGCACTCAATAACAATACTACTAAGAGGAAAAAAATTGATAAACTTTTCATAAATCACCTTTTTGTGAAAGATATAATTTTGTAAAAATATCAAATCAAAACACTTTTAAATTTTTTGCATATATAAATGTATTAAACACTTCAAACGCAAAAAGGTCTCAAAAAAAACAAAAAAAATTTTAAATCTAAAAAAATATCCATAATTTTAGATTATAATCTAAAAAAATATATATAATTAGAGATTAGGATTTATTATGATTGAAAGAACTATTGAAAAAGTGATTAAAAACTGGCTCGGAAAAAACAAAATTATTATCATTTACGGAGCCAGACAAGTTGGAAAAACTACCCTAATGAAAAAAATCGCTTCCTATTTGCAGCAGGACTATCTCTGGCTTGATTGTGATGAACCGGATGTTCGAACCATTTTGACTAATAAATCTTCAACTTTTCTTAAATCCCTTATTGCTAACAAAAAATATCTTTTTATTGATGAGGCTCAAAGAGTTAAAGACATTGGTATAACATTGAAAATAATATTTGATAACATCAAAAATGTTCAAATTGTTGCTTCCGGATCTTCATCTTTTGAATTAGCTAATGAAATCAGCGAACCTCTGACAGGTAGAAAAATTGAATTCGTTTTATATCCATTTTCTTTTGGCGAACTTGTTGGCTATACCAATTTGCTTGAAGAAAAAAGAATACTTGAAAAAAGGATTATCTATGGTTATTATCCCGATGTTGTTATTCAAAAAGGAAATGAAATTGAGATACTAAGAGAACTTACAACCAGTTATCTATACAAAGATTTGTTCGAATATGAAAAAATTAGGAAACCAGCTCTTCTGGAAAAATTACTACAAGCTTTAGCTTTACAAATCTCCAGCGAAGTCAATAATAATGAGCTTAGCAGGCTTATTGGTATTGATAAACAAACCATTGAGAAGTATTTAGACTTGCTGGAAAAATCCTTTGTTATTTACCGCTTGAATTCATTTTCAAGAAATCTTCGAAATGAGTTAAAAAAATCCAAAAAGATATATTTTATTGACAATGGTGTAAGAAATGCACTAATCAAGAGCTTCAATCCGATTGATTTAAGAGATGATATTGGAAAGCTTTGGGAAAATTTTTTCATATCCGAAATGAAGAAAAAAAATGGAAATGAAAGAAAATGGGTGAACTCCTTCTTTTGGAGAACCATTGACAAACAGGAAATTGACTATATCGAGGAATTTAACTCAATCTTGAAAGCATATCAGATAAAATGGAATCCGGAGGCAAAAATAAAAATTCCACCCTCTTTTGCTAAGACATATAAAGACACTGAATTTATTTATATTAACAGCGAAAACTTTTGGGAATATTTGATTTAGATAATGAAAAACATTTAGAAACACAGAAGAAAATTCATTTGGTTTGATAATGAAAAGTTAATATATTTATCAATTCAATTAAATAAAACTTATGAAAAAAATTAAAAATATTATCATCATAAGCATTTTGTTAGGTATAATAATCGGTAGCGGCTCTTATTTTCTTATTAAATGTGCCTCGGTTAAGAATTCGCGTTCTGAAAATATTTCGATTTTAGTAAAGTAGCTCAATCATTCTTTTTGAGTATTAAATGCACAAGTATCGGGAATTTATTAAGTAAAAAATAAATCTTATGAATCAAAAACAATTGTCATTTATTGTCATTAGGCTGGTGGCTATTGTGATGCTTTCAATAGCTTTATTAAAACTACCATACGGATATTATACACTGATGAGACTTGTGCTTTGCTTTTCTTTTTGCTTCTTCATCTATATCAATTATTCGGTTTACCGAAATTTTCTGTTTTACCCCATCTTTGGTCTTTTAGCTATAATATATAATCCTGTTTTTCCGCTTCATCTTGGCAGGGAAGTCTGGACTTATGTAAATCTGGTTACTATATTAACTATAATAATATCCTTTTTTGTTTTTAAGGCTAAAAAAATCTGATAGCAAGGAAATAGTTAAGATAAAATCCGAAAATGTGGAGTGAGCTTTCGAAACTGTGCAAAAAGCAATCATACTGAGGCGAAGGCGAAGAATCTATATTACATAAGTCATAGAAATATCATAGACTCTTCACTTCGTTCAGTGTGACAAAGAACTATTTTTAACCGTTTTTATACAGCCTATTTACCTTGAATTACAATAATGAAGATAGCTTTTTAACCAAGAATATTCACAAGAAAAAGAAATGATTAATTGGTATATGTTTTATGGTGTCGTTCTGACAAAGGAATTTCTCACGATCCCATATTTTTTATGGGTCTTTCTCCTTCTCTAAGAAAATGAAGTTTCGGTATAATAATTTTTAAAATCTGGATATAAGCAAATCAAATTTTATCAAGAGCTTCCTGAAGCATTTCTTCAGGTGATTTGCCATTAAGCTCGATTTCCTTATTCTTTATTTTTTGTATCAGATCCAAAAGAATTTTGTTTTTCTTCATCTCCAATGAATATTTCGACAGAAAGCGAACTTTGGCTATGAGTAATTTTTCTTCAATCGGTTTACTAAGAAAATCGTCAGCTCCTGCATCAACCGATTTGACCTGATTGGCAACGTCATTGAGAGCTGTAACAATAACAACCGGAATATCCTTAGTGTGTTCCTGCGACTTTAATCTCTTTACAGTTTCGTATCCATCGAGCCTTGGCATCATCACATCAAGAATGATAGCATCGGGAATTTTTTCCTCTACCTTCTCGAGGCACTCGACCCCGTCATAAGCTTCTCCTGCCTGATATCCATTTGTTTCAAGATATCTTTTCAGTAGCTTGGTTGTAATTTTATTATCGTCCACAACAAGAATAAAAGGTTTTTCCATAAATTATCCCAGTTAAATTTATTTTTTCTACATATTTCAAATTTAATCATTTGACAATTAAATTTATCGGCATTTTTCAGAAATCTGTAATTTTATTGCATAAATTTTATATGGTTTTTAACGTAAGCCAAAATTTTAATATCATTTCTGTTTTTTATTTCAAATGGTTTAATTTTTTCATTTGCAGAGCAAAGTTTAATGACTCCCTTTTCTATTACTATTCTTTTGATGAATAATTCATTTAGATACTCCAGAACAACTATTTTGTTGTTTGTTATTTGGACGCGTCTATCAGCAATAACATAATCACCATCCTCTATTCCTTCGTCAATCATAGAGTTTCCAGTGATTTTAAATATCATCAAAAATTCTTTGGGAATTCCGAGTAACTGATAAATATTTAAATCAGATGCTGAAGCAATATCGAATTGACCTAATTTTTGGCTTTTTTTGATTATATTTATAAACTGAATAATTTCAGATTGGCTCATAAAGTCAATTCTTTGAATATTAATTGTTTCATTTTGTTTGAATCCATCATTTTCAAAAGGGACTGACAGATAAGCGTCATTCAAAGCCTTTTCGTAAATTTTGATATTTCTTTTGGCACATTCGGAATAAATTAGTTCAATCTTTTTCTTATTGTTGTAATTTGTAAAGGCAAAAAGATGAATAGAAGTCTTAGCCTCTTGGTATAACTGATTGTCAGTAAGATTTTGTAATTTTTTTTCATATTCTTCAAGGCTGCTCATTCAAATTCCGCTCACTAATGATTTTAACAATATTTCCGGCAGCAACCGAAAGAATTTTTGCTTGTTCAAGTAGTTCTTCGCTCGTCATTTTCGAATAATCTTTTTCTTGTTCATTTTGAAATTCTATCTTTTCTTTCAACTTATTTCCGGCTTCGTTATCGGCAAATTTACTTCCATATCCATTAATTATATACAGCGGGTTAATCCCTATATCATACAAAACTTTCAGAACGCGAACCGGAAGGCTTGCTTTCCCGTTTTCATAATTAGTCAAATTATATTTTGACTCACCGAGCAAAGCAGCAAATTGCTCAATAGTTGCTTTATATCCACCATTGTAAATTTTTCTAACTTCTTTTAGCCTTGCTCCTATTTCTTTGTTTAAATTTTTCATTATTTATTACTTGTAATATTAGTAAATTTTACATATATTGCAATTAGTAATATTTTTTTAGTAAATATTACTTTGCAAATATAAATATAATTTTGATAAAAAGGAAGCTAATTATGAATGATATTTATTCAATTATTGACGAAGAAGACTTAACACCCGATTTGAAAATGTTATCTGAGACTTGCGGTTTAGAAGTGGTTCAAAATATTCTCAGAAATTTTGGTGGATTAAATTTCTATATTCCAAAAATATCCAGACTTGATACTTTCATCGAGCGATACATAAGAGAAAATAATACAAAAACGCTCAAACAATTAGCAAAAGAGCTAAATTTGTCCGAGCGTTATTTAAGACTATTGAAAATGAAATATAGAATATATTAGGAACTAAGATGATGTTGCTGTCAATTCGTTTCTGCTAAAAAAGAAGCCAACTTCTTTTTCACCGTTCTCAACTGAATCAGAACCGTGAACAGCATTAGATTCGATATTAGTTCCATAAAGTTTTCTTATAGTTCCTTCTTCTGCTTTTTCGGGGTTGGTATTTCCGATAAGTTTTCTATAATCCTCGATTGCGTTTTCTTTTTCGAGAGCAATCACAACAATCGGTCCCGAGGACATATAATTCACCAAATCATTATAGAATGGTCTTTCTTTATGTATTTCATAAAAAGCACCAGCCTGTTCTTTGGAAATTTTTATCATTTTCAAGCCTAAAATTTCGAAACCGGCTGATTGTATTTTTGCAATTATTTCGCCGATGACTTTCTTCTTTACGGCATCAGGTTTTATTATAGCTAAAGTTTTTTCTTTCATAGATTTTATTAAAATGTTAAACTAAGATTTTTCAGATTTTTTTGTTGATTTCTTCTTTTCAGCTTTATTTTTATCAGCGATTTTAATTCCAAGTGCGTGTGCAACAGTTATTCCAATCTTTGCAGGAGAATCGGCAACTTTAATACCAGCAGACTTTAGAGCCATAATTTTATCGGCTGCAGTTCCTTTTCCACCAGCAATGATAGCTCCTGCGTGTCCCATTCTTCTTCCGGGTGGTGCAGTTCTACCTGCAATAAAGCCAATTACTGGTTTCTTAACATATTTTTTAACATATTCTGCAGCAGTTTCTTCGGCATTTCCCCCAATTTCTCCTATCATTAGAATAGCTTCTGTATCCGGGTCTTCATTAAATAATTTTATTACATCAATAAATTGAGTTCCAATAATCGGGTCGCCACCAATACCAATACAAGTTGATTGCCCGATATCGAGGTCGCTAAGTTGCTTTACGGCTTCATAAGTCAATGTCCCACTTCTTGAAACTACACCAACTTTGCCGGGTTTATGAATGAACCCGGGCATAATTCCTATCTTGGTTTCGCCGGGTGTTATTATACCGGGGCAATTTGGACCAATCATTCTTGCACCAGATGATTTAAGTGCAGAGTAAACTTTTATCATATCTTTTGTTGGAATTCCTTCGGTAATAGCAACAATAAGCTTTATCCCAGCTTCAATAGATTCAAGAATTGCATCTGCTGCTAAAGGTGGCGGAACAAATACTATTGAAACATCTGGTTTTTTGGCTTCTACTGCTTCTTTCATAGTGTTAAAGACAGGGACGGGCTTTTTAAATGTAAAATCCCCTTTGCCAGAATACTCCGTTCCTCCTTTTCCCGGCGTAACTCCCGCTACTACTTTTGTTCCGTAAGCTATCATTTGGGAAGTGTGAAATGTTCCTTCAGAGCCTGTTATTCCTTGAACAACAACCTTTGTCTTTTTATTAACTAAAATACTCATCTTTTGACCTCAAATATTTGATTTCAATATGATTATTAATATTTTTTAAATTTAGATTTACAATTTAATAATTATCTGCGACCTGAAATAGTATTTTTTTTTGCTTAATTAATTATAAAATATAGAATCATTTTCATTTAGGAATATAAATATATTGTGGTCTTGTCTTTTGAGATATAGTAAAAAAGGCATCCTCAACGAAAACATTTTCACTTTTTTTGTAATATTCATCTATTAAATAATGTGAAAAATCCTCATTGATAATAATCGCACTAAAATATTTGTTCTCTAATTTATTTTTTAATTCATTTTCTAACTTATATTTTATTTCTGATTTGCTAATCATCACATCAAGATAACCAACCCAGTGAGCGAAGTTTTTCTTTCCGGCATATCTGCATAAATATCCGTGATTTGGAATATAAACATTGCCTTCAATTTCTTTGATTTTTTTTACAATTTTATCTCCAGCTATTCTATCTGCTTCCGAAGGTATCGCTTTGCTTGGATTGTAATTCAATGTTAATAATTGACTTAATATAATGACATATATTATTATCGAGAATAAATTGTTTTGATGATAAAGGGTTTTTAGTTTTTTATCAAAAAATAATAGAGCTAAAGGAAAAATTATTGAAAAAAAGGCATAAAATGGAATATTTGCATTAACATAACCCCCAAGATGCAATCTTTGCAGCCAAGCTGAAATTAGCACTCCAATCATCAAACACATATAAAAATAAACTATCCTTTGTTCTTTTTCTTTACTTAGCAATATTATCCATAACAGACTCATAATGAAAATGAGAGAGCTATGTTTGAAAACATCATAAGACCAAAAAGACAGTAAATATTTAAAATTCCACTCGTGACTTGATGGCAACTCAAAAACCCAAAAAGAATACCAACCATTTGTATAATAATTAAATATTATAGTTGTAAGAAGAATCCCAAAGGCAAACGTCAAGATAAAATAAAGAGATTTGAATTTGTAATTTAATATTAAATAGATTGATATCGGTAACAATATCATCAAAGTGCTTTGCTTGGTCAAAAACGCAAAAATCGCAAAGATAGCAGATAAAATCAGACCATATATCTTGTCATTAAACCTTAATACGTATAAAGAAAGAATTATAAACAATAGGAATAAAGAATCAACCCTTGCTAAATCGAACCAAAAGGCTGTTATCTGATAAAATCCAGCAAATAAACCGGCAGAACCCAATGCAAAGATTGTATTTCCTGTTTCTTTTCTTACAAATAAAAATATAATTAAAAAAGTAAGAATAATTGAAGTTAAAGATATTAACCTTAACGAAAAAAAATTCTCTCCAAAAATTTTAATAGAAAAAACTGATATAAAAGAATACATTGGAGGATAAATAAAAGGTATATAATCAAGCGTTGGTTCTGTATATAAGGGCTTACCTTCATTTAATCTAATAGCATTTTCGAGCATACCCCCTTCCATCATCTCTAATTCATAAGGATAGCCAACTCTTTGAATTGAAATAAAAAGAAAAACTAAGATATAATAAGAGGATATAATAATTAATAATGCTTGTAGTGTAATTAATACATTTTTTTCAATATTTTCTCTCATTCGAAAATTTTTTATTCTTCAAATAATATTTTTAGTTAAATTTATATGCCAATGTAACAAAACTAAATAAAATTTGTTTCTTAAATTGATTCATTTATTTAAAAAAAATTATGAGTAAGAATAAATTATTAATTTTATCTATATTTTTTCTAATTATTTTTGGTATTTCAGAATTATTAGCTGATAAAAGAGAATACAAATTAAGTAACCAGCTAATAATTAATGGTGATTTCGAAGGAGGTAACGTTGGCTTCCAAACCGATTATAAATTTTCACCCAGTAATATGAGACCAGAAGGGACTTACTGCCTTTCACAAAATCCTAAAAAACAATATTCAAGATTTGATTCTTGCTCAGATAAAACTAATCAATCAGGTTTTATGCTTTTAGTTAATGGTTCCGACCTTCCAGATATGATTGTGTGGAAACAAACTGTTAGAGGACTTGATCTTAATTCAATTTATCTTTTTTCATTTTGGAGCGCTCCGGTATATTCACTCAACCCGCCATTCTTCGAGGTTTTTATAAATGGTGTGCTGATGCAACCCAGTCCAATTTATCTACCACCAGATGTTTGTAAATGGACCGAAATCAGATATATATGGAATTCAGGCAATATTGATACAGCAGAAATTATAATTTATAATCGAAATCAGAGGAAATCCGGTAATGATTTTGTGATTGATGATATTTCTTTCTCGATTTATTGTTCCTTGGTAACTTCTGCTCAGAAGCTTCTGTCAACGTGTAAAGGGGGAGAAGTTCAGTTAAATGTTTCTGTTTCTGGTGGCGAGCCTCCTTTTAAATATGAATGGTTCCCAAAAACTGGCTTAGATAACCCTTATTCACCTAATCCAAACGCTAAAGTTGATTTTAGCACAACATATATTGTAAAGATTGTTGATAGTAAATTCTGCGAAGCTTATGATACGGTAAATGTTAATATATATCCACTACCACAGCCAACAATTAACTCAGATAAAGGCTTAACATTATGCCCTTGCGACAGTGTAAAGTTGATTGGTCCACCGGGTATGTCTCAATACTTTTGGTCAACTGGTGAGCAAAGCCCAAGTATAATTACCAAGCATTCGGGTGCTGTGTCCCTAAAAGTAATTGATAAAAATGGCTGTTCTGCGGATACAACCGTTTTCATCCAAAAATTGGATGTCTCTGCCAAAATACAAATTGGAGAGCTTGAAGCCAATATTGGAGACACAATAACATTACCAGTATTGGTTAAGTGGAGCGATACAAAAGTTCTATGCGACTTTACCATTAGTAAACTTGGTATAGCTTATAATAAATCAATCCTACAACCTATAGGAACTTATTCCAATCGAAGTTTAGAGGGAGATTTGGAGTATGTTGAAATCATCGGAAAAAATATTGAAGATCTGATTAACAATTTAAAATTTAAAACAGTTCTTGGTAAAGTTGAATGCTCACCAATCGAGATTACTCAATTAAATTATGACTGCAATGAAATAAATGTTTCAACTTATAACGGCAGGATTTGTCTTAATAATTTATGCAAGGAAGGCGGGACGCGATTGGTTGATACTGATAAAATTTTATTCCTTTCTGTCCTTCAAAATTCACAAATACAAGATGAGATTAATATACAATTTGGAGTTATCGAGAGCGGACCTGTTTCTATCCAGATATATGATTATCTTGGAAGAAAGTTAATCACATATGATTTAAATAATTTGGAAGCTGGAACTTATGATTATACAATCGACAAAAAGAATCTCAATTCTGGGTTACATTTTATACTATTAATCACTCAATCGAATACATTGAGTAAACCCATTATAATTACTAAATGATATTGATAAGCTAAAAATTAATCCGACACGATAAAAGGAATTATCAATGTTTCATTAAGTGACTGAATTTTAAATAAATATATGCCATTTGTCAGGTTTGAAACGTCAATTGAATAGTTCCCATATTCGTAAATCATATCATTTTTTGAATCCAACAAAGATAATTTTTTTGTATATGCTTCAATTTTTTCACCAAAAGAATTGAAAACTTCCACTATTTCTTCAAAATGACTGTCTGGCACTTCAACTTTTTGAAATGGTAAATTGACAATTGTTTTTGATGGATTAGGATAAGGGAAACCTGCTGAAAAAAGATATCTTCCGGGAATGGCAGATGTTTTCATTGATAAGGGAACATCGCAATTAGATTCACCAGAAAATAGATTGGGAATTCCTTTTGCTTGTAAAGGAAGAATGTGAGGCGAACAATTATCCTCAAATAGTAAAGTATCATATTCAAAGCCCAACTTCGATGGTGAATAACAAATGGTAACTTCTCGTTTTTCACCTGCTGGAATATTTATTTCAAACTGACTCAATGGAGCTGAAAATGAAGTATTAAAATACAAATAAACAGAGCTAAGTTTGAAATCCCTTGAGTCTTTGTTTCTTATACTTAATTTTTTACAAATAATTTCAGGATAGTAAGTAGAATCCAATTCGAAATATTTTTTTGTTTCTAACACATCAATTGCCAGACTGTTCGAATCAAGTCTAACAATAATATTAACAGTATCGGAATTACCCACACACCCTTCTTTTGAAGTTACGATTACATAATAATCTCCATCTTCGGTAACGTTGATTTTATTACTATTCTCTGCTATTTTTCGATTTTCTGGTAATTTAAACCAACTGTAACTTGAAAAACCAATTGGTGCTGAAATTTCGGCGGTATCACCTATACAAATAACATTTTTTGTCTTAAGTGTTAATTTTGGTTTTGGATTAGGAACAACCGTAACATCTATTGAATCAGAAGCTCTGCAACCGTTAGAATCAATAATATCAACAGAATACCGCCCTGAAGCTTTGATTATTATCGAATTTGTTGTTTCACCGGTTGACCATTTATAATTAGTAAATCCCTGAACAGAGAGAATTATACTATCACCTTCACAGATTATAGGCGGAGATTTACTTGCCTGAATTTTAAAATTTGGTTTTGGGAAATTACTAACTTCAAACATTGCCTCGCTCGATATATCACAACTATCGTCGGAAACAGTAAGCTTGTAAAGTCCCGGTTTAGTAACAAAAATTATTGAGTCTTTAACATCAGCAATTATTTGGTTATTATAAGACCAGAAATATTTTTTATGTTTAGTAGCTGAATATAATATAGCTGTGTCACCTTCGCAAATCTTTGACTGACCTTGAATTTTTGGATAAATTACTCTTTCTGGTATATTTCTGAAAATGCCATCACCAACAACCCACCCAAGTGTATCGTTTATAAACCAGAAATCGTCGAGGCTTGCCCCATCAATTCCACAATTCTTGAGCATCCAGGTTTTCCCACCATCGGGTGTATAGTAAACAGCTCCGTTCCATCCACAAGCCCAACCTCTGAGCGAGTCAATCAAAAAAGTTCCAAACATTGATTGACCGGTTCTGAATTGCCGCCAAGATTTTCCTCCATCCAAAGATGAGCGAACCCCCCCATCATTTCCGCCTCCAGTGCAACCGGTAGAATATGGAACTAAAAAAGTATTTCCTCTCACGTGCAAATCTTCTTGCCAGTCCTCAGACCCGCTTCGAGAGAATATGCCCCAACTTCTGCCACCATCAGTTGTTTTCCAGATTCTTCCACTGCTTGAAGCATAACCCAAACCATCTTTTGAAAAGAGCATTACATCTGTGAGTCCTGTATTTGGAACTTCGCCAATGAAAACAGACCAACTGTTTCCACCATTAGTGGTTCGATAAAATTTTTGAACCTCACCACAACCACCTCCAACAACCATACCGGTATTGTCATCCAAGAAATAGTTTCCCCATAAAGCAAATGCAGTGCTTGGTGTAATATCGCGCCAAGTTGCTCCTCCATCAGTGGTTTTATATATAGCACCCGAAAAATTTTGGTCTAAACCAGAGGTATAGCCAACAAGTTTGCTAGTGAAATGAATGCTTTCGAGCTGATAAGCACCTCTGATAACAGTTCCCTGCCAGGTTTTTCCTTGATCCGTTGTTCTTATTACCATTCCGTCATAACCACAGACCCAGCCATAATTTTCATCTTCGGGTAAAAAGAAAATCTCGAGCCAATAATTGGATGAGTAAGGTGGTGGAATGTTATTTAGTTTTTTCCATTGTGCAGACAAAGGATTAATAACTGAAAAAAGAAAAAAAGTAAAAAACAGCAATATAATTTTGATTATCTTCATACTTAAAACAAGTCGAATTCAATAATCAATAATTGTAATACTCAGTTTTTGTTACAAATCTTAATACATTTTAACAGTTCGATCATTTATCTAAATAAAATCAATATGTATTAAATATCAAATTACACCTAAATATTGATATTATTTAATTGAAAAAACTGATATGTAAGGATTTATCTCATTTCGACTCAATATTGTATTTAAATTTTTTTAAAAATTTCTACTAAAATATCAAGCATTATTTTTTCAGATTCCTTGACAAGCAAGGAATGACGGGAGAGAAGGAGCTACCTTTCTTCGTCTTATTGCTAATGAATAGCCCCGACCTTCAGGTCGGGGTCCATTGGTCCTTTCACTATTCGGCTTCAGCCAAACACAAATCCATATTTTACCCTCTTGAGGGCTGGCACGAAGTGATGGGGTTGATAAAATGCACTCACCAAGGATGTTGTAAATACAGGTTTCAAATTCCTTTTTCCGCAAGAGTGACTGTTCCAAACTTTATCGTCATTCCTATGCACGAGGCTGTTTCACAACCATTCATTCTAAGGTGTAGGTGAAGAATCCTTATCACATTAGTCATTGATAAATAATGGTCTCTTCACTTTGTTCAGAGTGACAAAAAACCACTTTTTATACTTTTTACACAGCCTCGGAGGCAGGAGTCTTAATTAATATAAGAGATTCCTGTCTGCACAGGAATGACGAAGAACAGACGAGGGCATCAGTTCCTCGGGTAAACTATTAGTATTTTCCTTTTTTCCACTAGTTGAAAGTAGTGGCTATTCAATTTTAACAAACCTCCCCACCCTACCACCAAGACGGACATAGTAAATTCCTGATGGCAGGTTTGAAATATCAATCCTAAAATTCCCCTCTTGAGGAGTGGCACGAAGTGCCGGGGTTGATAATACACACTCGCCAAGGACATTAAAAATCCTGATGTCAGATTCCTGCATTCGCAGGAATGACAAGGGAAATGAGATATTTATATATTCGCTTGATGGGTTTGGATATATTTTAATTGTATTTTTCTCTTCTTTTCTTTCGGCAACATCTGTGATAGCATAATTAAGTTCCAATAACGATATAACATTTTTCCCCTGATTAAATAAAAAACCCTGAAATTCGGGCAGTGAATCAATTGTGTAATTGTCAATATCTTTTCTAATTTTTAAGACTTTATGGAAGTATTTTTGTTCTTTTGTGTCGAAAAAACTTACTTCAAGTGGGACATTATCATAAATACCGTAGGAAGAATTTTGGATTTGCTTCAGGTCATAAATAGTGAATTTATAATTGCCATCATTATTTTTAGAGATATCAATTTTGAAATCATAGAGGGGCCAGCCTTTGCCATAAACCCATTGACTAAAAAACCAATCAAGTTCTTTTCCTGAATATTCCTCTAAAGCTGTTTTCAAATCTTCCGTGTTAGCTGATGAGTAAGCAAATTTTTCAAGATAAAACTTTAATGCACCGAAAAAGAGTGAATCCCCAAGCTCATATCTCAGCATCCCAAGAATAACAGCCCCTTTTTGATAAATAGTTTCTGGATAGTTTGATGATGGAGGTGTTCTTGGAAAATCATAAAGCGGAAAAACACCTTCCTGCTTTGCGATTGATTTCAAATATCTATCAGTTTTAGCTCTTTGATTTTCAAAATATTTATCTAATCCAAAGAGGTATTCATACCAAATACTTTCGCAATAAGTTGCGAAACTTTCGTTCAGCCAAGCATCGCGAAAATCCTTGCAGGTAACCATATCACCAAACCATTGATGTGCAAGTTCGTGAGCCGCTACCATATTTATTGAATCAGTGCTTCTGATTAGATTAGCAGGATAGGAAATCATCGTTTGATGCTCCATAGCACCGATAGGTGTATTGACATAACCTACTTTTTCGAAAGGATATTTTCCAAATCTTTGCTCGAAAGCCTCAATCATTCTTGGGACAAGACGGTATCCACGAGCAGATGCGGCACTGTCGCTACGAAGTGTGTAAATGCTGATATAGGGATTTGTGCCGGGAAGATTAATTTCTATGTAATTATCAACTGCAAAAGTCAATAAATATGTGGCAACAGGGATATTTGTATGCCAAACATATAACCTTTCCGATAAATTATCACTTAAATGAATCAAGTCCCCAACAGAAGCCACAACTTTGTCGTTTTTAACAAGAAAGCTACCAGTGAAAGTAGCTTTATCAGACGGTAAGTCGTAGCAGGGCATCCAATGTTGAGTTGCAGAGACATAATTGTTGTAAAAACCAACACCCATAGCAAAAAGAGAACTCCCCCTTGAACCAACACCTCCCCAGTATGGACTCGAGGGTTCCGTTGTCATTCTGCCTTGATAATATATTGTCGATATTACAGTATCCCCTTTTTTACCAAAAGGAGGAATTACTTCATAATGGAAGGTTGCTGATGATTTGTCTCCAACGGGCGTTGCATCTATTTTTTGCTTTTCATAAAAGACTGAGTCAACTTTTAAATCTCTCAGGTGAAAATAAAATTTATTAGTATCGGGAGAATCTGTCCATCTAAACTTAATTCTGCAGATACCAATAGCATCGGGTGAGGGTGCTTTTGTCAAATCCAAACTGACATCATAATGAAGAACATCAAAGGCTTGTTCGATAAATTCAGTAGGTTTTCCGATTTCCTTAGCCAAAAGTAAATCATCTTTTTGAAGAAATTGAGAAAAAAGATAATTATTAAAAATAAACGCAAAAAAAATTATCCCAAAAAAATAATTCATACTTTCCTTTTTTTAATATAAAAATTAGAATGGACCAATGCCATCACGCTCACGGTCTGTGAATGAGCAGTCGTGATGTTCAAGATGTCCTTTGTATTGAATTTCCATAGTTTGTTTATAATGCTCTTCGAGAGAATGACAAATTTCAGGTCTTTTAAGCCATTTGCCATTTGCATCGGTGCAATACTTTTTATCAAGCATAATCTCGCTATTTCTATAGACTCCAAAAATTTCAACTCTGTCAGGGGTTATAGAATTTTCATCGAGATAATCAATCAAACCACAAATAGTGTCAGCAAAATAGTGATTGGTAATGTCCTCTTCGCCCTCAATAATGAACTCCTTTGCCATATAAGTGTATGGTAGTGTGTTATCGTATTTTGAGCCCGGCACATAAAGACCCGATACAATTGTCATTTTACACCTCTCAGTTGTTCGAGAACTTAATGTAAATTAACAAAAAATCAAATCCAAAACAAAATTATTCTGTGTGAATATCTGTAAAAGAAAATTTTTCTGCATCGAATAATCCTTTGTCGCTTAACTTTAATTTTGTAATAACAAGCAAAGCCAGAAAGGAAAGAGTCATAAATGGAGATTTTAGAATAGAGCCAAATGATTTTACTTTTTCCTGAAGGAGGGAATACTTTTCTGCAACTTCATAAGCATTTTCATCGCTCATAAGACCTGCGACAGGTAAAGGTAAAGTAGTGTAATCTGTTCCATCAACCGCAACCAAGCCACCACCAAGATTGATAACAGCATTAACAGCTTTACAAATTTCATTATCTGAAACCCCAACAGCTATTATATTATGAGAATCGTGAGCTACGCTTGATGCTATTGCTCCTGTCTTTAATCCAAATCCTTTAACAAAACCTATTGCGGGTTTTGCATTATCATATCTGTTCACAACTGCACATTTAAGGACATCTTGAGATATATCAGAGACTACATTTGAATAAATAATATATTCATCAGCAGTAGTAGAATTCGTAATAATTTCACCATCTATTACTTCAATAACTTTTATCTGCTTTCCCTTAGGCTTAACAATGAAATTATATGGAAATTTTTCTTGACAATTGAATTTGTTAACTAATTCAATTTCTATTTTTGGAAGAAGTGAATGACCGTTTTCTGCTACCTTTGTTCCTTTAATAAATGTATTTAAAATTCGGAATTCTGATAGGTTATTAACGATAATGAAATCAGCATCATCGCCTACCCTTAACAAACCGACATCTAAATTATAATGAAGAACGGGATTGAGACTTGCCACTTTCAGAACTTTGAAAAGATTATGACCATTTTCAATTGCTCTTTTAACCATAAGATTGATATGTCCATTGATTAAGTCATCAGGATGTTTATCGTCGCTACAAAACATTACCATATCATTATGAGTAGAAATGAGGCTGTTTAATTTATCAAAATCTTTTGCGGCGGAGCCTTCTCTGATGAGGATTTTCATACCAAGACTAATTTTTTCCAAAGCTTCGTCGAGTTCAGTAGTCTCATGGTCAGTTAAGATACCTGCTTGAACATATTTTTCCAAGTCCTTGCCTCGAAGGTTTGGTGAGTGTCCATCAATTGGAAGACCTCTTTTCTTAGCGATATTTAATTTTTCCAAAACTTCCTCATTTTCGAAGATAACACCCGGATAGTTCATCATTTCACTTAGGTATTTCAGATGATACTTATCAAATAATTCCTCAATGTCTTTTGAAGTAATTGTTCCACCTGAAGTTTCGAAATTTGTTGCCGGGACACAGGAAGGAGCACCAAAATAAAACTTAAAAGAAACTTTTCCCGCATTATTAATCATATACTCAACACCCTCAATTCCAAGCACATTTGCAATCTCGTGTGGGTCAGAAACAGTTGCGACGGTTCCGTGAATTGAGGCTACCTTGGCAAATTCTGAAGGGACAAGCATAGAACTTTCGATGTGAATATGAGAATCAATAAATCCGGGTAGTATGAAATTATCAAAATCGCCTTCGATTTCTTTAATTGATAAGATTTTTCCGTTTTCTATTTCGATTCTGCCGGGAAAAATCCTTTCGTTAATAATATCAACAATATTAGATTCGAACATCAAGGACATATTTGACCTTTGAAAAATTAAACTATTCAAAGTGTGAAAATAATTATTTTTTCTTTATTTCGATTTTCTTTCTTGTTGTTGAACCTTTTCTATTATCTCTTGATTTCGGTGGAAATTTCGCCCCTTTACTTTTTTGGTAAGGCTTACTTCTACCCCTTGAACCACCCATTTCTGATTTTTTAATGAGTCTTTTTTTCTGAGGAAATTTTTCTAAATTTTTTGCTTCATAGTTTTCTTCTCCTACAACTTCATCAAGGGAGGCACCCTCGAAACATACAACAAATTCTCCTTTGAACTTTTCCTTTTTCATTTTTTCGTATAGCTCCGAAAATGTGCCATAGTGGTGAGTCTCATAAGGCATTGTAAGGTTACACCCCAAATAAGCTCTTCGTGATGGCATTACCTGACTTGCAGCTTCGAGCAAAGGAAGTAATCTATATGGAGTTTCAAGCAAAACAACTGTTTTCGCTTCTTCTTTGAGTCTTTTAAGTTGCAGAATTCTTTCCTGCTTATCCCGACTAAGAAAACCTGCATAAAGGAACTGGCTTAAATCAAAACCGCTACGTACAAGTGCTGTCATAATTGAAGTCACACCGGGGACCACAACAATATCAATATGTTTAGAAAGCGCCGAACGAACAAGCATAAGTCCCGGATCCGCAAATACAGGTGTTCCACAATCAGAAATGAGAGCTAAATTAGTTCCAGCTTCGAGCATATTAATCAACTCAATTGTTTTTTCGAATTCATTCTGCTCGTTCAATAACTCCATCTTTTGTTTTAAATTATATTTATGAAGAATCCTTGCTCCAACTTTTGGTTCCTCGCAAACAACAACATCAGCAGATTTAAGGACCTTCATCGCTCTTAGAGTAATATCATCAAAATTTCCAATAGGTGTAGAAACAAGAAATAATTTACCCTTTTTCTTATCCTGATTTGTTAATTCATCGGACATAGGTTGTTCAAGCAAATATTTAAAAATACAAATTTACTAATTTCGTTCAGCTTATTAATTTTTTTTATGAAAAATATCATCTTTTTTTTTAATATTAGTTAAATTTGTAAGCTGAATAAATTATAATAGGGAAAAAATGGCAAAACAAATTCAAAAAGGTAAAGCTGATAAATTAAAAACACAGAAAAAAAGTGGAAAAACAAAAGTTACTTGGCAATTTCCATTAACAAGACAAAACTATATTGTTTTGGGCATAGGAATTGGTATTATTATTCTTGGTTATATACTGATGGCAACTGGTATTACCGAAGAACCTGCTCTGCCTCAGGGAAAATGGAATAATCCTCTCGCTGTTTATGTTGCTCCTATTCTGCTTGTTATTGGATATTGTGTTGTTATTCCCTATGGTTTAATGATGGTTTTTAAGAAAAAACCTCAGGACATTTCAACACCTGAAGAAAATCAGTGACAGAAAAAACAAGAGCCGGTTTTGTTGCAATTCTTGGGATGCCCAATGCCGGCAAGTCAACTTTTTTGAATAAGGTTCTTGACTCCAAGCTCGCTATTGTTTCGCCTAAACCACAAACAACCCGCAAAAGATTAACAGGGATCTTTACCACCGATAATTATCAAATTGTCTTTTACGACAATCCCGGCTTGCTTGAACCAAAATATGAGCTTCATCAGTCAATGAAAAGGTATATCGAAGAATCTTTGCAGGATTGTGATATAATTACTTTTTTTCTTGACATTACAAAAAGTGATTATGAAAGTAATGCTCTATTATCTGAATTTTTTGAGAATTTAAGAAATTTAGAGAAGCCCAAGTTATTGATTCTTAATAAGATTGATTTACTTGATAATCTTAAATTAGTATTGCCAATAATCAAAAAATTCGATGATCTTAAAGTATTTGATGAAATAATACCGATTTCCGCAATAAAAGGGATGGAATTGCAGGAAGTCATTAACACGATTGTTAAGTATTTACCTGAATCCCCATTTTATTATGACCCTGAAAACATTTCTGATTTGAGCGAAAGATTTTTCGTTTCTGAAATTATAAGAGAATTAATATTTTTCTCATATCACGATGAAATTCCATTTTCAACAGATGTTGTAATCAACGAATTTAAAGAAAGAAAAAAAGGAAAATGGTTCATTTCGGCTGATATTTACGTTGAAAAAAATTCTCACAAAGGCATTATTATTGGTGAAAATGGGAAGAAATTGAAACTTTTAGGTGAAAATGCACGATTAGCCATCGAAAGACATCTCGGAACCCCCGTCTATTTAGAGCTTTTCGTAAAATTAAAAGAAAACTGGAGGAATGACCCTCAAACATTAAAGAATTTAGGATATTAATTAAAACCGACTCAGAATTTTGTGATATTTTTCATAAGATAAAGAAAATTTGTTAATTTTGATAATTGATTTTAAAGGGGCTTAAAATGAAAAAACAAAATTTACGATATTCTTTAGTTTTCATTATTTTTTCAAGCTTAATTATAGCTTTTACACTTTATCTTTATGCGGATGCAGACGGGAAAACTGGCAGGACATCATCTACTTCCGAAGGTTGTGGTAATTGCCACGGGAGTTCAAGCTCTAATGTTAATTTAAGCGTATCAAGTCAAACGGGAAGTTTTACTGTTTTACCAAACTCACAAACGATATTTACCGTAACACTGACTCATCCAAGCTTAAGTTATGCCGGCATTAATATTGGGGTAAAGACCTCTCCAACGCAAACACCCGGTGTTAATGCTGGAACATTATCTACAATATCTGGTTCTGGTTTAAAATTAGCCGGAAATCCACAGGAACTTACTCAAAGTGTTCCAAAACCTTTAAATGGTGGTAGTGTATCATTTTCTTTTTATTGGACAGCACCATCAGAACCGGGAACATATTATTTGAGAGCTGTAGGGCTTGCTTCAGATAATAATGGAAGGGCAAGCGGTGACGAGTGGAATTGGATGCAAGTAAAAGAAATTATTGTTGCTCCCGCACAAAGCGTTACTCTTACATATCCTAACGGCGGGGAAAAGCTATGTATGGGTTCAAAAATGGATATAACTTGGAACTATAGCGAAATATCCTTCGTGAAAATTGAATTATCACCAAATGGAGGGCAATGGTATCCCTTGGAACTGGTAGATAATTATCCTGCACAAACTAAGAAATTTACTTGGACAATCCCAACAACAATTGAACCCGGAACTGATTTTGTTATACGAATTTCGGATGCCTCAAACCCAACAATTAACGATGTCAGTAATTCAAGTTTTTCGATACTGCCAAGCACAAGAATTACTAAACATCCTGAGAAACAAAGCGTTTGCGAGGGTTATTCTGCTTCTTTTTCTTGTTCTGCTGAGGGTGTTAACCTGAGATACCAATGGTATAAAGGGAATAATATCATACAAGGAGCGACATTGCCTGTTTATAGTATTTCCAACCCTAAATTCTCAGACACAGGATTTTATAAAGTTAAAGTAACAGGTGATTGCGGAGCATCAATATTTAGCGATTCAGCTAAGCTTGAAATTAATCTACCCCCGAAAATCGTCAAACAGCCAGAGCCAGTCAAAGTTTGTCTTGGCGAAAAGGCTACTTTTTCAGTGAAAGCTGAGGGCTTTAATTTATCTTATAGATGGCTGAAGAATGGAATTGTTATTCAAGGTGCCACAGGTGATACTTATACAATTGAAAGTGTAAAGGAATCGGATGCGGGTTTGTATTCGGCTCATATCTCAGGTGCTTGTCCACCTACCCAAACATCCCAAGAGGCAAGATTAAGCATTGATTTACCACCTACTATCACAGTTCAACCGCAAGATCAATTTGTAGAGGAAGGGGCTGATGTTACTTTCACTTGTGATGCTACTGGAACCTTGCCCGATTTCCAATGGCAAAAGAATGGAGAAAATATAGCAAATGAAATAGGTAAAACTCTTACAATTAAAAATGTAAAAAAGTCTGATGAAGGAAATTATACCTGTGTCGTAAAAAATAATTGTGGAACAAGAACAACTCGTCCGGCAAAGTTAACAATTAAAACAACTGATAATTATGCACTATTAACTCTGTCATCTTCAATTATTGATTTTGGTTCGGTCAACTTTGGCACCAGCAAGGATACTTTATTGAAAGGAATTATCAAAAATACTGGAAATATTAATTTAGAAATAACACAAGCTTATATTTCTGGCACAAACGCAAGTGAATTCGAGATTCAAGGTTTGAGTTTACCTTTAACAGTTAAACCAAATGAGACTTCAGATTTAAATATTAGATTTCAGCCAATTTCCGATGGGTCTAAATCAGCAATAATTCATTTTGTATCGAATTCTCAAACTAATCCCACAATTAGCTTAATTGGTAATTCTATAAATTCAGTTGATGAGTATGAAATTTCTCATTTGACGATTAAACCAAACCCAGCAAACGGATATATAGAAATCTCTTTACCAGAGTCATTCCTGCAAAGGCAAGAATCTTCTTCTAAATTGTCATTCCTGCGAATGCAGGAATCTGAAATTAGGATTTTCAACATCCTTGGCAAGTGCGTATTATCAGAGAAAATTCATCCGATAACTCTGAGTTATCGGATGAATATCGAACATTTGCCCGCAGGGCTTTACTATGCCCGTCTTGGTAATTGGGTGGGGAGCTTTGTGAAGATTTAGGTAATTATAATAAATTAGTATTATGGAGATAAATGAAAAAATAAAATATTGGGTAGATTTAGCCGAATATGACCTTGAAACAGCAAGGGCTATGCTTGATACTAAAAGATATCTTTATGTAGGTTTTATGTGCCATCAAGTAATTGAAAAATCATTAAAAGCATATTATGTCAAAATTATTAATCAACCACCACCGTTTACTCATAATCTCAGATTCCTTTGCGATATAACAGGATTAGCAAAAGAAATAGATAATAGCATTTTATTATTTCTTTCAGAATTACAACCATTAAATATTGAGGGACGCTATCCTACATATAAGGATACAATTTTTAATTTATTGACAAAAGAAAAATGTGAAAGTTTAATTGAGAAAACCGAGGATCTTTTTAAATGGATAAAACAGAAATTATAGAAAAATTACAGTCATACAAAAAAGAATTACAAAAAATTATCAATTTGAAAAAAATGATTTTGTTCGGCTCTTACTCACAAGACTATGCAAGACCAGATAGCGATATAGATGTAGCTTTGGTTGTTGAAAAAATTCAGGGAGATTATTTAAATTTTCTAACTCTTATCTGGAAAATTGGAGGAGACACCGACCCAAGGATTGAACCAATTGTATTTGAAGAAAATCAGCCAGATTACTCTGGTTTCCTTGAAACAATTTTGAATACTGGAATAGAAATAAATTAATTTTTATATAAATATCATATAAACGTAATCTTAAAATGTGAGCTATTGCACACTATCATTATAAAACCTTTAATACTTTAATAATAGTAAACTGAAATCAGGATTTAATATTTTCTTTTTGAGTGTGTTTTATCCGTAGAGACACAGCATGCTGTGTCTCTACAAAGGATTGACATTTCAAATTTGCCATCAGGAATTTACTTTGTCCGTCTTGGCACTTTGGTGGGACGGTTTGTCAAGATCGAATAGCCACTACTTTTAAGTAGTGGAATAAATTATTTCAGATAGTGTCTTCCGTTAGAACAGACAACCCTTTGCGCGCAAAAAAGATGTCCCACACCTCTAAGGTGTAGGACATCTGAAAAATATTATTTTGTCACTCTGAACGAAGTGAAGAGTCCATTATTTTTCAATGACTTATGTAATATGGATTCTTCGCCTTCGGCTCTGAATGACTGGTTTTTACACAGCCTCGCATATAGGAATTTCTTTCTTCCCTGTCATTCCTGTGCATACAGGAATCTCCTCAAGCCACAGAGACTCCTGCATCCGCAGGAGTGACATATTAGGTCTGCCTCCGCAGGAGCAAGGCACTCGTCACTCACATCATCCTTTCTTATCAAGGAATCTAAAAAAAAATTAATAAAAATTAATTTGGATATTAGAATTTTTAATATTACAATTGCATTTGTTAGGTGTGAAATTTTACCGAACACCGAACACCGAACACCGAACACCGAACACCGAACACCGAACACCGAACACCGGTTTGGTTATTGTTATTTGACTTCAGATTAAAAAAAGAAACAGAAAGGAGGGTTAGCCTATGATTGCAATAAAAAAGCCGAACCGATAAAAGCAGTATCAGTTCGGCAAGGGTTGAAGCTGACTGCTTTCGCAGTTTCCCACCGGCTTTTGCCCTATTCCAATGGGCAAATTAATAAAAATTTTCAAAAATCAAAATTAATTTGTTAAATTAAAAATGGAGATGAAAAATGAAAGATAAATCATTGACTTTATTATTCATTATTTTGTTGTTCTTATCAACAGTTAAAGTATATGGAGAAAATCCACCTTGTAAACCAGAAGGCGAATCTAATTGCGATTGGATTGAAGCTGGAGTAATTGAATTTCATCTTAACCCTCAAATACAAGGATACGATGAAGACTGCGAAAACTGCAAATTTTTTGTAAAATATTGGTATAGAAGATGCCCTATACCTCCTTATGGAAATGGCTTCTATCAAGATATTAGTATTACTGATATCTGGTATGATGCTGCTGATAATGATTGTCAGAATTGTTCACCTTCAAACTTGTTCCTAAATGCACTATTCGCCATATGGGAAGAAAATGCAATGAATTTTGTTAAATTATGCACAGATGCACCAAATACTTATAATAGAATAAGCGAAGGATCTTGTTGGCGTGTTGTAACTGTCTACGTTGAACCACTTCCTCCATTTCCAGCAAAAACTGAAATACATTTAATGCCTTGCGAAGGATATGGATGCTGTCAATCTTATTATACTATTACTTTTGATTCATACTGTAATATTACCAAACTTGTAACTATTGACTTTCTTGAGGTAACCGATGATTGCCAAGACCCTTGCTTTTTTGTATGTAATCAATTAGTTTTCAATTTTCAGGCATCACAAGGTAAGTTACCGACATACGATAAGACTATTGATATGTCTGAAAAGGTAATTAATATAATCATTAATAATTTATCTGATAATACTATTATACTAAAAAGTAAAGATGAAAAAATTGAATCTTTTTGCATCTATAACTTAATAGGTGAAAATGTCTTTACTTATTACTGTAACATTCAACAAAAAGATGGTTTATCTATTGATCTCCAATCATACCCTAAAGGAATGTATCATTTATTAGTGAAAACGAATAAAAATTTGTATCACTATAGTGTTCTTAATTTATAGCATATAATGTAGTAAATTTAATGAATTATTTTTTCTTTGAGAGAATAGTATTTATTGAGCAGCTATGAAATATTTAAAAATTTATTTACAAGTATTAATATTTATTTCTGTATCATTTAATACTGAAAATACATTTTCATTCGACTTTTTTTTGCAAACGGTTGATTCAAACGCTAAATATACTATTTTTGATATTGATTGTGCCGATTCGGCTAATTGTATTTCTTTGTCACGAAAAAATGGTCAATATCATAGGATAAGACATACAACTGACAGGGGATTGACTTGGTTTGATTCATTTATACAACCTGATACTGGTAAATTTCCAATGGACTTATATGACATATCATATCCCGATAATGATTTTGCTTATGTTTCCTGTGATAGTGGAATTATTTTAAAAACATCTAATAATGGGAAAGAATGGGAGCGAATTTTTATCGACTCGAATAAAGCTTTAAATAAAATATTTATGTTAGATAGAGCTCTTGGCTATTCTCTATCAAATTACGGTAAGTCTCTTTATAAAACTAAGGATGGCTGGAAAACTCATAATATAATAAGCCTTCCTGATAGCTTTCTTTTAGGGAGAACAGATATGCAGATATTTGACGAAGGAATAATATATATATATTCCCCCATTATTGAAGGCGGTAATATATTCATCACATACAATGATGGTATTAGTTGGTCAGTTAGAAAAACACCAAAATTAGCGTATTGGATTAAGACTTATTTTTATAATAGGCAAATTGGATGGGCTTTAGGAGCTATTTCCTTTGGTTCTAAGAACTATTATTATATTTATAAAACCGAAGATTCAGGTCAAACCTGGAAATTGCAAAGCGAAATATTAAATCAAAGAAATTATAATGACATATGTTTTACTGACTCTTTAAACGGTGTAATAGTTGGTAATTTTGAGTTAATAATGTTAACAACCGATGGTGGTAATTCTTGGAAGGAAAATGAGATACCAAAATATGCAAATCCCTTATCATATAATAGAATAGTATTTCCATCAAAATCTTCAGCTTTTATTACGGCAAATTTAGGTGTAATTAAAAAATGGGATAAGTCTTTAACTTCAATTTTTTCTTCTTCAGAAGCCAAAAATTTAAAACCTATTATCTATCCAAACCCGGTACAATCTGGCGATGAAATAAACATTGATATTGCAGGATTTGAACATGGAAATTCTTCCTTTTTCATATGCGATATTTTAGGAAAACAGTTAACTACTGCAGATTATCAGTATTTGTCAATAGATACAAAAACAATAACATTTACTTTCGCAAGGAATGTTAAACCGGGTGTTTATCTTATTAATTTGACAATTCATAAAAAAAGGTTTAATGAAATATTAGTAGTATATTAACATGAAAAAATCAATAACTACATTATTTATGTTATTTTTTAGCATTACGGTATCAGCATTCTGCGGTGATGGTTGGTCAATTGTAGATTCGAATAAATGGATGTGGCAATATACAGATGCGGTTTGTCTTGATAGCAATAATTGCTTTGCTGTAGCCTACTTTGCAAAATCTTATTTTGTTAATTCAACCGATGGAGGTAAAACATGGAATCAAATTTATTCGGACACAATATTTAAAGGTAAAAACAATGAGCAATTAGAAGTGCATACAATAGCATATTTGGATAAAAAAAATATAATTTTGGGTTGTTCGCTTGGTGATTTTATTATTTCCGAAGATTCCGGAAAAACATGGCAAAAATCATCTATCGGTAAAAAAGAACAAGTAAGGGTCATTAGCTTTATTTCAAAAGACTCTGGTATTGTATTAACTGATAATTCGTTATATAAAACAGTAAACGGAGGTAAGATATGGGATAAAGTAGTATTCCTTAATCTTGGTTTCGATATTCTTCAGCATTGGAATCTTGCTTTTCCTAATAAGAATTTAATAATTATTAATTCCGATTTAAAAGGCAACCAAAATGTTTTTTTAATTTCGTATGATTTTGGTTCTTCATGGGAAATAATTCCTAATCCTGCAGGAGGAATAACTGTAGTATATTTTAAAGATGAAAAAATCGGATGGTTGTTATCAATTGGTTTTAAAAAACGTTATGAATTATATGATAGAATTTTGAAAACAACCGATGGTGGTTGGACTTGGACTGAGCAATTAAATAGATTTAGTGGTATTAACAGCTTATTATTTGACATATTCTTTTTCGATTATTACAAAGGATATGTATCAGGTATAGATGGTAAGCTATATAAAACAACAAATTCCGGAAATAATTGGATTTTATTAAATCCTTATCCTAAAGTAGGTTATGAACCACATTTTACTTGTGTTACAATGCCATCAAAAAATACCTGTCTTGTTTTTACAAATAACGGCGAAATATTAAGATATGATGAGTCAACTCTCAATGTAAATAATAAAATATCGGATGAATTATCCATCTTCCCCAATCCAGCAATAGATTATATTGAAATAATTTATAATGTAGAGACAGGTCTCAGACCTGCCTATACTGAGGGAATAAATATTTTCAACATACTTGGAGAGTGTGTTTTATCCGTAGAGACACAGCATGCTGTGTCTCTACAAAGGATTGATATTTCAAATTTGCCTTTAGGAATTTACTTTGTCCGTCTTGGTGATTGGGTTGGGAGGTTTGTCAAAATTGAATAGCCACTACTTGAAAGTAGTGGAGAAAAAAAAATTAATTTCTAATAGTTCCTTCCGGTTTAACAGACAACTCTATCTGTGCAAAGAAAGATATCCTACACCTCTAAGGTGTAGGACACCTGAGAAAAAAAAATTGTCACTCTGAACGAAGTGAAGAGTCCATTATTTATCAATGAGTTAAATGATATGGATTCTTCGCCTTAGGCTCTGAATGACTGGTTTTTACAAAGCCTCATACGCTGGAATGATGGGGAAGCATAAAAGTTCACTCTTTGGAAATAGGAGTCAGGAATTGAGAATTGTTTTTAATAGCACAAACATAAACAAATGGATTTTTCATAAGCAGGAATGCTTTATCTACTTGTTTATTTAGATAAAGAAACTTGCGATGATTGCTGTCAATAGATTAACTAAAGCACCAATAAACATAGCTTTGAAACCTAAACGGGCTATCTCAGCTCTTTTCTCGGGAACCAAAGCACCAAGTCCCCCAATTTGGACAGCAATTGAACCGAAATTAGCAAAACCGCATAGAGCAAATGTCGCTATTGAGGCTGTTCTTGCAGAGATTTTACCTTCAAGAATTAATTGTGATAAATCAGCATAAGCAAGAAATTCATTCAGACTGATTTTCGTTCCGATGAGACTACCTAAAATTTTTGCCTCTGAGGCTGGAACTCCGACAAAATAGGCAAATGGCTGGAAAATAAAACCGAATATTTCTTTTAAACTTTTTGGGAAATAAACAAACCCAATAGTTGAAAGCCATTGATGAGCTATATTTAAACCAGCATCAATCAACGCTATCAAAGAAATGAATGCAATAAGAACTGCAATAATGTTTAAGGAAAGTTTCATTCCGTCACCGGCACCTTGAGTAATGGCATCTAACAAATTACTACTCTGCGGGATAGAGATATTTTTTATTTCCTTCAAACTCAGTATGTCTGACGATGGTGGAACAACTATTTTCGATAGAATTATACTTCCGGGAGCAGAAATTAAGCTTGCTGTAATAAGAAAAACAGGTGAAATACCCATTTGTATATACGCTGCCATCACCCCTCCAGCAATTGTTGCAAATCCACCGGTCATTATTGTCAATAATTCTGAGCGGGAAACATTTCCAAGGTAGTGTCTGACAAGTAAGGGTGCTTCTGTCTGTCCTAAGAAAATATTTGAAGCGACTACCAAGGATTCAACGCCAGATGTTTTCAAAGTCTTTTGCATCAGGCAAGCAATACCATAAACAATTTTTTGGATGATACCATATTTATATAAAATTGAAACAAAAGCCGAAAAGAATATTATTGTTGATGAGATAATGATTGCAAACTGAAAGCCAAATACATTATTGCTCTCTGCTTTGCCTATATTGCCAAATAAAAATTCAGTTCCTTTTTTACTGAAATCAAGAAAGTCCTTCACTCTATCTCCAATCCACTGGAATATCTGATAAGTGATAGGAATATACAAAATTATGATGGCTAAGATAATTTGTAAGAAAATCCCTATAATAATTATTCTAAATGGAAAATTTCTTTTATTTTCGGAAATAATCCAAAGAATAAAAAAAATTATTAGGATGCCTATAATTCCAAGAAATTTGCTTACAATTAAATCCAAAAAAAACTCCGATTAAGAATCGGAGTAATTTAAAAAAAATGTCTTGATTAATCTAAATTATTCTAAATTTTTTATTGCATTTTCCATATTTTCAAAAATCCTAAAAACTTTATCCAAATGGGTCATTTCTAATAATTTCTGAACTTTTTCGGGAAGACAGCAAAGCCAAAATTCAATTTCGTATTTTTTAAGAGTAGTTAATGCACTAACCAACATACCCAGACCTGATGAGTTTATAATTTCGACTTTTGACAGGTCAGCGATTACATATTTTATCTTTTTCGATGCTAATTCATTCAGTTTACTTATAAGAATCAACGCATCATTCCCACCTAATAACTGGCTCCCAAAAGTTACCAAGGAAGTATTTTCTTTACCAGAAATATTTTCTATTATGAAATCAGAACCCATTTAACGTAATGATATTTTTTATTATATAGCTGTTGAGACTGCTGGTTTCTTAGTTGTTTCTTCCTCAAATTTAACTTTCTTAACTTTTTCAAGGAACCAAATAACAAATGAACTGGCAATGTAAATTGAAGAGTAAGTTCCTACAATAACTCCAACTAACATTGTGAATGCAAAGCCTTGCAAAACTGGACCAGCAACTAAAACCAATGTTACAAGAACCATAACAACAGTTAAAACCGTATTAATTGTTCTGCTCAATGTCTCATTAATACTCAAATTAACCATTTTTATGAAATTCATACCCTTGTGCTTTTCCTTGTTTTCACGAATTCTGTCGAAAATGATAACAGTATCGTTGACAGAATAACCGATAACAGTTAAAAAGGCAGCAAGGATAGACAAATTCATTTCAATATCAATTATTTTCAAATGATGAACAATAACAACAATTCCTAAAGTAAAGAGAACATCGTGAACCAAAGCAACAATAGCACCAAGGCCAAAAATAAACTCAAAACGGAAAGCTATGTATATCAGAATTCCTATAATGGCTAAAAGAACCGCTAAAATAGCTTGAGTCCTCAATTCAGAACCAATTTTAGGTCCAATCGTGTCGGCTTTTAATAATGTAATCTTATTATTAGGAAAAGCCTTTTGTAATGCTTCTACAATCTGTTCAGCAATTTTTCCGGTTTGTTTTAATCTGATTAAATGCTGTCCTTCTTCACCAAAGGATTTTATTTCTGAACCTGCAAAACCAGCTTTTGTCATAGCATCACGTATCAAATCAGTATTGACCTCTTTCTCGAATTTAACACCGACTTCAGTTCCGCCGACGAAATCTATTCCATATTCAATACCAAGAATACTAGTAGCAATCAAGCCACCTATTATAAAAACAAGCGAAAAAATAAAGGACTGTAGTCTTAAACCAATAAAATTAATATTTGTCTTTTTAAAAAATTGCATATCTAATTCCTTCTTAAGCAGTTAAACTTTTTGGTTGACCAAAATTAAATGTAGTTGCACCTCTGATAATGAAAATATCTATCATTGCCCTCGAAAGAACGATGGCAGTAAATAAGTTTCCTAAAATTCCTATCATCAAAGTCATAGCGAAACCTTGAATTGGTCCTGTTCCAAGGAAGAACAAAATCAAACCGGTTATAAATGTTGTAATATTGGAATCAAGAATAGCACTCAAAGCTTTGCTGAAACCTTCATCAATTGCCGATTTAATTGACCTTCCCCTAGCTAATTCTTCCCTAATTCTTTCATAAATTAGAATATTAGCATCTACAGCCATACCTATAGTCAAGATTATACCTGCGATACCGGGTAGAGTGAGCGTTCCTTGAAATGCTGCGAGAACACCAAGAATTAGCAATACGTTAATCATCACGGCTATGACAGAAATTATTCCACCAACATTATAATAAAGAGCCATAAACAGAACAACAAGCACAATTGCTATAAGAAATGATGTTAAACCACTTTTAATTGAATCTTCGCCCAAAGACGGTCCAACAACCCTTTCCTCAATTATTTGAACTGGGGCTTTTAAAGCACCTGCTTTCAAAACTATTTTAAGCAATTTAGCTTCTTCAGCATCACTCATACCAGTAATCTGTGAATTTCCTCCAATAATTTTATTCTGAACAACCGGAGCGGAATAAACTTGGTCATCAAGGACTATAGCTATTCTTTTTTGAATATTCTCACCAGTAATTTTTGCCCATCTGTCAGAACCTTCATCGTTCATTGTCATTGATACAATAGGTTGATTGTTCTGTGGGTCATAAGTAGCAATAGCATCTGTTATTACATCACCGGTGAGTTCAGGATCTTTTTTAAGAACAAAAAAGTTATAAGACTTTATTTCTTTTCCTGCATTATCTTTGTTTATTTGTGGTTTAGCACTGAAAAGAATTTGAGTTCCGTAAGGTAATAATTCTTTTATTTCATATCTTGAAATTATCTGATTGAATTTCTTGACAACAGGTTCATAAATATGAAAATTATAGTCACCTTTTGGAAAATTATCAATGATGTAATTAATCATTTGAGGCCTTTGGTTCTTTCCTTTTGGAATAAACCAAGTTTCAAAAAGTGAAGTAAACGGATGATCTTCGAGGTATCTTCTTCTTGTTTCGTCTTCAGATAATCCAGCGTAGGGATTAGTTGTATCAACCGCTGCTTGCTTGGTAGTATCAGTGGTAGTAGTATCGTTTTTTGCAATATTAGCGGTTGTATCAGCTGTCTTTTTGACTAAGCTGGTATCTTGGCTGATTTTAGTAGTATCATCAACTTTTAAGCCTTTTTTAAGTTTTTCTTCTCTTGCCAAAAATTTGTCTATGGCATAAAAAGCAGATACTGTAACTTCATCGTTTTTGACAAGTTTGAACTCCAGACGTGCAGTAGTTTGAAGCAACTGTCTCATTTCAACTTCATTTGTAACGCCGGGTAATTCGAGAAGAATTCTTCGGGCGCCCTGTTTTTGAATTGTTGGTTCAGCAATACCATATTTGTCAATTCTTTGGCGGATAACCTGCATTGCTTGATCTATAGCGTCTTGCTCATTCGATTTTAGAGTAGCTAATATCTTTTCCTCTGACATAGCTTCCCCACCTTCACCGCCAAAATCAAAGTAATCAGACAAGAATTTCCTTTTTGGTTTAGCTATTTGTTCAAAATTCTTATAAAAAATATCTATTACATCTTCATCTGTATTAACGGCTTCGGCTTTTGTTTTATTCAGAACTTCCATAAAAACATCATCAATCTGATCCGATTGAGCTGATTCTTCAAGTAATCTAATGATATCAACTTCTAATGTAACATACATCCCTCCGCGTAAATCGAGACCAAGTTTCAAACGGTTTTGTTTTGCGCTCAAAAGTTCTGCGCCGTATTGCTTCTCAAAATTTTCGATTCTTGCTAATGAATCAGCAGAGCTTGTGTCTTTTTTGGCGAGCTCAAAAACTTCATTTTGTAACTTAATCAACTCATTGGCACGGTAAGTAGGGTATAACAGTAATATCGCTGCTACCACCGGTAGAACTATAAGTAATACCTTCCCAATTATTTTCTTCAATGAAAAATCCTCCGCAAAATTAAATTTTAAAGAACTACAAATATATTGCTATTTTATGAAATTTCAAACGTTTTTCTTAATTGCTTTTCCACTTATTCTATTCTAATTATTTTCAATTTGTATTTTAGAATTGTGGTATTGTAACCAACATATTGTCTATCAACCTTGTCTTACCAATATATACGGCAATAAGTAATACCACAAGCTGACCACTATTGAATTCTTCGGGTTCAGATAAATCATTAGCATCAGCTGCTGAGGCATAATCAATTTTAACAAGGGGTTCACTTCGTAAAGAATTTAACATAATAGCATTTATTATTTTTCTGCGTTTTTCCCCTTTGAGTATAGCTTCTTTTGCAGTAATCAATGTTCGGTATATTATATCAGCTCTGGTTCTTTCATAAGTGCTAAGATAAACATTTCTTGAACTCATTGCAAGTCCATCTGACTGCCTTAAAGTTGGAACTATATAGATAGATATTGGAAATAATAAATCCTCAACAAGTTTCTTAATCACTAACGTTTGTTGATAATCTTTCTGACCAAAAAAAGCAATATTTGGCATTACAGCATTAAATAATTTTGTAACAACAGTTGCAACTCCATTAAAATGAGTAGGTCTTTTTTCTCCCTCAAATTTTTTGGTTACAGTATCCACCAAAACCATTGTATCAAATCCATTCGGATACATTTCGTTATCTGATGGATAAAAAATAAAATCAGAGCCGGCTTTCTCGGCAAGCTCTTTGTCTCTTTCGAAATCTCTTGGATATCTTGAAAAATCCTCGTTAGGAGCAAATTGTGTTGGATTAACGTAAATAGAAGTAATAACGATATCTGACATTTCTTTTGCTTTTCTAATTAAACTCAAGTGTCCCTCGTGCAAGTAGCCCATAGTTGGAACAAATCCGATGTTTTTCCCTTTTTGTTTTTGCTCGATAGAGATTTCCTGCATTTCTCTTACAGTTTTTATTATTTCCATAAATCCTTCTTTAATTATTAATGATTACTGTTCCTGCTCTTCCTGATGTTTGATTCTGAATATCTATTGCAAAATTCTCGCTTTTAGAAATTGGTATATCTGCAACTATTTCAATGGCATCCTGAAAAGATTCTTTAAAATCAATAGAATCTCTAATTACTAATTTTTTCACTGTTTGATAGTCTTCGTAAGTACAAAAAATCTTTAACGTTATTGTTCTGAAAACAGGTTTTTTTGAGCAAAGATTTAATACACCTGAAGCTGCATCAGCATAAGCTCTTGCAAGAGGACCAATTCCTAATTTAGTTCCACCAAAATACCTTGTAACTACAACAACTATATCAGTTAAATCGTGTTTCTGGATAGCGAAGAGAATCGGTTTCCCCGCAGATCCACTTGGTTCGCCATCATCGGATGAGCGATATTCAAGACCGTCATAACCAATCCTATAAGCCCAAGTATTATGTGTGGCATCGAAGAATTCAGCTTTGATTGTATCAATAAAAGCCATAGCTTCCCATTTGGAATTTGCGGGAGATGCCGTTGCAATAAATCTTGAGCCTTTCACCTTAGATTCATATCTTTCTCTGGCTTCTATGCTATAATAAATGTCAGTATCATTCGACTTTGTAATCATTTTTTAACGGTCTCGTGATGAAAATAGGAATTGTCTGTTACCCAACTTATGGAGGCAGTGGTATAGTTGCTACTGAGCTTGGGCGTTTGTTGGCTGGAAATAATCATCAAGTTCATTTTATTTCTTACTCTTTGCCAACTCGACTTGATAGTTTTCAAGAAAATATTTATTATCACGCCGTCGAAATACCTCATTATCCTTTATTCGAATTTAATTTATACACACTTGCATTAACAGGAAAAATAATAGACGTTGCAAAATATGAAAAAATTGATATACTCCACGTTCATTATGCAATTCCCCACGCTATAAGCGGTTTCCTTGCAAAAGATATATTAAAACAATCTGATTCTTTGAAACTCGTAACAACTCTTCACGGAACTGACATTACATTGGTTGGCTTGGAACCCGCTTTTCAACCAATAGTAAAATATTCATTAGAGCATTCTGACGCAATTACCTCTGTTTCCGAATATCTTGCACAAAAGACATATCAACATTTTAACACTGGCAAAAAAATTGAGGTAATCCCTAACTTTGTTGATACAAATTTTTATAAAAGACAACATTATCCATTTCTGCGAAAACAATTTGCCAACGAGGATGAAGCAATTCTGATACATATTTCAAACTTCCGCCCTGTCAAGCGTGTTCCTGACACCATTAAAATTTTAGCAGAAGTTTTGAAAACCCACAAAGCAAAACTATTATTAATTGGTGATGGTCCAGATAGAACTGAAGCTGAGAGACTTGTAAGAGAATTAAGTGTTTCACAAAATGTTCGTTTCTTAGGTCTTCAAACTTCTCTCGTTGAACTTTTATCAATTAGTGATATATTTTTGTTACCCAGTCAATCCGAAAGTTTTGGTCTATCGGCTCTCGAAGCAATGAGCTGTGGAGTGCCTGTTGTTGCATCAAACATCGGTGGAATACCAGAAGTTGTTTTTCACGGAGAAACAGGTTATGTTGCTGAGCTGGGAGATATAGAAAGAATGGCTAAATATGTTGTCTCTTTATTAGATAATAAGAAAAAATGGCAGATATTTTCCGAAAATGCACGACAAGTTGCAGTTGAAAAATTTGACTCATTAAAAATTCTGCCCAAATATCAAAACTTGTATGATTCTTTGCTTTAAAACTATTAAATATGGGAAGTTTTTTTAGAAATGAAATTATAAACCCTTAGAAATTAAAAATTGTCAAAAATATTCATCCGATTATTCTCATACAATAGATGAAAGTAAAAAACTATTCATAAAAAATTCAATAATTTTCTTATTTTTGTTTGATTCCTCAAAGATTTATAATTTATTGATTTTTTAATGAAATATCCCTCAAATATTAGGGAAGAAGAACTTAAAAACAAGGTTGCTAATGATTATTTCTGGCAATTTGATTGCACTAAGATTATTGGCAATGTTGATTTTTGTGTTACCAAACACCAAAGTAAGAAAGAACTTTTCGAGCAGGAATCTCTCCTTTGGGCTGAAGCAAAGAAAGGCGTTTCAGATATTTATAAATCAATCGTTCAGTTGATTTTGACAATAGGCAAAGCAAGAACTTTCGATAAATATCTTCCACCGGCTTTGCTTGGTGCTTTCGATGCCGAAAAAATTGCTTTTATTCCTTATAATGAAATACACGATATATTTTATCAAAACGATTTCAACTGGAATGTTACTCCATCAAATCACGAAACGAAAGAATTCAGGCTCGTTTTGGATAAAGTAAAAAGAATAATTGACCAAAATGCTTTGCTCTTTGATTTTGAAAAGGATGAAAAAGAACTCAAGAAATTCATCAAAAAAAATTTCATAATTGGAAAATTCGGTTTAACAAAAACAAGAATTGATAAAAACAATTTTGTTGTGATTTACAATAAATGGCTTGCTGAAGTGAAGCCATCAATATCGGTAAATTGGGAGATTGCAAAGAAAAACGGCATAATTGATGGGGATTTCTATCTTGCTGATTTACTTTCCGAAGATAATATAACAATCAAAGAAAAGCTCTTTGTCTTGCTCAAGAAAGACCATTATGAGTTGGACAGAAAAGTTGATGAACTGGGTCTTTTCACGACAAAAACTACTGCCTTCAATGATAATCAAAAAGCACACACTCAGTTTTGGAACAAATACGAGCGACCACCTAAGGAGGAATACTGGGATTACATTGTCGAGCGTCGGGATTTACTTGTTCCGCAGGACATTCGGGAAAGAAAAGGTAGCTTCTTTACTCCGCAGATGTGGGTAGAGCTTTCGCAGAGGTATCTGACAGAGGTTCTGGGCGAGGACTGGCAGGATGAATATTATGTTTGGGATTGTGCTGCAGGGACTGGCAACCTTCTGGCAGGGCTTACTAACAAATACAATATCTGGGCTTCTACAATTGACCAGCAAGATGTGGAAGTGATGAAAGACCGCATTAGAAATGGTGCCAACCTACTCGAAGACCACGTCTTTCAGTTCGATTTCCTGAATGATGATTTTTCCAAGCTACCTTTGCCATTACAAAAAATCATCAATGACCCCAAAAAAAGGAAAAAACTTGTTATATATATTAATCCCCCGTATGCTGAGGCTGGAAGTGGAGTTGGAAGGTCGTTCAAAGAACAAGTAGCCCTTGAACATAAAACTCATTCAAAATACAAAGAAGTTTTGGGTAAAGCAGGCAATGAAATTTATATTCAATTTTTAGTTAGGATCTATTTTGAGATACCCGACTGCATAATTGCAGAATTTTCAACATTAAAGCTTTTACAAGCATCGAACTTTAAAAATTTCAGAGAGCATTTTTTAGCAAAATTGGAAAAGTGTTTTGTTGTGCCTGCATATACATTTGACAATGTTAATGGTCAGTTTCCAATTGGTTTTAAAATTTGGAATACGAAGAAAAAGGAAAATTTTTCTCAAATTAAAGCTGATGTATATGGTGAAAATGGAGAATTTTTAGGGAACAAAAATTTTTATTCTTATGATGATGAAAAAGGTAGAATAAATGATTGGTTAAGGAAATATTTCGATAAGGCTAACGAGCCAATTGGTATTATGCATAACAACAAAAATGATTTTCAGCATAATTTACAAGTTCGAATTACAAGCTCAGATATTAAAGATCATACAACGCCCATTACAAAAAATAATCTTGTTCAAATGTGCATTTACTTCGCTGTCCGTCACTGTATTGAAGCGACTTGGCTGAATGACCGCGACCAGTTCCTTTATCCAAATGACGGTTGGAAAGATGATACTGAATTTCAAAATGACTGCCTTGCATTTACACTGTTCCATAGCCAGAATAGAATTACATCAAAGGAAGGCACTAATCATTGGATTCCATTCACTGAATATCAAGTTGGTGCCAGAGAAAAATTCGACAGCAATTTTATGACTGACTTCATCAACGGCGAAATTGATAAATCTATTGTTTCTGATGTAATGCTGTTTTATGGGGATTACTCTGGAGCCTCTTACGCAGAACCAAAAAGAAGGAACTCACCATTGGAATTTTCACAAGAAGCGAAAGAAGTCTTCAAAGCCGGTCTGGAGCTTTGGATTTATTACCATAAAAAGCCAAACTGTAATGTTAATGCCTCTCTTTATGACATTCGGGAATATTTTCAAGGTCGCAACGAAAAAGGCAAAATGAACAATAAGAGCGATGATGAAACTTATATGAGTCTCATCAATAATTTAAGAGATAAATTGAAAATCCTTGCCTATAAAATCCAACCAAAGGTTTACAAATATGGCTTTTTGAAGGAGTGAAAATATTACTAAATTATATATTAAACCCTCACATTATTTATTCATGTTTCATTTATTGATTCTATGTAAAATCATTAGATAATTTAAAACTTCAAGTCAGCTTTTCATCAAGATAATTTTTGATATTGCTATCGGAAACCCTATCCTGAAGCATTGAATCTCTATTCCTAATTGTTACTGATCCATCCTCAAGACTTTGACTATCAATAGTTATGCAAAATGGTGTCCCAATTTCATCCTGCCTTCGGTATCTTCTTCCAATAGCACCAGAAGTATCATATTGAGCCCTAAAATTTTTATGAATATCTTGATAAATTTTTTCCGCTAATTCAGGCATTCCATCTCTATTAACCAGTGGAAAAACAGCTACAGTAATTGGAGCGAGTTTACTATTTAAGTGTAGAACGGTTCTTTTTTCTATTTTTCCATTTTCTCCAATGACATCTTCTTCATCATAGGCATCACATAGAAATGCCATAAACGAGCGAGTTACACCCCCGGAAGTCTCTACAACATAAGGTATATAACGCTCATTATTTACTGTATCGACATATTCCATTTTTTTCCCAGAAAATTCCTGATGGTTTTTTAGGTCAAAATCCGTTCTTGAGTGAATTCCTTCGATTTCACCCCATCCCCAAGGAAATTTGAACTCAATATCAACAGCTTTATTTGCATAGTGTGCTAATTTTTCGTGATCTTTGAATTTCAAATTTTCCTGCTTAATTCCCAAATCTATATACCATTTGAAACGGAGTTCTTTCCAGTATTCATACCATTCCAATTCATTTCCGGGTTTGACGAAATATTGCATTTCCATCTGTTCAAATTCACGAGTTCTGAAAAGAAAATTCTTAGTGTTTATTTCATTTCTAAAAGCTTTGCCGATTTGTGCAATACCAAATGGAATTTTTTGCCTTGTAGTTTGAAGAACTGTATTGAAATTAACAAAAATCCCTTGAGCTGACTCTGGTCTTAAATAAACAATGCTTCCGTTATCCTCGACAGGACCAATAAAAGTTTTAAACATTAAATTAAAATTTCTTACTTCAGTCCAGTCTTTCGTTCCAGAGACAGGATCTGGTATTTCATATTTGATAATAATGTCATAATAATCAGACGGTTCTTTTGCACGAGATAGTTGGAGTTCAATTTCATCAGCTAAATCATTTTTTTTCTTATTTCTCATTCTTTCGATATATTCTTCAATCAAATTATCGGCTCGAAATCTTGCCTTGCTTGTTTTATTATCAATCATTGGATCGCTGAATTGAGCAATATGACCACTCGCTTCCCAAGTTCTCGGATGCATAAGAATTGATGCATCAATCCCTTCAATGTCATCCCGATAAGTCATTGCCTTCCACCAAAGATCCTTCAAATTTCTGAGCATTTCAACACCTAAGGGACCAAAATCCCAGCAACCATTCAACCCACCATATATTTCAGATGATTGAAAAACAAAACCACGCCTTTTTGCCAATGAAATAATAGTATCTAACTTAACCATTCTATCAAATAAAATTAATTATGAAATAAATTTATAAGTGCTTTAAGATGTCTAAAAACTAAATTTATTTTCTTTCGTGTTTTGTCATTGTCTCAGTTATTGTTTTAAAACATATGAATTTAGATTCAAAAAATAATTTGATTTATTTAGGGACTATTGATAATTTTAACAGTAACTTAAATTTTATCAGATTAAGAGATATTGCAGTTGGATATGATTTAAAAAATACTTGCACTGAAATTTATTATGGTTACTCAAGAACGTTTCTCGAAAATTTAAAAATTAAAAAATTTGAATGTCTTGAAAATCAGATTTTTTTATACTTAGATGAACACAAAATTACCGACAGCAAAAATCTTATCAATAAAGCTGTTTTCATTGAAAAAAAATTCTTGATTGATAAAAAGCCAGATTTCTATTTGATTGAGGATTTGCTTGGTTGTGATGTTATTAATATTGATAATGGAAATTTGATAGGTAAAATATCAGATGTTAGTATATTACCTTCCAATGATGTTTGGTTTATCCAGACCGAAAAAGGTGAGTTGCCTATCCCTGTGATAAAAGATGTTGTTAAAAAAGTTGATATTTCTAAAAAATGTATTTATATAAAATTATTAGATGGATTGTTTGATTTAACAAATTCTAAAACTGATGAAGAAGCTTAAGAAAAACAGTGAGCCTTTGTTAAGAATTGAAGTTATAACTGCGCACCCATCAATGTTTTATTCTGTTTTAAATACAAGTATATTAAAAATAGCTCAGGAAAAGAAAATTGTTGAGATCTATCTTCATAACCTTCACGATTATGCTAATGATAGATTTAAACATATAGACGACACTCCTTATGGCGGCGGTGCAGGTATGATCATTAAATGTGAGCCAGTTTTTAAATGCGTTGAAAAATTGCTTGAAGAGCGTCATTATGATGAAATTATTTATATGACGGCTGACGGTAATCCTCTAAATCAAAAAATAGCTAATGAATTATCTCTGAAAAAAAACATAATAATACTCGCTGGTCATTATAAAGGAATAGATCAGAGAATAAGAGATAAACTTATAACAAAGGAAATTTCAATCGGTGATTATGTTTTAAGTGGTGGCGAGCTTCCAGCTATGGTTCTAATAGACTCAGTCGTTAGGTTAGTTCCGGGGGTTCTTGGAAATTCAGAATCGGCTTTGGAGGATTCATTCCAGAATGGATTACTTGAACCACCTTATTACACAAAGCCAGCGGACTTCAGAGGAATGAAAGTACCGGAAATCCTTTTAAGCGGGAATCATAAAGAAATTAATCAATGGCGAGAAGAACAGGCAATACTAAAAACCAAAACAAGAAGACCTGATTTAATTAATGAAAACCCGAAAGAAATTTGAAATTATAATTCTTTTTTTGCTTCATCCCAAATTGCATCCATTTCCTCAAGGGTCATTTCGCTTAATTTTTTGTTACTCTGTTTAACTTTTTCTTCGATATACTGAAATCTTTTAATGAATTTATTATTAGTTAGTTGCAAAGATTCCTCTGCTACGACGCCTTCAAAGCGGCAGGCATTAACAATTGAAAAAAGTAAATCGCCTATTTCTTCTGTTTTATTCTCAATCTTTTCCTCGAGTAAAGCTTTCTTAAGTTCGGTAATTTCTTCTTCAACTTTTTCCCAAACATCTTCCTTTTTTTGCCAATCAAAACCAACTCTTGATGCTTTGTGTTGAATGCGTTCAGCTCTTAAAAGAGATGGCAAAGTTGATGGAACTCCATCGAGGGCAGAATTTTTACCTTCCTTTTTCTTTAAATTTTCCCAATTTTCAACAACTTCTTCCTCGCCCGAAACTTCAAGTCCACCGAAAACGTGAGGATGTCTGAAAACAAGCTTATCCTGAATTCTTTTTATAACATCCATTAAGTTAAAATAACCTTTTTCTTCTGCCATAACACTATGCATAATGATATGCAGCAAAAGATCACCTAATTCTTTGGATAAACCATCATAATCTTTATTGTGAATAGCATCTATTGTTTCGTAAGCTTCTTCAATCATTAAATGAGCGATTGATTCTATGGACTGTTTTCTATCCCAAGGGCACTCTTTTCTTAAAATTCTAATAATTTCAACTAATACTTCAAATTGTTCCTTTAAGTCATCAGGATTTTTTGCAACAGGCACTTTAATTAAATTTTCAGACATAAATTATTTTTCAATTTTTTAAAAAATTTATAACGTTGTGATACTTAAAATAGTGGTAAGTAATTAAGGTAAAAAAATGAGTATTTAAATTAAATCTTTATTAACATTAAATTTTTTTATTTATAAAACAAATAATATTTTTGTAAAATTTTGAATTAAATAGATTAATAGCATCTCATTTGAAGATGCTTTTTTGTATGAATAAACGGAAGAAATAATGGAATCAAGAAATTTTTTTGCTTTGATACTTGGTGTTTCGAGCGGTTTTGGAAAGGCAACCGCTCACGAATTAGCTCGTAAAGGTTATAATATATATGGCGCTCATCTTGATATGGGGAGCGGAAAAAAACAAGCTGAGGAATTTGCCGAAGAGCTTAGATCATTTGGTGTAAAAGTGAAATTCTTTAATGCTAATGCAGCTGATGATAAAGTCAGAGCTGATATTATTAATACTATAAAAGAAGATTTCAAAAATGAAATAAAACCTATGTTAAGAGTTTTACTCCATTCACTTGCATTTGGATCTATTCGACCTTTCTTTTCTACTAATCACGAAGAAATGATAACCAAAAAACAAGTCGAAATGACACTCGATGTAATGGCTAATAGCTTACTTTATTGGACACAAGATCTTTTCAAGGCTAATCTTTTAGCAAAAACTTGCAGAATTTTTGCCCTAACAAGTATTGGCTCCCAGAGAGCTATGGTAAATTATGGTGCAGTTTCGGCTGCTAAAGCAGCAATTGAAGCATATATCCGTCAAATTGCAGTTGAATTAGCCCCTTATCAAATCACAGCTAACGCAATAATGGCAGGTCTGACAGATACCCCAGCTGCCAGAAAAATCCCCGGATTTGAAGGTATGTTAGCCCACGCAAAGCAACACAACCCCTTTGACAGAAATACACTGCCAGAAGATGTTGCACAAGCTATTTCTCTTTTAGCAGATGAAAAATTTTATTGGATAAATGGACAAACAATTGGTGTTGATGGTGGAGAAAACATTTTGAACTTTATTGGCTAATCAAGCAACACAACAATTACAGTCATTTCTATTATTTATTTAATTTATTAGCTTATAATGAATTACTTATTATTTTTGTTTTTATTTATTATTTAATGTTTTATCTTGGATTGAGCTATGAATGATAATTTTTTTACTGAAGAACAAAATATGCTTCGTGAGATGGTTCGTGATTTTACAAATAACGAATTAAAACCAGTCGCAGCCAAAATTGACGAAAACGAGGAAATTCCACAGGATATAATAAATAAAATTAAGGAGCTTGGTCTTTTGGGTGCTCCATTCCCTATTGAATACGGTGGAAGCGGCTTTGGTGAAGTTGGGTATTGCATTGTTCAAGAAGAAATTGGCAGGGGTTGTCTCTCTACTGCAACTATGATAGGTGCTCATTGTTCAATTGGAACAAATGCAATGTTTATCGGTGGTGATGAACAATTAAAACAAAAATTCGTTGTCCCTTGCGCTTCTGGCGAAAAGATTGCTGCTTTTGCCCTTACCGAACAAGGAGCCGGCTCAGATGCTTTCAATCTTAAAACTAAAGCCCACTTGGATGGAAATGAATGGGTAATTAATGGCGAAAAGCTTTGGATTACAAATGGTCCTTTCGCTGATATTTTTTCAGTTTTTGCAAGAACAAACCTTGGAATAACTGGTTTTGTTGTCGAAAAAGGAACCCCCGGCTTTACCCCCGGTGCCCCTGAAAGAAAAATGGGAATTCGTGGTAGCAAAACTTCTTCTTTAACATTCGATAATGTAAGAATTCCTAAAGATAATATAATTGGAAAGGAAGGAAAGGGTTTTCTAATTGCAATGAAAACTTTGGATGCTGGTAGATTAGGTTTAGGAGCTGCTTGCTTAGGTGCTTGCAAAGAATTACTTGAATTATCAACAAAATATGCTAAAGAACGCAAACAATTCGATGAACCTATCGCAAACTTTCAGGCAATTCAATTTATGCTTGCTGAAATGGCTACTGAAATCTATGTCCTTGATACTCTTGTCTATCATACAGCTAAGTTATATGATAGTGGTGAAATGCTTTCAAGGCAGGCTGCGATGGTGAAATATGTAGCTTCAATGGCACTTGATAAATGCGCTGATCACGCTCTTCAGATCCACGGCGGAATGGGCTATTCTCGTGAATTACCCATTGAACGTTTCTATCGTGACTCGAGAATCAATAGAATTTTCGAAGGAACATCGGAGGTTCAGAAGCTTGTTATTGCACGTGATATAATCAAAAGAAATGGAAGAATGTAGAATCACTCAACTATTTCTTCTTTTTTCTTTAATTCTAATAATTCTCTTTTAGCTCTTGCTTGAGCGCTATCCTGAATCCTGAGGAATTCCTCAGGATTCTTTGTATATTCAAAATACTTATCCCTAAAAGACTCCTTCGTATATCCATATTTTTCAAACACTTTCAAAACTTTGGGATTTGCTTCTGCGGTATCAGGATAGATAGCTCTTAAAATGAGTATTTCCTTTTGGGTCTCAATAAATCTGTTCTTTTCTTCTTCGGAATTCGAACAAGAAAATAAAAAAATTAAAGAAAAAACTATTATGATATTGCTAATATTCATATAGCAAAAATAATAATTTTAAATGAGAAGTAAAATTTTGGCTTATTTTAAGCTTCAACAAAAACATCGAGGCTATGATAGAATAACTCAGAGCCTTTATTTAAGCCAAATTCGAACTCTTTCTTATCACAAACTGTATTAGCAAGGTTAAGTCCAAAATTAATATGATGAATTTCATTAAGATGCTCATCAAAATATTCAAGATCTGCTGGATCGAAGCCATAATGTTTTATTAAACCTTCCTTTTTTGTTTTTGCAACTTCTGGTTGCTGCATTTCAAAGGATTGCAAAGCACCAAGACGAGCTGAAGGTGAAAGGAGGGATATTTCATCAATAATATATTTTAGACTTGGAGAATTTTCTGCTTTTGGAAGTTTTTCAATCCATTTAGTCCAAAGGGAAATATGTCGTGTTTCATCTTCGATAATTCTTTCTGAAGTTTCATTTTTTATGTTTAAATCTGTGATGATACTTCTCCATAAATCTGGCATAAAAGTTATTAATTCAACGTATGATTGTCCATATTCCGAAAGCTTTGGAATGCTGACTTTTCCCTCTGACCAACTTTGATAAAAAGGATGATCAAGTAATTTATATTTTAAATCCATATTAAACTCCATAAAATAAAAAAATTTATTATCACAAAATTATTAATTAAGTTTATCTAATAAAAATATTCTTTTGTAAAAGTCAAAATTTAAGACTAATTTTGATAAAAAGAATTGGAGGAATAAAATGATAATCAGAATTTTTTCATTACTTATTTTATTAAGTTTTGCTTCTTACTCCGCAACCTACTATGTTTCACTTAACGGCAATGACAATAATGATGGTTTAAGTTTGGAAAATGCTTTTGCAACACCGGGTTTCGCTTCAAAAGCAATGTCAAATGGTGATACTCTTTTAATTTTATCTGGTGATTATTTAATGTCTGTATATTATGATGATATGATAACACCACCTGCAGGCTTAAATAATCGCTTTACAGTTATTCGAGGTATAGGTAACACTAAACCAAGGCTTATTGGCAAAGGAGAAAATGGTCTGGGATTATTATGTGCAATTGATTTAGGTGGAAATTCAAATATTTTAGTTGAAAATCTTGAAATCACGAGTTTGATTGACTCTCCATATTCTGGTGGTTTTCGAGATGGAATAGAGAATTTTGCTTCGGAAGACTGGGAGAAAATTTCAAATATTATTTTGTCAAATATTCTGATACACCATATTGAAGAAACAGCCATCAATTTAAGCGGAAATGCTGAAAATATTATTATAAAAAATTGCCATTTGCATCACACTGGTGGAACATTAATAAGTTCAGCTTATCACTCTGCCGGATCTGGATGGAAGAATGTTCTTATTGATAGCTGTTTATTAGAATATGCAGGAAGATATTTTCGGGGAAAAGAACAAAATTCTGAATGGGACCGTCCCGATGGCATTGGCATTGAAATTTCAGAAGGACCCTTTGAAATCCGCAATTGTGTCAGTCAGTTTAATTTAGGTGATGGTTTCGATTCAAAAGCCCATAATACCTACATTCATCACTGTGTTTCAGCAAATAATTTTGCCGATGGTATAAAACTATGGGGAGATAGTGCTCGTGTTGAAAATTGTTTGATATATGGCATAGGTGGAGGTAATCCTGAAAGCTCACCTTGGGTATCTTTAATACTTGAATGTGATAGAGAAAACTACTATGCTGAACTTACCAACTTAACTATCCACGACGGCTCGCCCAGACGACATTACTTAGGAACAATTAATTACGGGCTTGATAATAATTCTACTGTATTAATCAGAAATTGCCTTTTTCAGGGGGCTTCTAATCGCTTCTATTCAAGTCCAAATGTTAAACTTATTTTGAAAAATAATATTTTTGGAACAACCGGAGAAAGCATTTTATTAGAAGCTATGGGACAGGAATTTGATGCAAATTCAATAAAAGAACTTGGTGTTGGTAACTTTTTTGCAGATGCTGATTTTGTTAATCCAACTTGGGGAAAAATTGGTAATTTTCACCTGAAACAAACTTCACCTGCTATTGATAAGGGAATTTTAGAAACTGGAATTCCACTAACGGATTTAGATTATAAACCAAGACCAAAAATGAATGGTGTAGATATTGGTTGTTATGAATACGATCCTGAATCTGATATTGATTACGTAGTATTGTTAGGAAGTAAAATCGAAATTTATCCAAATCCTGCTTCAAATTTTTTTAATATTTTATCTGATGTTTATATTTCAAGTGTTGAAATTCTTAATCTGCAAGGAATTTCTCAATTAAAACTAAATCAAGAATTTTATGGACAACACTCAATTGATATTAATGAATTGCCAAATGGTTTTCATATTGTCAAAATTAAAACAAAGAATGATGTTATAATGAAACCTTTAATTAAAATTTCAAACTAATGATTTAGTAAAGAAAGACATCATATCAGGTTTTGTTATTATCAATTTTACGATTAAATTATATGTTTTGATTTTTCAAATTTTAAAATTTTGTGAATTAGGAGAAATAGATGTCGTTTAATCCAAATACTGAAGAAGTTCAGCAAGAAATGTTAAATATTATTGGTGTTAACAATTTTGAAGATTTGATAAAGGTTATTCCTAATGAATTAAGGTTCAAAGGAGACCTGAATTTACCGCCTGAATTATCTGAATATGAAATAATAAAACTATTACAACAGTATTCATCAATGAACGCTTCATCATCTAACAATGTTTGCTTTATGGGTGGTGGAGCTTACGATGTATTTGTTCCATCTATTGTCAATATGGTTATTGATAGGTCTGAGTTTAAAACAGCTTATACACCATATCAAGCAGAAGTGTCTCAAGGAACCTTACAAGCAATGTATGAATTCCAATCTTTGATTTGTAATTTAACAGCTATGGACGTTTCGAATGCCTCACTTTACGATGGTGGTAGCGCACTCGCCGAAGCCTGTCTTATGTCGAATGCTCACAACCGAAAAACGGAATTCATCTATGCTGGAACAATCAATCCAAATTATAAGAAAGTCGTTTCAACAATATGTGCAGGAAAGAACTTTTCTTATAAAACTTTTGTCAAAAGCGATGGAACCACTGATTTAGAAGAATTAGAAAAAAACATTTCAGATAAAACATCGGCTGTTATCGTTCAGCATCCAAATGCTTACGGAAATTTGGAAGAAGTTGAAGAAATTGAAAGAATTGCTCATAGTAAAGGTGCCTTATTCATTGTGTCGGTCGATCCAATATCACTTGGAATATTAAAGGCACCCGGCGAGTATAATGCTGATATTGTTACAGGTGAGGGACAAAGTTTGGGAATACCTCTAAGTTATGGTGGTCCTTATTTAGGCATATTTGCAACCAAGAAAGAATTCGTTAGGAAAATCCCCGGAAGAATCGCCGGTGTTACACTTGATGCAGATGGAAACAAATGTTTTGTTTTGACACTTCAAACAAGAGAGCAACAAATTAAAAGAGAAAAAGCTACTTCAAATATATGCACAAATCAAGGTTTGTTTATGTTAGCCGCAACAGTTTATATGGAGACAATGGGAAAAGCTGGTATAATTGAAGTTGCTGAAAATTCATTTCATAAAGCTCATTATCTTGCTTCAAAAATCAAGGAATTACCCGGTTATTCCTTACTTAACGATAAGCCATTTTTCAGAGAATTTTTGGTGAAAACACCTGTCAGTCCTTCGATAATTCTTGATGAAGCAAAAAAATTCGGTATTTTAGGTGGTATTGATACTAATCGCTTTTCAGACTGTGAACCGGGATTACTAATAGCAGTAACAGAAAAAAGAACAAAGGAGGAAATGGATAACTATATTGATATTCTAAAAAAATTTTCCTAATCTAATATGCTGAAAAAAAAATTTTATACGATAATATATCTTGCTATATTATTACTGATAATCACTTTTATGGTTTTCTCTGATTTTGGGCTTTTGAAAAGAATAGAGTTAGAGTCTGAAAAAAATGCACTTTTAGAAAATAAGAGTAAAGAAATTATGATTAGAGATTCACTAAAAAGTGCAAAAATGAGGTTAGAGTCCGATTTTACCGAAATAGAGAGAATCGCAAGGGAATATTATGGATATATTATTCCCGGCGAAACAGTTTATATTATCAGCAATTCAAAATAATTATTATCTCTGAAACGTTATAAATTGATATTTCAGTTAATTTTCAGTTAATTCCTATGTATATCGGTTTAGACATCGGTGGAACAAATTTCAAGATTGGAGTAATAGACGAGACAGGAAAATTAGTTCATCAATATACTGCTGCGACTAATGCTCACAAGGGTCTTGATTATGTTCTCAACTTGATTAAAAGAATGCTTACTATCTCTTTAAACAAATTTAAAAATGCCAAATCAATTGGGGTTGGAATACCCGGAATTGTCGATGAGGAAGGGACAGTTAAAATATCCCCGAATTTACCTGAATGGTATGATATTTCCCTTGGCAAGTTTTTAAGAAATCAATTTTCATTACCAATTGAAATTGATAATGATGCTAACGCAGCTGCTGCTGCTGAAATGCTTTTGGGAGCGGGAAAAAATGAAACTCATTTCCTTTATGTTACTTTAGGAACAGGCGTTGGTGGTGCTATTGTTTATGATAGAAAAATTCTCAGAGGAAAACACCGTGGAGCTGGAGAAATTGGACACGTTATTATTGATGCCCACGAGTCAGTAAATTCAAAAATGCCATTTAGAACTGGCATTCTCGAGGAATATGTAGGTCGAAATCAAATTACTGCATTTGCTGCACGAGTCATCAAAAATTATCCTGATTCAATTCTTCATAAATACGATAGACCCGATCCTTATTTTGTTTCAGAAGCCTCTGCAAAAAATGATGAAGCAGCTATTGAAATATTTACTACAATTGGAGAATATCTTGGCTTAGGTCTTGTTTCAGCAATGAACTTACTCGATATGAGACTTGTTATAATTGGAGGAGGAATTTCTCTTGCTCATCCAATACTTTTTGATACTGCGTTAAAAACAATTAAAGAGCGTGCTATTCCAACTATTGCCGAACACGCTGAAATTCGTCGAGCTCAATTCACTAAAGATGCAGGAATTATTGGAGCTGCACTTCTCGGCAAATATTATTACCTGCAACAAGTAAGACAAAATCAGTGATTTATTTTTTCTTTAACAAATTGGCAAAGCCTAACAAAATAATTTTATCAATAAATTTTAGAACAATTTTATTGCTAACGTTTGTCTTATTTATTTTTTTTTCTAATAATTTAATTGCTCAAACTACTAATAATCAATTCGACACACTTAAACAGGAAAAATTAGATACCTTATCCTTTAAAAGCCTCAGCTCTATAACAGACAATCAAGAAATTAAAGAAAAAAATTTTGAAATGAAAAAGTCCCCACTCGGAGCAATCCTGAGATCATTAGTTTTTCCCGGTTGGGGCCAAATCTATGTTGAAAATTACTGGAAAGCACCTCTTTTCGCAGCTGGTTGTGGTTTGCTTGTTTATTTTGTCATTGATAATAATAATAAATTTCAGACATTTCAGAAACAGTTTGATGAATTAAAAACCACTAATCCAAATAGTTCGGAATTATTCATTTTAAGAAGTAAAAAAGAATTCTACCGAGATAATCGGGACCAAAGTGCCTTTTTTCTTGTTGCTGTTTATATTCTTGCTGCTATCGATTCTTATGTCGGTGCTCACCTTTACGATTTTAATGTTGATGATAATATTGCCTTAACTCTAAACCACCAATCGTATCCTTCGGTAACCCTAAAATTTAAATTAAAATAATTTTTTAGTTGAAACTTTTTTCAAATTAATTAGTTAATGCTAATAAATTGTTTAATTTTATAAAAATTTGGAGGAATTATGATTTCTTTATACAATTTAAAAAAAATAAGGTTAAAGCGAAGTGTTGTTTTTACCTTTTTTTCAATAGCTTTTGTTATAGCGATTACTTTAGCAGTCTATGCAAGGTCTAATGGTTATACAGGAGTAACATCAAGCACTTCGAGTGGGTGTAATTGCCATTCAACAAGTGCGAGTTCCAATGTTAGTTTAAGCGTTTCGAGCGAGTCTGGTTCTTTTACAGTTCAGGCAGGTTCCACAACCAATTTTACGATAACAGTTTCAAGTTCAAATTCGAACCATAGGTCAGTAGGAATTGACATAGCCGTAAAAACAACTACAACAGGCGAAACTAATGCAGGAACCCTTACCCCGGGGTCTGGTTCTGGACTTCAATTGAGTTCAGGAGAATTAACTCATTCATCACCAAAATCTCTTCAAAGTGGTTCAGCGACTTTTACTTTTTCTTGGACAGCCCCATCACAACCGGGTAATTATTATTTGAGAGCCATAGCAAATTGTGTCAATGGAAATGGAAGTGCAGATGCTAACGATCAGTGGAATAGATTAGCAATTCAAACTATTATTGTTCAGGAAGCCCCTTCTATTACAGTCAATTCACCAAATGGAGGAGAAATATGGTGTCCGGGAATATCAAGAAATATTACTTGGACTGCAACCGCTATTCAAAATGTTAATATAGCTATTTCTTCTGACAATGGTGCAAATTATACTGATCTCGCTACGAATATCCCAGCAAATTCGGGTTCTTGGACTTGGAATATACCAAACGGTCAGACACCGGGAAATCAATATCTAATTAAAATTTCAAGTTCAACTGATGCATCAATAAATGATGCTTCAAACAGTCCATTTACCATTGGCGAACCCCCTCAAATCACTGAGCAACCACAGTCAATAAATGCTTGCACAGGGCAATCCGTAAGCTTCAGAGTTGCCGCAACCGGAAGCGGTTTAACTTACGTGTGGAGAAGAAACGGAACAAATATTCCCAATAGCAATAGTGCTACATTTAATATAAATCCAGTAACATTGAATAGTGCCGGAACTTATGATTGTATTGTTACAGGTGCTTGTGGAAGTCCCATTACATCAAGCTCTGCAACACTGACTGTTGATGAATCCCCAACAATAACAAGGCAACCACAACCCAAATTAGTTTGTGTTGGTGATCAGGCAATTTTGTCAATTGGAGCAACTGGAACAGAAATAACTTATCAATGGAGAAAAGGAGGAAATCCAATTTCTGGTGCAAATGATTCCACATTAACTATTTTCAATGTTCAAAAATCTGACGAAGCATTATATGACTGCGTCGTTTCTGGAAAATGCACCCCTTCGAGAACTTCAGTTCAAGTTAAATTAACAGTCAATGAGCCACCTCAAATAACGGCTCAACCAAAATCATCTAATACTTGCGAAGGAGGAAAAGCTACATTCAAGGTTAGTGCAAAAGGAACTGATTTAAAGTTCCAATGGAGAAAAAACGGCAATAATATTCCTAATGCTACAGATTCAATTTTGACAATTGATAAAGTTTCTGTGAATGATTTAGGGACTTATGATGTTGTTGTTTCTGGTGCTTGTCCTCCCCAACAATTCAGCGAAACCGCTATCATCAACATTATAAAAGCACCCGAAATCACTTTACAACCAACCGATGCAACTGTTTCAGAAGGTTCTGATGTTGATTTTACAGTTGCTGCGAAGGGTGAAAAATTAAAATTCCAATGGATGAAAGACGGGAAAGACTTACAAGGCAAAACTACTGCCGACTTACATCTGAAAAATGTTCAAAAATCTGATGCAGGAAAATATTCTTGCAAAATAACAAACGATTGTGGAACAGTTACAAGCAAAGAAGCCACTTTAACAGTCAATGATGCCTCTGCTAATCCACAATTAAGCTTGTTGCACACTGCCCTTGACTTTGGTCAGACAATTATTAACACTCAAAAAGATACTTTGTTCTCTGGTTTGATAAGAAATATAGGCACAAAAACACTGACAATCACTAAAATTACTATCACAGGGAATGATGCTTCTGACTTTCAAATATCTGGAATTACTCTGCCTATTTCATTGAATAAAGGAGAATCATCTGATATAATAATATCTTTCACTCCAAAAAGCGATGGGCAAAAATCAGCTTTTCTTGAATTTGAGAGTAATTCCGAAACAAATCCTAAATTCTCAATTATTGGTTTGGCGGGTGATATTTTATTGGAATTACCAACTTCACCGTTCCTTTTAAGCACTACCTCAGTGGATATTCCAACTGAAAGGCAATTGATTATTGTGAACAATGGAACACTTGATGCAGATTTAAGTTTATCTATAACCGGCGAAGATGCATCAGCATTTTCAATCAAAGATGACAAGAGTAATATAAACATCAAATCAAAAGCATCTGATTATGTAACCATAAGATTTGAACCGAAAAAATCAGAAGAATCAAATGCTAATCTAACAATTTTAATATCCGGTAAAAATGAGCCTGTAACTTTAGCCCTTAAAGGAAATATCTCTACATCTGTAGATGAAAGCCTTATAACAACTGGGGTGAATATTTTTCCAAACCCATCGAGCAGTATTCTTAATTTTTCTATCAATTCAGTCTCAACAGATTTAATATCCATTCAAATTTTTGATATAAATGGGATTGAATATTTTTCATTGAATAATTTACCCATAACAAATGGTTCTTATGAATTTAGTTGGGATGGAACTGATAAGAATGGAAAAAAGGCACCTTCAGGGTTCTACTCATTAAGACTAAGTGCAGGTAAGAAAATAAAGAATTTTGGTTTTATTTTGTCTAAGTAATATATTTTAAAGATAGGGCTGTCTCTTATTATATTCTCGTTTGAGTTTATTTGAGAAACAGCCCTTTTTTATTCATAATTTTTTCTGCCCGGGGATAGGATTATCTGGAATTTCTTCTTCTGGATAAAATGCAATTATTATCGAATAAATAATCCCTTGGTCATCAATCAGATAAATATAATCAATATCATATCCCTTGGGACTTGTGTCAGTATAGATCCACTCAGAATAATTATCTTCCTTCGGCTCGATTAATGTTGGCACACCTTTCACTTTGTTCAGAATCGAAAAATGTCTGAATAATAGATCGGACTCACTCTTGAATGTCTTTTCACTGTTAGAAGCTGTAGCAATCAATTGGAGAATGATTGCAATTGCGATTATTAATGCTGTCTTTTTCATTTTGAGCCTCCTTTCTATAAATTTTTTGTTTAATAAATAATTTTTTAATGTAGCCGGCTTACTTTTTCTCTCCATCTTACTAACTTATAAATAAATATTAGAAATAATGTGCCAATCTGTGAAAATATCTCGAAAGGATGAAGATTTTAAAAAAAATATAAAAATCACTACAAACCCTTGTAGTATATATATTTACATCAGTTATTTAATGTTCAACTCTTTACACAACACTGTATATTTTTCTTGACAAAATACTTTACATTCTTATTTGTTTAAAATTTTAGTAAATTTATTTTTTTGTAATTGAATTTTATATAAAGTCTAAAATGACCAATGAGTTTTATATGAACCGTGCCATAGAGCTGGCATACAAGGGAACAGGATATGTCAGCCCTAATCCAAGAGTTGGTGCTGTAATTGTTAAAAATGGTGTTGTTATTGCTGAAGGATGGCACAAAAAATTTGGTGCTCCTCACGCTGAAATTGATGCTATCGAGAATTGCAAAGGTGTTGATTTATCTGATGCTACTCTTTATGTTAACCTTGAACCCTGCACTCATTACGGAAAAACACCCCCTTGCACAAACGCAATTATTGAAAAAAAATTCCGTAATGTAGTTATTGGTATGACCGATCCTAATCCTGTGGTTTCGGGAAGGGGTATTTCGATTCTCAAGGATGCTGGAATTAATGTAGAGACAGATGTTCTAAATGAAGACTGTAAATGGGTTAACCGCTTTTTTATTAAAAATATAACCACGAAGTTACCTTATATTATTATTAAAACAGCACAGTCACTTGACGGAAATATAGCTACATCAAAAGGTGAATCTAAATGGATTACTTCTACCGAAAGCCGAAAAGCTGTTCATACTCTACGATTTGAAGCAGATGCAGTTTTGGTTGGTAAAAGAACTGTATTAACAGATAACCCAAGCCTAACCGTAAGGGATGTTGAAGGCAGAAACCCAATTCGTATTATATTTGACTCATCTCTTTCATTGCCCGTTGAAACTGGAATATTTAATGATTCAGCTTCATCTGTGATAGTATGTTGTAAACCAGAATCCTCTGACGGAAGAAAAGCAGAAATTCTTAAATCAATGGGTATCAATGTTTTGCCTGTTTGGCAGAATAATGAAGGAAAACTCGATATTCAAGATGCTATTACAAAATTGTCACGTGAATTCAATATAGCTTCAATATTAGTTGAGGGTGGAGCTTCAATTTTTTCCTCATTTATCTCGGAAAAAGCATTCGACGAAATTCATCTTTTTATCGCTCCAATAATAGTTGGAAAAGGGATTAGTGTTTTTGGTGATTTTCAAATTCATCATTTAATTGAAGCCCCTCATTTAAAAATAAAAGGGGTTATCAAGCGGAACACTGACTTACAGGTGATTGCTATAAAATCTTGAAACTAATTTTATTCGCTTTTAGGTTCGACAATTTTTCCCAAGAACAAAATTGTATTGTTTTTAGTCTCACGGATAACAAGCAAGAAAGGTCTGTTAACGGTCATTCTAAATTCATCACCAATACTTGTATAACTAATTTCAACTACCGTTACTGCAGCGGCTTCAGTCCCTTCTTCATTAACTTCAAGAAATGACTTGTGAAGGACTTCGGAAATAAATAATTTTATACTTTTGTTTATCCTTGAGAAATCAGCTAAACCTTCGCTGAATGCTATAGACATACCCATATCCGAAAGAATATCCTTGAATGAACGTTTGAAATCGAGCTTAAACTTAGGCATTGCAAGATGACCGTATCTTTTCTTAAAGCTTGAAATCCACAAATTGTAATTTTCCTGATTAAATTCCTTAATCAAATTATTTAGATTATAACCTTGATTGGGCAAAATAACAGTCATTGCATAATCCCCTCTTGAGTATGGCAAATCAATGGCTTGAAATTTTTCATTAGCAAAATATCGAAAATTAGAATCAGACTTCATCATCATCTTCACTTTATAGCTTCTTCCGTCGTTCTTGAAGAAATCCTGCTCTTTTGTGTATTTCTTATCAAACTTTGACTGCCAATCACCTTTGAAATAAATAGCATTAATCAAATACATAACAGCATAATCAGGGATATTATCAATTACTTCCTTAATCCTGCCTTTTGTTTTTTCTTCGCACCATTTATTAATTATATCCTTTGCGATTGGACTCATAAAATTAAGAGCTGATACCTCTGCATTAAAATACTTTTTATTCAACTCGATAAATTCATTTTCAACTGAGAAATCATCTCTATACCAGATTGAGTTTGCTAAATTAAAAGCAACTTTTTCATCCAATGTGGTAAATAATTCAATAAGAGACTTATATGACTGGTTAATCTCCAAATCAGAAAGATCTGGAAAGCCTAATGTTCTCTTCATAGCTTCTTTCGTTTCGCCATTAGAGCCGTTATAAGTCATTCCAAGTGCGAATGAAAAACTAAGTGGAGAGATAAAAATATTTCCATCTTCTTTTTCACTAACTTTTTGAAAAAGATTAAAGCCAAAAGTATTTGATGAGTTAGCTATTTGTTTTTCAACAACCGTCAGTTCTCGAATTGGTTTATTTTCAGGTTCAGTAGCTTTATTGCAGGAAAATAATATAAATGTTAATGAGATAAATAATAAGAAGATATTCTTTTTCATTTCTTATACCTTTATACAATTATTATAAAGTAATAACACAATTTAAGAATAAAAGGTTACAAAATAAAAAACTATAAAAGTAAATTAAATTTTTCGAGTATTATTAAACAGACAAACTTGGGTTAATAAGACTACTTTTCAAAAAAATAGGGGGAACAACTCCCCCTATCTTGTAATAATAAAGATATAAAACTTAATTACTTTTTGGCTATATTTTTCTTTTCGAGGTTTACGTCAGTTAATGCACCAAGGAATTTAACAATAGCACTAATTTCTTCAGGTTTCAAATCTTTACCTAAATTCATATAAGCCATTTTCTTGACTGCTTCTTCAATTGTTGCAACAGCTCCATCGTGAAAATAAGGAAAAGTCAAAATAGCATTACGAAGCATCGGAACTTTAAACATAAATTTGTCAGTCTCAACTTTTGTTACTTCATATCTTCCCAAATCTTGAGTATTTTCGTAAGGATGAACTAATCCAGCTTTTTGATACATATTACCACCGAAAAGTGGACCAGTGTGACAAGTGATGCAACCAACATCAATAAATGTTTTCAGACCAACTTTTTCTTCATTAGTCAAAGCAGCTTGATTTCCGGCAATATAATTATCATATCTTGATTTTGAAATCAAAGTTCTTTCGAAAGCTGCTATAGCCTCGGCAATATTGTCATAAGTAACTGGATTTTTTGAATTGGGGAAAGCTTTTTTGAATAAATCAACATATTCAGGTATTTTGGAGATTCTTTTTTCCGCTTCTTTTTCAGTTGGCATAGCCATTTCGTCTGGATTAAGAATAGGACCTTTTGCTTGTTCTTTTAAATCTTTAGCTCTACCATCCCAAAATTGGACAAATTGATAACCTGCATTAAGAACAGTTGGAGAATTTCTACGCCCAACCTTGCCGTGAACGGCACCATCAGATGTCTTTTTATTATCAACGCCTGCTTTTTCATTAATATCGTGGCAGGTATTACAAGATTGTGCTCCATTGACGCTGAGTGCTGTTTCAAAATATAATTTTTTCCCTAAAGCTACTAAATCTTCATTATCGTTTTCGCCACCCGGCATTTTGTCGGGTAATGTTCCAAATAGTTGCTTAGCTTTATTGAAAAGCTCAGTCTCTTCGGCTTGAGTCAATGGTTGAGCTGCACCATCTTTTGGTTGCTCTTTCCCACCACCACAACCAACGAATAACAATAAGGAAACAACCAATGTTGCTAAATAGTATTTCATAATTCCCATCGAATATTTTTAACAAAATTAACCAACTAAATTAATGAAATATATCAGAATCTAAAAATGAAAATTCTGTTTTAGAGAAATATAAATACTTATGACTATTTTTGTTTTTTCAAAAATTTAAGAATAAAAATTTGACTGATTTATTTTTAGTTTTAATAATAGGTGTAATCGCCGGAGTAATGGCTGGTATGTTTGGTATTGGCGGAGGAGTGGTAATGGTTCCGGCTATGATAGTGTTTCTTGGATTTTCGATTGTTGAAGCAAATGGAACTTCTCTGGCTGCGTTGATGATGCCTGTTGGGATTTTTGCAGTCATTCAATATTACAAGAATAAGTATGTTGATTTAAAACTTGCAGCAATATTTGCATTAGGATTGCTTTTAGGTGTTCTGTTTGGAGCAAAATTTGCCATAGCCCTGCCGTCAGATATTTTAAAGCAATTATATGGTATTTTTCTTTTATACGTTAGTTGGCGTTTTTTTGAATTCAAAACAAAAAACAAAAATTCTTCATTAAATTCCGAAGATATTAGTTCCGAAAAAAAACATTCCTTTTTTGTTTTAATATTAATCGGTATTTCGGCAGGTATTCTCTCAGGTATGTTTGGAATTGGAGGTGGACTGGTTATGGTTCCGATGATGGTAACATTAATGAAATTTAATCCGAAAAAAGCAGTTGGAACCTCGCTCGCTGCCCTTTTATTGCCAGTAGCTTTACCGGGAGTCTTAGAATATTATAAAACAGGCAATTTAAGAATTGAGACTGCAGCAATTTTAGCTGTTGGTTTGGTTGTGGGTTCAATCTTAGGTGCTAAAATAACTATTTCATTGCCAACCAAGACAATCAAAAGAATTTATGCAATTTTTCTGTTAATTGTAGGAATGGATTTTCTTATTCGTGGATTATTGAATTTTTTTAAATCTTAGAAATGATAACAAGAATTAATGCAAAAAAGGTAATTTTGTAAGTATTTTTTTTATTTTTTATAAATAATGAATATAAATCTTATTAATGAGCTAAAGAATAAAGAATTTAAAGTGCTTGACAAGGGCTTTGTTCGTTTAATTGATGTTATGGGAGACGATGCTGCAATAGTTCAAGCTGCCCGTGTTTCCTATGGTGAAGGAACTAAAACAGTTCGAGAAGATAGAGGTTTAATCAGATATTTGATGAGACACAGACACACTTCACCTTTCGAAATGGTCGAATTCAAATTTCACGTTAAATTACCCATATTTGTTGCTCGTCAGTGGATTCGCCATAGAACCGCCAACGTCAATGAATATAGCGGACGGTATTCCGTTATTAGAGATGAGTTTTATGTCCCTGAAATTGAAGAAATCAGAACTCAAAGCCAAGTTAACAAACAAGGACGAAGCGAAGAGAACATATCCGAGGAATTAGCTCGAGAAGTAGCAAAGAAAATCGAAGCTACTCAATCAAAATTATACCAAGAATATGAAGAATTTCTAAATCTGAATGTTGCAAGAGAACTTTCGAGAATAAATCTTCCTTTATCAACATATACAGAATGGTATTGGAAAATTGACCTTCACAATTTGTTTCATTTTCTAAAGCTGAGATTAGATAAAACTGCACAATTCGAAATTAGAAAATACGCAGAGATTATGGCTGACATAGTTAAACAGATTGTTCCGTTATCTTACGAAGCTTTTGAGGATTATATACTCAACTCAATTACTTTTTCAAAATCCGAACTTTTATATTTAAAAAATTTAATATCCGGAATAACTAACATAAGCGAGGAATCACTTTTAATTAACGGTTTTTCGAAAACCGAGAGCCGTGAATTCATTGAAAAATTAAAAATATTTAACAGTCTTTAATTTTTTCAAGTAATAATTGTTGTGTAATTTGTATTTCTATTTTGTAAATTATTAATTTTATTAAAATTGGAGTAACATAATGTTTAAAAAATTATCTTATTTGTTTTTTTGTCTAATAGCAGCAACACTCTTCTTAAAAGCCCAAACAGCTGAAGAAATTATTAATAAATCCATAGCTGCTGTTGGCGGAACAGAAAAATATCAAAACCTTAAATCCATTTTTGTTAATGCTGAAGTTAATTCAATGGGATTCACAATTCCAATTTCAATAACCCAAAAAGGTAAATCATTTTATATTGAGCAAAGTATAATGGGACAGGTAATGAAAATAGGTTATGATGGAACTGAAGGTTGGATGGTTAACCCAATGGGCGGTAGTTCTGAGCCTCAAAAAATGGATGAAGCTCAGCTTGAACAATTCAAACAACAAAATGATATAACAAAAAATCCAGTTCTCAAGTTCAAAGAAGAAGGAAATAAATTTGAACTAATGGGAATTGAAAAAGTTGATGATGTCAAAGCTTATAAAATAAAAACTACTAATAAAGATAATGAAGAAAGAATTTTGTTCATTAACTCAAGTAACTATCTTCCAATCAAACTTGTAACCGAAAGAGGTGAAGAGCAAGGTGAGGTTTTGATAAAAGATTATAAAGATATTGGCGGTATTATGATGTTTCACTTGATTGAAGTTAAAAGCCAAGGTCAAGATATTTCTTTTAAATTTAACGAGATCAAATTGAATCCTGAAGTGGATGATAAAATTTTCAAAATGCCAAGTAAATAAATTAGGTGTAAGTATGAAAAATAAATGGTTTTATTCTTTAATTATTGTGGCTTTTGCATTTTTAATAAATTCCTGTTCAAAAAGTCCGGAAGAGATAATTGACAAAAGCGTTAAGGCAAGCGGTGGAGTTGAGGCATATAAAAGTTTGAAAACAATATCCTGCTCAATGAAAACAACAGTTCTGAATTTTGAACTTTTAAGTAATTTATTTTTCAAACTGCCGGATAAGATGAGAGCTGAATATATGTTTCAGGACAAAAAGGGTATTGGAATTATTAACGGTAACTCGGGTTGGTCTTATAGCAACGATACTTTGATCACTTTAGATGAAACAGCTTACAATTCACTCAAAAGTCAAATGGAATCTCAGTTGGAATTCTTTATTAATCCTTTATACAACTATCAGAAAAAAGGATTAAAAGTTGAGTATGTTGGAGATGAAAAAGTTGATGGAAAAGATGTCCATAAAATCAGAACTATCGCCAAAGATTCTTCGGAGGTTTATTATTTTATTGACAAAAATACATATTTAATTCAAAGGACTAACAGCAAGACATTAGTAAATAATGTTTTTGTCGAAGCAACTGCTGTTTTCTCTAATTACAAAAAGTTCAATGGGCTACTTATACCGGAAGTAATTGGAATTTACACCGAAGGCAAGAAAACAGCCGAAATGAAATTCGAAAGAATAGATATTAACACAAATTTAGACGACAATCTATTTTCAATCTCTGGATTTCAACAATAGACTATCATAATCATTAATCTATCATTCAATTCTCTTAAGTTTTGATATTAAGCTTAAGAGAATTTTTTTTGTAATAGATGTAATTATGTTTGAATTATATTCATTCAATATTAATACTTGAATTATTAATTTGTTTTGGTTTACATTAGGAGGCAATGTTTATCAATCTTCTTGGTTTTTATGATCGGATTAATTAGTTATTATAAGTATTTTAGCAAAAGTAGTATATGTCCTTCGTTGATATTTAAATACTATTTCATCATTTTGTGAAACAGATTCATTATCAAAGAAATTGTCAATTTTATTAAAAACGAGAGAATAATTTCTTTTTAATGCCCAGCTTTGAGTAGGATCATTTCTATCTAAAAGAATTATGAATAAACGATTGTCAGCACCAAATCTCTGAGATCCTTGGTTCTCATACATCCAAATAGCAAGATCTAATGGATTATTTATAGCCTTGATTGGATCATAGTTAGCTGGTAAATACGTTACCTTTAAGTCGAATGGCTGGCCATCAAAAAAAATATCAATTCCTTTAATATTTTTGATTGTTGGAACAATCTTTTGATGTAAACTAATATGTTCCTCTATAAAACAGTGGTCCAATGATTATACCATGTGCAAATGGTATAATTTGTTATCTCATTATGTAATTTATCTTTAACTTTTTTCAACAATTCATCGTATTTGACTATCTTTCTAACATATTCTGTTTGTATCTTTTGATCTAATTGCCCCTGAACCACACCCCAAGAAAAATTACTAACTTTTAACAGCTCGTTTTTTAATTCTTCATCAGAAATAAAAGACTTACGTTTTTGAATCATTTCGAAATATATTTCTTTTATGAATTTATCAATGGTTTCTTGATTTGTTTCACTTTCAAGTAAACTTTTAATAATGTCACTAGATGTGCCTTTTACGGATTTATCTAAGATTAAAGCTAATTTTTTTAGATATAAAACTGGTATTGAATTTAATTTTAAATTCAGCGTTTCTTTATAACTTAATAATGGCATATTTTATTTCTTTTGAAACAACATAATGTATTCATGCTTAAAAATATAAAAACCACCGACTAACGCTCTATAACGCCATAGATCAACTTGGTTTCTTTTGCCTCTTGTTTCATCAAAGTTCTTAACAATAATACTTTTTAGTAAGAAATCTCTTTTCAAAACCTCTTGCATACAATAAAATCCTAATGGTATCCATTCACCCTTGGAATATTTATCACCAATTACTAAAGCGAGATATCGTCCTTTTTCCAAATAAGGTTTAGTATTATCAACCACCTCACCAAAATTTTTTAAAAAAGTATCAACATCTTTTGAATTAGAAAGATCATCTTCATTATCAGAGAATTTAATGATATCAAAATATGGTGGATGCATTATTATCAACTGAACTTTGCTTATATTGTATTTGTTTAAAATCAATTTTAAGTCAACAATGCGACTATCTCCAACAACTAAATCGCTAACAACATTATATTTGTTTTTCTCTTTTTCAATTAATTTTTCTGACAAAGCTGAAACTTCTTGATTTAATTCAATACCAATTCCATTTCTACCTAACTTTCGACATTCAATCAGTGTTGTCCCACTCCCTGCAAATGTGTCTAAAACCCAATTACCCTTTTTTGTAAACCTTCTCATCAATTGGTTCGGGATTTGTGGAATAAAATTTCCCCAATACCAAGCGAGATGAGCGCCAGAATTATCTCTTTTATTCAATATCCAAAGACTGTCAGTAATAATATCATCGTATTCTTTCCACCTATGAAGATTTATATCATTAATTTTATTGGTTTTAAATTTTTGGATACTTTTTTCTAACCTATTAAGATAATAAATAGCCCTTTCAAGAGTTTGTGATTCTAATACCTGATGTAATTCAGTTTCTAAAATATCCTTACGAAAAGAGATTGTATCACCATCAATATCATTGTTTAGTAATCCTAAATTGTCTGGTTTGAATTGTGTAAGAATATCTTTGATGTTAAATACTTTTTTCTTAACAATATTTATATCTTTTTGAACAACAATTTCTTTTAAAACATCTAAGAACCTATTTTTATTGATAATTATTGATGAATTACTTATAGGGTTAGAATCAATATTTTCAAAATTTAATTGTTGGATATTTTTTGAATCCATTTATTAAAATAATTTTTTTGGAAATGAATAAAATTTAAATAACAAATATTACAATATCCTTAAAATTGTTTTATTTAACCATCCGAAATTAATTTTTTTTTTACAATTTCAAAAGATTAATTTATCCTTAATTTCAAAAAAACAAGGGGCATTAAGCCCCTTGCGATATAGCATCTATCAAATCTATTTCTTAATAGGATATGGCGGAACCGAAGGAATTTTTGGCTTCTTATCAGTTTTGATTTCTTCAAGAATAACTTCGATAGCTTTGTTTAATTGCTGGTCAGTGCCTTCCCATTCAAGCGTTGGGTCATTATCAACTTCAATGTCTGGAATCATACCAACACCTTCGAGAATCCAAGTCCCATCAGCACCAAAATTAGCAAACTCCGGTCTCATCAAATAGCCACCATCAAGAAAAGGCATAGAACCTCGAATACCTATTACCCCACCCCAAGATCTTTTTCCAATTAACTTACCAAGTCCTAATTTTTTGAACTGATAGGGGAATAAATCGCCATCGGACGCAGAGAGTTCATTCAAAAGACAAACCATAGGACCTGTCATCACTGCATCGGGATTTGTCAACACAACTTCCTGATTACGAGCGTTCTTAGCAACAACAAGAATTCTCCTCAATCTCTCGATAATCATAGGCGAAACATTTCCGCCGCCATTATACCTGTCATCAACAATCAGAGCTTCTTTTCGAACTTGCGGATAAAAATACTTAACAAATTCATTCAAACCATTGTTGACAGCCATATCAGGAATATGAACATAGGCAACTCTTCCGTTTGTTGCTAAATCTACTTTTTTACGATTATCTTCTACCCAATTAAAATATCTCAGCCCTGCTTCGCTTGAAATTGTTTTGACATCAAATTCTTTAGCTCCAGATTCTGTTGGTTTGGAATTTACCTTTATTTTAACAAATTTATTGTTCTTATTAACAAGAGCTTTGAATGGATGCATATCCTTTGAAAGTTTAATCCCATCAATAGAAATCAAAAAATCACCCTCTTTTATGTTAAGTCCGGGTTCAGTCAGTGGTGATCTTGTTTTTTCTTCCCAATTTCTACCTTGAAAGATTTTAGTAATTTTATAAAACCCGGAAGCTTTATCAAGCTCGAATTCAGCACCAAGCAAACCAATAGGAACAGGCTTAACCTTTGGCATATCACCACCGCCGACATATGCGTGCCCGACATTTACCTCGCCAATCATTTCGCCAATGATATATGTTAAATCAAATCTATGATTAACGTAAGGAAGAAGTTCTGCGTATTTTTCTCCAATTGCTTTCCAATCAACCCCGTGCATATTCGGGTCATAGTGAAAATCACGCATTTGTCTCCAACTTTCATAGAAAATCTGTTTCCATTCAGCTTTACGGTCAACTTCTTTTTCTAAATTTGTTAAATCAAGTTTTCCAGAAGATGTATTGATTTTATCTTTTAAATCAGCTATAAAGTAATCACCTCCACTTTGGAAAATTATTTTCTTTTGATTAGCAGAAATTTCATAAGCTGAGAAATCACCAACTTCACTTTCTTTTCTTTCGGTCAAATCAAAAACATTCAGAGCTGATTTACGCCCTAAACCAGATTTTACATAATACAGCTTATTACCGACAGAGGTTAGGTTCGAATAGTTACCGGGTGTTATAGGTAGCTCAAAAACTCTATCAGCTATTCCATCTAAATGAATGATTATATCCTTGCTTTTCTTTTCCTTTTCATCTTTAGATTTTTCATCTTTTTTGTCTGCCTTTTTATCTTTTGGAGTTTCTTTACTTTCTTTTTGCTCCGATATTACTTCAGTTTCGTCACTTTCGAAAACGAAAGGAGTTTTCAGGGTATCTTGAAGTGTTACTCCAAAAATTGTAGCCATATTATTAAATGAGGGATTCCATTCAATATTACTGATAGTTGCATTAAAGGAACGGTCAGAAACGAAAAATAGATATTTGCCATCATCAGAAAAGCACGGGGAATAGCTATCAAAAAATGGATTACTAACATTGGTAATTTTACCATCTGACAAAGAGTAAAGCAAAACGGAGTTAAGAGTAACATAAGGAGCATCAGTAAAGGCAATCCACTTGCTATCAGGTGACCAAGTGAAATCGGTTATTTCCCAAACTTTTGATTTTGTTATGTTAGTTCTTTTCTTAGAGTCTATATCATAATAATATAATTGCATAGTTTTATCAGAGCAAAGTATTTTTTTACTATCAGGTGACCATTTCAGAGCATAGCGATAAACGTTTCCATCTGTTGATATTCTGGTTTTATCGGAGCCATCAGGTTTAACAATATAGATTTCATCTTCTCCAGACTCATCGCTAACATAAGCTATCCATTTGCCATCAGGTGACCAAACAGGGTTTTTATCATGAACACCTGTTGAGTTAGTAAGGTTGCGAATATTTCCTTTTTCTGCCGGAACAGTAAATATATCCCCACGTGCAGCGAATAAAGCTCTTTTACCATCGGGTGAAATTTCAAATGAATTTATGTTGTCTTTAACATTTTGAATTGATGAACGGACAACTGGAAAATCTTCAGCAATTTGAATTGTTACTTTTTCTACTTTTTCCGTGTTCAAATCCATCAAATAAACATAACCCCCATTCTCAAATGCTATATAGTCAGTTCCGATAGATGGAAATTTAACGTCATATTTATCAAAATTTGTAATTTTTTTAGTCTCTTTTGTAGAAAGATTATAACAGAACAAATTCATCGTGTGGTCACGGTCAGATATGTAATAAACTTTATCTTTATGCCACATAGGTATAATATCTTGTGCTGGGTTATTGGTTATATTTTCTAATTTTTTTGTGTTAAAATCATAAATCCAGATATCATCAGCCTGACCACCTCGATATCGCTTCCAAGTTCTAAATTCTCTGAAGACTCTGTTATAAGCAATTTTACTTCCATCGGGAGATAATGAAGCAAATCCACCTCGAGGAAGCTTAATTTTTTCTGGCATTCCTCCATCTACAGAAATAAAGAAAAGCTGACCAGTCCAAGCATGCCAACTTTCATGCCTTGAGCGATATAGAATCTTTTTACCATCTGCGGTCCACTGCATTATGATTTTATCAGGTCCCATTCTTTCAGGTAAATTAGGAATATCCATACTGTAAGTTAATCTTGTGGGCTCACCACCATTTGCTGGAATAGTGTAAATTTCCCTGTTTCCGTCATATTCACCGGTAAAAGCAATTGTTCTTCCATCAGGAGAAAAACGTGGGAACATTTCAATTCCTTCAGAGCTTGTCAATCTTCTCGCAAGTCCGCCATCTTTCGAGACAGCGTATATATCACCAGCATAAACAAAAGTTATTTGGTCTTTGGAAGCATTGGGGAATCTCAATAATCTTGCCTCCTGAGCAAATACACTTATGGTAAAAAATAAACAAATAATAGATAATGAAAGAAACCGCATTTAAAAAATCCTTAACAAATAATTAAACATATTGTCATTACGCAAAAAAATTAAAATGGTTATAAAAAAACAACAAATTTACATAGAATTTTCTGATTTTTTTTTGTTTTAAGCTTTTTTCTTTATATTTTTAAAGTTTATTCGTTATTATTAGTGAAGATTATTGTGAGGAAAATATGAAATCTTTAATTGTATTCTTATTATTATTTACACTTCCTTTTTTCTATCAAGGAAATAAATCTACCTTTCTTCTCTTAGCTCAAGAAGAAGAAATTCTTGAAGAAGAACCAGCACCTAAAAAAGAGAAAGAACAAGAAAAGGAAAAAGAAAAAAAGAAACAAGAGGAAGAAGAATTTGAAGAATCAGATAAAGGTGGCTCCAAAATTCCAGAACGTCTGAGATATTACAAAGAGAAATATGATGAAACGTTTCAATATCCGTTTGAATCTGTATGGAATGCTGTTAAACAGGCTATTCTCGATTTAAACTGTATGGTTGCTCAGGAAAAATATTCACAAACCGATGATGGATTTTTCAAGGGTAAGGTTGAATCTGATTATTGTGTTTTCAGTGTCGGTCTTGACTCAACTTTCGATGTATTAAAAAAATACAGCCTTGAACTCCCTCTAATTCGTGGCGGAAGATGGATGACAGGGCGTATGAAATATGTTTTTAATATCGAGGAAAAATCTGATGGAACAGTATATTTACTCTTGCGAGGTGAAATCAGCGGTTTTGAAAATTATGTAACCCATAGAGTTCATTTCTGGAAATCAAATGGCTATTGGGAAACTTATATTCTGAATAGAATTAGAGAAAAATTAGTAGCAGTAAAAAATGAATGATAAGAGTATGATCGCTTAGCTCAGCTGGTCTAGAGCGTTCGCCTCACACGCGAAAGGTCACAGGTTCAAATCCCGTAGCGACCACTAAAAATTTTCTATAACTCCTTATTTATCAATCATTTATGAATTTCACTATTTTCAATGATGACGTAAATAATCAATAAATCTCATCATAACATAAGAAATAGAGATATTTCAATGAATACAGGTATTATATCAAGTATAATTTTATTTCATCTCGTAATTACTAAATTATCTTTAGTAGAACAAAAACTTATAAATTAGAAAATTAAATATTTGATCATCTAAGATCAATTACTTCCATATCTTTTGTTGGCTGGAATGAGAAGATATCCGATTTTATTTTTGGATTAAGTTCCAAGTTTTCTATATTCCACTTATCAATGTAATTACCATAATTAATCTGAACTGAACTCACAAGAAGACTTTTTTGGTTTATTTCCAATTGAATTGAACTGATATTATTTTCTGAGCTTGGATTAGAAGGAATTAGTGTCAATAGATAATTGAAACCTCTGCCACTCGAGGTTTCTTTTTTTAAATCTTTAGGTTTATAGTTGTTCAAAAATGAGAAAAAGAAATTCTCGATAGAAAATTCAGAGTCATTTTTGGGTATTTCATTTATAATTACTTTTTTATCTTTTAGTGAATAATTCCAAACAATTTTTCCGTTTGATATAATATGTCTCTCGGTCATTTTGATAAAATATTTATTCCCTGTTTCAGCTTTGATGTTTCCTTTTAGATTTGGGTTGTTTTCAGATAAAAAGTTAAAGGAAACAGATTTAAGGTTTTTGAAAGTCTTTTGAATTTCAGCGAAGAGAGTCTCAGCGGTATATTGAGCGTTTAACTGAAAATTCAATGTAGAAAAAAGGATAATTAGTAGCAGGGGCAATCTAATAATACTATTCAATTTTTGCATTTAATGGTCCTCTCAAACCTTTATAACTAACTAATTCAGAACTCACATAACCAATTAAAATTTTGGTGCTTACTTTAACAGGGATTTTTCTTTCGTCGTCGGTCAGCCAAATATAGATATTTCCTTCACTTTTGAATAATCCTCCTTGCACAACCAGAGGTTCAATTATTATCGTCCTGAATTTTCCTGCTGGGACTTCAACGGTTTGTTTTCCGTGAATTTTCACACCAAGAGTATATGTTGTGTCATCGTAGAAATTTTGCAGATAAAAAATATGACCTTTTTTCATTGAACTTAAGTCCATAGTTCTAACATAAAAAAAGGCTGAAACAATGTCGTGGATATAGGGTGGAACTGGAAAAGCTTTATCGTTTCTATAAGCTAAATTATTAGCCTGATCAAATATAGCTTTTTCATCTCTTTTATAGTTGCCTTCTCTTATATTTTGTTCAAATTCCCAAGGGAAAATACCTGAGACGTCTAAGACTGTCCTATATCTATCTTTGACTTTGTAAATCCATTCCAAACTTTTAAGGGAGTTAACCTGAAACCTAACATCGTAACACTCTCTTCCGTGGCGATATACAGGATTTGGTAAAATATGGAAATAACCTTCTCCAGCAGTTATAAAGGAATAACCAACTTTATAATCAAGGCGCTCTCCATATCCAAATGCTTCATTCTTAACATAACGGAAATTAAATGTTTCATTATTTTTTGTCTGATTGATTTTTGAGTTTATTTGGTTATTGAAACCGTCAAATAATAAAAACATTATTATGGCTAATCCAAAGATAATTTGCTTTAACAAAATTCACCCACTTAATTATTTACTCAGATTTTCAATTTTTCATTACAATTTCTTAGACGTAAAGAAAATTAAATCAGTGGGAAAATATTAAAGATAGTATTTTTTATTTTTTGACTTTAATTCTTATCGAACGATTGAGAAACCTTCCGAATGGAGTTGACTCGGGGAATTTATTTATTTTTTTCATTATTTCAATTTTGAATTTATTCTTAGCTATAGATTTAATGAATAACTCAGCGTTTTTTGCTCTTTCATCTGCTAATTTAATATTCCTATTTTCAGTTCCCAATGCATCGGTGCTTCCAATAAGTTGAATTGTGCAGCCATCAGGTAGAATATTGCATAATTGTTTTAAAAGATTTTTATTATCTTCCGAAAGGTTGCTTTTATCATAATCAAATCGGAGAATAGCTTCAAAATTATTTAAAATAAGTTCAATTTCTCTTTTAGGATATTTCAGATAATCAATCAATTTATTCTTCATCATTTTTAAAGTATCATAATTGATAGTAAAGCTCAGGAAGTTGATATTTTCATTAGGTTCCAACCTTTTCTTCAAAGGAATAATAAATTCGCCCTTGTTTTTTATATCTAAGACTGAGTCAGAAAAATTATTAGTTACATAAATAGGTTTATTTAAATCAATATTTTCATAATCAACTTTAATGAAGGCATTACCTATAAATTGTGTAAATCTTTGGAAGGCAACGTATTCTTGCAAAGGAGCGTTTTTTAATATTATGTCAGCCCTTTGATTTTCATCGATTCCCTCCGAAAAATCTTGATTGGACGGTATTGGAGGTCTTATAGAAGCACTTGTAGTAATTCTGGATTCAGGGATTCCCCAATTGATAAATGCTTTTTTAACTGATTCAGCTCTTTTTTGTGCTAATGACAGTCCTTCGGTTTCGAATTTTGGTCCAGAAGTATAGCCTTCGATTGTAATTGTTGAATTAGGATTTTTATTTAAAATTGATACTATTCTCAATATGTTATAACTCTGAATTTCAATTACATCTCCTTTGAAAAGACTTGGAAGAACCATTTTTTTATATTCATTAGGGTTTTTTGTTTTATTGATAATATAAAAATCTTCAATTTCAAAAGAGTTTCTTTTGAAGAAAACCGAATTAACGATTGGCAAAGATGCTAAAAGTTCACTACCATATTGAATTTCACCGGTAACACTATCAATTTCAATTCCCACATAAGGCTCATTATAAGGTAGTTTTGGTGTTTTTTCTTCTTTTGCTATTAATTTAACATCAGGTTCAACTTTCGGGATTGTATCAATCTTGTATTGTTTTGTGAAGAATGGAATTTTTAAACCTAAAGCCAATCCAATGCTAAACACTTTCCAGTTTACATCAGTGCTGAGATTATTCAACGCAACATCAAAAAAAATTTCCTGAGTTAGATAAGTATTTTTCCCAACTTTAAGAGAGTTCTGAAAACCAAAAGAAAATCCATACTCAAGTTTTGCTATTTTTTCAATTTGACCCTCAATTAATAATCTTTCTCTGGTCCTTTTATTATTAGTTATAAAGACTGCATAATCAGGGCTTATTATTTGCTCTGATTGTTTGAATTTTGATGAAACTGGTAAGCCAACAAAAACAGAAAAATAAGATATAAGCGGTCCGGATATCAAATTGTCCGTTAATGTATAGCATAAATAAGGTTTTAAATCAATAAACAATGGATTCGCTGTTAAAGAATTTTCTGTTTCAACATAAATAACTTCACCGGTATTTGGATTTCTTGAGGGAAATCCAGAATTAACAGTTAGTTTTGCACTTTTATCTAATAATTGAAAATTTAAACCATAGCCAATATCTCTATTAACTTTATACTCAATTCCCAATGAAGCTAAAAAACCCGTTCCTAATCCATTTTTAAAAATATCACAGTCAATTGAACCCTGAAATGAACTAAAATTTGAAAAATGTAAATTGCTTAGAATACCGACTTTTGGGGTTATAAACAAAATTTCCTGATTTTGATTGTTTAGGTCATCAGAGTAAGCTAATGAAAAGATAAAAAAGATTAATAATACCAATATGTTTAGGGCTTTAATCAAATATTAAAGAAGAAAAAAAACGAAAATAAAGTTTTTTTTGATTTTTATCAATATATCGAGTTAAAAGAACTCAATTTGTTAAGAAAAATAAGTATATAATCAATTTGTTGCAGATTTTTTATATTTTTTTCTTGCATTGAATAAGAATTAATGATATTTTAACAATGCGATAAATTAATAATTAAGATAAGAACAATAATAAAATTTTTAGTATTTATAAATATAGTTTTTTTAATTTTATACCAAACATTTTAATAGGAGGTAATTTGAAAAGAAATAATTTACTAAATGGATTGATTGCAGTATTGGTTTTTATTGCAATCTTTGGAGTTCAAAGTTGCACAGGACCAGAAGGTCCTGCTGGTGCACCCGGAAAAGACGGTAAAGACGGAACCGATGGAACTGCGGTTTGCGCAACTTGTCACAATAGTTCTACTGACCTTGCTTCTAAACAAGCCCAATGGGCTTTATCAAAACACGGACAAGGTGAAGCATTTATGTCTGCAAACAGAAAGGAATGTGCTGCCTGCCATACAACCGAAGGATTTCTTGAAACTGCTAAAACAAACGCAGACACAGTTCAGAATGTTTTCCTTAGTCCTACTACAATTAATTGTAGAACCTGTCATAATGTTCACGTAAAATTCGACAACACAGATTGGAAATTAACATCCGTCGATCCATTCAAATTTAGATATGACGGTAAGAAAACTGATGTTGATTTGAAAGATGCTAATCTATGTGCCAGATGCCATCAGGCTAGACCATTATCGCCGGGCATTGATGATACAAAGGACAGTGTCTCAATTACATCATTTAGGTGGGGTCCTCACTATGGTGGTCAATCAAACATTCTTGTCGGTCATAGTGCCTTCTCACTCGATGGATCTACTTTACCTTCATTCCAAGCTCACCAGACAATAAACGGAGCCTGCTTCAAATGCCATATGACTGGTCCATTAGGAACAATTGTTGGTGGTCATACATTTAATACAGCTTTTTACAATGAAGAAACAGGAGCTAAGACAGTAAATACAGCTGGCTGTCGAGCAAGCGGTTGTCATACAACTGTTGGAGGAACTGGCAAAAATGCTTGGGATGTTGATGGTGGAACAAAAGTAACCGAAATGTATAGAGATATATTAGAAATTAGAAAAATTTTAGCTGGCAAGGGTTGGATTGACACAACACAAGCTCATGGTAATCCCGGACATGATTATGTAACAAATATTGTTAATGGAAAACCTCTTTCAGCCACTAATCCACTAAAACTTTCAACATTCGAAGCAAAAATCTTAGCTAATTACCTTGTAGTAGTAAAAGATAAGAGTCTTGGAATACATAATCCAAAATATGTTTCAGCAGTTCTAAAGCAAACTTTAAACGCTTTACAATAGTGATATGAATTGATTAGTTTCGAATAAGGCTTCACTGTATTCAAATGTGAAGCCTTTTCTTTTTTATTGTCAGAATTTTTCATTATTTTTGAAATTATTAACAATTTTAGATAAATGATGTTAAAAAATATAATAATTTTCTCAATAATTTTGGCTTTTTTGGGGCTTGAACTAAATGCGAGAGTTCAATACTCTCTCATTCAGTCAGCAGGAGTTAAATGCACAAATTGCCATATTGTAACACAAGGAGCAGGATTAAGAAATGGCGGCGGTTGGATGTCGAGAAAAGACATATCATTAATTCCAACTGGATGGATTAGTGCTGATAAATTTTTTGATCTTTTATCATCAAACACTTTTTACGATGATAAGGTTACATTCGGATTAGATACAAGGCTTCAATCTGCAAAGTGGGGAACCCCGGGAGCATCAACCAGAGATTTTATGGTTATGCAATTGGCTCCTTATCTTTCAATTAAACCATTTTCGTGGCTCGAATTAGAGGGGATGTATAATATAGCTTATGATTTACATACTGATAAAAGATATGTTGGACAAAATCCATTTGTTGGCAGTATCGTTCTTTCTCCTTCGAATGATTTACCAAGTCTAAGATTAGGATTTTTTCAACCAACTTTTGGAATTCGTTGGGATGATCATACCGTTTTAACACGTCAATTCGTTGGTAAACAAAGCAGAAGACCAATAATTCCTGACGATTATGCGGAATTTGGTGCTCAACTTGATTACGAAAATATTGAATGGTTGAGTTTATCTTTAGGTGCTTTTCAATCAAAAAATATGAGTTCTCTATTGGTAAGAGACAAAAACGGTAGATCAATACCGGTTGTTGATACAAATAGTATAGGATTGGCAGGTAGAGCTTTTATTTCACCCGATATTGGAGGTGGATTTACATCATTTGTTGGTGGAACATACTATTTGAATGGAGATTATTATATAGGTGGATTGCATTTTGGAATCGGTAAACCAGATTTGTTCTCTTTTATTTTTGAATATATGGATACCGAAAAGAAAGATGCAAGAAGAACCCTATCCTTTACAACTGAGCTAACATATCAATTAATGGAGTCAATTTTGCCATTTGTTAGGGCAGAAAGGCATATATCAAGAGAAAAAATAGAACCTGCCCCCTACTATTCATCTCAGTTTGTATTTGGAGCACATATCTATTTGCTACCATATATTGATATTCTTCCAGAATATAGGATATTCGACCGTGAACATATAGATGGTTATAGTGCCTCTTGGGCTTTACAAATTCATATTTGGTATTAATTTAATGGAGCAAAAAATGGAGAAAGAAAATAATGCAAGAAGAGAATTCCTTAAAAAGGCAGGCGTAATGCTGGGAGCCGGATTAACAGTCACCTCCCTTTCATCTTTGATTGTTTCCTGCGAAAAAGACGAAATCCTACCACCTCCCCCACCCGGGAGCAATGTTACAATCAAATTAAGTGATTATCCGTCTTTATTAAATGTTGGCGGAATAGTAAAAGTAAGTGTTACTGTTCCAACTAATTTAATGTTCATTATTAAAAGAGAAGGCGAAAAAGAATTTATTATTTTCGAGGCATTGTGTCCTCATCAGGGAGAAGAATTGATACCAGACCCTGACAAAACAGGAAAAAAGATATTTTGTCCAAAGCACGTTGTTGATTTTTCTGCCGAAAAAAGTAATAAAGGAGTCGTTATTAATAATCCACAAGGAGTCAAAGTGGATTCACTAAAAACTGATTATAAATATGAATTTGATGATGTATCTAATACATTAAAAATATTATTGTAAAACTTTAAAAACAAGGAGTAATATGAAAAATTTAAAAATAGTTCTTTCAATTTTTGTTGTTGGAATGGTCTTAGCATTTGGTAATTTATCTTCTACAGCTCAGGAAGGACCCGATGCAAAACAGATATTTATTGATAAAAAATGCAATTCCTGCCATAGCATTGAATCAATGGGAATCGAGAAGAGTAACCCCAAAGCAAAAGGAACTGACCTTTCAAAGGTTGGTGACCAATTAACAGCAGACTTCATTGCAAAATATCTTAAGAAAGAAGAAGCTTTAGAAGGTAAAAAACACGGTGTAGCCTTTAAAGGCAGCGATGAAGAATTTAACGCTCTAGTTAACTGGTTAGCCTCACTAAAAGCTGAACCTAAATCTGAATAAAAAAACACAACGAATACATAATACTGTAAGTTAGCACTAATCAATTGATTAGTGCTTTTTTTTTTCGTTTTTATTGATTATCTTATTGAGTTGAAAATTTAAATTTAAGGAAATTTTTAATTATTAGTTAATTTGATAATTATTAATATAGAATTAAAATAAATAACTATGAAAAGAATTAATATTTTGATATTCGTTGTCTTATCGCTAGCAACAGGATTCTTTTTTTCTTTAGATATATTTATATACGGCAAGACCGCACCTAAAAAAAAGTTACCTGATAATGATGAATGTCTAATGTGCCATGATGACCCAACCATTACAATGGAAAAAGGGGGCAAAGTCAAGTCTTTAGAGGTTAAAAAATTTACTTTGGCTAAATCGGTTCATGCTTATTTAAAATGTGATGAATGTCATATTGGATTCGACCCAAGCGCAATACCTCATAAAGATAAAATTGAACCAATAAATTGTCAAAGCTGCCATCAGGATGCTTATCAGAAACATAAATTCCATCCGGGGATGAAATTTGCAGGCATTAACTCAACTAAACCTGAGTATAATTGCAAAGGCTGCCATGGAACTCATAATATTACTTCACCAAAGAATCCAAACTCAGCCCTTCATTTTACTAATTCAACTAATTTTTGCGGTAATTGTCATAAGGATGAGAAAACAGCCCATTTAAAGTCCGTTCATTCCTTTGAATATGAAAAAAACAATCCAAATGCTCCTACTTGCATTTATTGTCATAAAGAACCAATAACAAATGGTTTTAATCTTGAGAAAGTTCAATTGAAGCTCAATCAGGAAAAGTTATGTTTAAATTGTCATCTTAAAGGCACTCAGACAGAATTTTCAAAAAGTCTTGTTAATTATGAAGAAAGCACTCATGGGCGAGCGTTACAAAAGGGGAACAAATCTGCTGCTGTTTGTGTTGATTGCCATGGAGCACATGAGCTTTTAAAGGCTTCGGATCCAAGATCGAAAATTAACAGATTCGAAATACCTAATGTATGCGGTAAATGCCATATTTCAATTGCTAATGAATATAAAGCAAGTATTCATGGACAGTCATTGTTAAAAGGTAATATGGACTCACCGGGTTGCACTTATTGTCATGGTGAGCATGGTATCGCCCCGGTTCCTGAGGTAACACAAAGGATAATTACTGCCCACAATATGAATTTTAATACTGTGGTTTCGACGCGAATGCTATATTGCGTTGAATGTCATACTAATGACACATTAATGAAAAAATATAATATCAGCACTGTTGCAAAAGCACACGAATGGCTGCCCAATGTAGCAAGGCACTATCAAACAGTTCGATGTGTGGATTGCCATTCGTCTTATGAACCCCCAAATCTTTCACACAATATTTTACCTCCCGATAGAACTATAAAAAAATGTGAAGAATGCCATTCCAAAAATTCAATTCTTATGACTAAATTGTATAAGCATGAGAAAGAAAAATCAAGAGAAAAGTATGGATTTATTAACGGAACCATTTTAAGCGATGCTTATGTTGTTGGAACAACAAGAAATGTTATACTTGATGTTCTAAGTATTGCTATTTTTGGAGTTGCTATATTTGGCATTTTTATTCATGCATTTATGAGGTGGTATTTCAGGAGAAGTCCACACATTGAAGATGAGAAAGAACATTCAGATGATAAAGAACACGAAGAATAAATGTCTATCTTTTTTTTAAGAATATTTGTTGGGAATTAATGAAAAAAGAATATTTTTATCCGTTTTGGCTTAGATTTTGGCACTGGTTAAATGCTTTATTATTCTTAATTCTTATAATCTCTGGAATCAGTTTACACTATTCTGACCCAAAATCATATTGGATTCCATTTGATATTGCAGTAGTGTCGCATAATATTTCTGGAATACTTCTATCCCTGAACTATTTATTCTATTTTATTGCAAATATTATCAGCGGAAATTATAAACAATACATACCAAAATTAAAAGGATTGACCCATAGATTATATTTACAAAGTAAATATTATTTGTTAGGTATTTTTGTTGGAGAGAAACATCCTTTTGAAACAGATAAAAAGTCAAAATTCAACCCAATGCAGCAATTGGCATATTTATTCATTATGTTCGTTTTTATGCCAATTATTTGCATATCAGGTTGGCTGCTGATGTTTCCAGAACTTGCTCCAGACGAATTCTTCGGTATGGGTGGAGTTTGGCCAATGGCTTTGCTACACACCATAGTAGGTTTTTTCCTAAGTCTTTTTATGTTTGTTCACATTTATCTTGGAACAACAGGCAGAACTATTGGGGAACTTTACAAATCAATGATTACCGGATGGCATTTAATTCATCCAAAAGAACCAGAAGAAGAAGTTAAACCAGAAGAGGTAAAAGAATTTGAGAAAAAAACAAAAAAGCTTTTCCCGATTGTATTCTATAATCCATTAACTCTAACTGGGGCACTTCTTGCAGTATTAAGCACAATTTTAATTGCTCTTTTAATCATTATAGAATTCATAGTTGAAAATCCTAATCCTTATTTAGGAATTGTTACTTTTATTGTTTTACCTTCAATATTATTACTTGGTCTATTTTTAATTGCAGTTGGAGCAATAAAAGAAAACAGACGCATTCTTCACAAAGAAGCAAGTAAGAAAAAATTACCAATTATTGATTTAAACAACCCAAAACATCAAGTTGCCACATTAGTGTTTTCGATAGGCACAATAATACTTACAGTAGCTTCCATTTTTGGTTCTTTTAAGGCTTATGAATACACAGATTCAGATGAATTTTGCGGACAGGTTTGCCACACCGTGATGGAACCTCAATTCACTGCTTATAAGGACTCTCCACATTCAAAGGTTGGTTGTGTAAGCTGTCATATTGGACCGGGCACTGATTGGTTTGTTCGTTCCAAATTATCCGGAACATATCAGGTTTATTCAGTCTTATTTAAGAAATATTCAAGACCAATACCAACACCTGTTGAGCATTTAAGACCTGCTCAGCAAATTTGTGAACAGTGTCATTGGCCCGAAAAATTTTATCACGAAAATAAAATTGTATTTGACTTTTTTGTTCCTGATGAGCAAAACTCCGAATATAAATTAACTATGAACTTTAAAATTGGTGGTGGTTCTCTTGAGCTTGGTAATAGCTCTGGCATCCATTGGGTTATGAATATTGCTAATGAAATTTCTTATTATGCTGCAGATAAAGATAGAATGATAATACCTTGGATTAAAGTTAAATCCCGTATAACTGGCAAAGAAACTGTTTATCGAGATACTACATATAAATTTCCTAAAGAGGCTTTTAAACCTGAAGAAATAAGAGTTATGGATTGTATTGATTGTCATAATAGACCCTCTCATATATATCAGCAGCCTAATAGAGTTAT
>JAOABA010000054.1 GCA_026418625.1 Candidatus Kapaibacterium sp.
ACCTCGACCATCATCTTCGACTGAACAAGAGCCGTCAGAATGAAGGATTACTTTGATTTTTTTGCAATAACCAGCTAAAGCCTCATCAATAGAGTTATCAACTACTTCCTGAATTAAATGATGAAGACCTCTTTCGCCGATATCTCCGATATACATAGCGGGCCTTAAGCGGACAGCTTCAAGGCCTTCTAATACTTTTATACTCTCTTCATCATATTCGTCTTCAGTAGTTGAGTTGACAATTTCAGGTTCATCATAATTTATTTTTATTTCCTCGTTTAATAGATTTTTTTCGTCTTCCATAGTTTTAAGATATAATAATTATATAAACTTACAAAAATACAAATTTTTTCTGAGCTTATAAAGGAAACTTATTTAATAACAAGCTCTTTAATAATTTCTTTGCCCAAAATTTTGTTTAAATTAAAAATAATAGTTTCTTTCCTAAGTAAAATTTCAGCTTTCCAAGTAGAAGATTTTGTAGTGATATATAATTTCCCCTCTTCAAATTTTTTAACCTTTGCTTTCGATGAAATAACATCTCCAACAACTTCTTTCCAATGTAACGGAATAGACGATTCAGCAAGTCTTTCAGTGAGATTTCTGCTTTCAACAAATTCCAAAAAAACTTTGCTTATCGGCTTTGGTTCTCTATCTTTATTATTCATTTTGAACCTTTCCGTCGTTTATATGAATAAATTTAATGCTTTCTTGATTAAATACATCTTCAACTTGCTTAGGATTTGTTGTGGTAATAAAAATTTGAGATGAATTTTGTCTCAATAACTCAATTACCATTTTAATTCTATATGAGTCAATTTCGGAGAAAATGTCATCCAGCAAAAAAATGGGTATTTCATTTCTCTTATTTTTAAGATATTGGAATTCAGCAAACTTGAGGCTTATGAGCAAAGTTTTATGTTGTCCCTGAGAAGCAAATTCCCGAGCAATATTATTATTTATTTTAATTAAAAATTCATCTTTCTGCGGTCCGAAAAGTGTTGTTCCTCTTTTAATTTCCTCAAATTTCAAATTTTTATATTTTTGATTCAATTTGTTTCTTATGTCTTCTAATTTTAAATCATTTTTGTCAAGTGAATTAGAGTTTGAATTTGAATTATTAAAGACTAAATTAGGCTGGTATTCAAGCGATACTGCTTCACTATTGTTAGAAACCAACCCATAAAATTCAGAAAAATGTGGCTGAATTTCTTTTACGAATTGCAGCCTTCTAAATATCAATTCTGATGAATGATTAATAAACTGATTTGTCCAAACATCTAATAAATCCTCGTCGAATTGGCTGTTTGAGTTATATGAATTATTTAATTTGTTTTGCAATAGAATGTTATTTCTTTGTTTTAAAGCTTTTTTGAATTTTAATAGTTCATCAAGGTAAACTTTATTAGATTGAGATAAGATTCTATCAACAAAATCACGTCTGCTTTGAGGAGAACCTGATGTAATAATCCTATAATCTGGAGTTAGTATAATCAATGGAATAGTTCCAATTAATTCTTTTGGCGTTAAATTATCACCGTAAGAATTTGAAATTGTTTTACCATTATTAAGCTGATACTTGACTTTAGCAAAATATCTTAAATTTAATTCATTTGTAGATTGAATTTGAACTTCATAAAATTCCTCACCTTTTGAAACAAGGTTGGAATCACTACCGGAAATGAAACTCTTCGATAGACTTCCTATCGAAATAGATTCAAGAATTGATGTTTTTCCTGCACCATTTTTACCATAGATGACATTAACGTTGCCGTTAAATTCAATCTCAGTAAAAAAGTGATTTCTAACATTTCGTATCAAAATGTTATCAATTATCATATCGTTATGCTGCGAACCAATTTATCTACTAAAATGATTTAGTAGTTTATTATAATCAACGTGATTAATTTAATCTTACCGGCATAATAAGCATTAGTAAATCATCACTATCCTCTTTGGCTTTTATGACTGCCGGTCTGTTTTGCTCTGTAAATGATATTACAACCTCATCATTATCATCATCAATATTGTGCAAAGCATCTTCAAGATATTTGAAATTAAAACCAATTAAATATTTTTCCTTATCGTAATTGCAACTTATCTTTTCAATGGCTTTCGAACCGCTATCCTCATCCTCACCTGTTATTGAAATCTCATTATTTTCAAGTTCAAGTTTAATTTGGTTGGAAATGCTACTTGTAAATATAGAAACTCTTCGTATTGATGATAAAAATTCAGATTTATTTACCTTAACAGTCATTCTGTAATCAGTTGGAATAACAGCTTCATAAGGAGGGAATTTCTCATCAATGACTCTGGTTATCAAAATTGTCTCACCAAAATCAAATCTTGCGTGTGTTATTTTCTTTTGATTTTCAATGAATGACATAAACAAATCGTTATCAACTTTTCTAAGTAAATCAATTGTTCTTGAGGGTAAGATAACATTCAATTCAATGGGATAATTTGGTTTATCAGATTTGCAAACTGCTTTAACCAATCTGAAACTATCAGTTGAGACAGCATTTACATAAGTTTCTCTGAATTGAAAGAGAACGCCGGTCATTGCAGGTCTGAATTCGTCAGTTGAAACAGCAAAATATGTTTTATCCGCAAGCCTGATAATTTCATCTTTTGTAAAAAATGCACTTTTGGAGCTTGTAGTGTCTTTTTCATCTTTTGTTTCAGTATCTAAACTTGGTTTTTCAGATTGGAAAAGTTCAGGTAAATCTAAATATTCCTCTGGGTTTAGACCTTTCATTCCATATTGACCAAAAGATGTAATGATTTTGATTTCATAATTTTCTTCATCAGAATTAAATTCAAAAGTTCCTTTATTTTCCAAGGCACGGACGATGTCGTTTAACCTTTTACCCGGAACTAAGACATTACCATCTTCCATACCATCTACATTCATCATAGACATTATTGTAATATCTTGATCTGTTGCTATAACTCTCAGACGATTTCCGGTGAGTGAAAAATTCAAATGTTCCAATACTGGAATAGTGGATTTTCTCGGCATTGCCGGTAAAGTCTTTTGAAGAATTTTATTAAAATCACTTAAATTTGCTGAAAACCTCATAATTATCTCATTTAGTAGTAGTAAAAAACTAAATTTATTTTCATAATTTTGGATTACCAAATTACAAAAAATGAATTCTTATAACAAGAATGTGGAAAATTATTTATGCTTACAAAATATGGCATTGACAACATTATTGTAATGTTGATAGCTGGCTTTGTATTAATAACCATATCAGCTTTTTTCATTCGTGGATGGATTTCGATTTTATTATTTATCCTTGGTTTAATATTGGTTGTAATGACATTTATTTTTTTCCGGGACCCTGAAAGAAAAATTCCATTAGTGGCAATTGATAATGAAAATATAATTCTTTCCCCGGCAGATGGTAAAGTTGTTGATATATCAGAAACTTATGAGAATTATTATATAAATGGTTCTTGCATAAAAATAAGTATTTTTCTCTCACCCTTGGATGTTCACGTCAATCGTTCTCCTGTAACAGGTATAGTAGAATTTTATAAATACATCAAAGGTGATTATCTTGTTGCATATCATCCAAAATCCTCTGAATTAAACGAACAAAGCATTATTGGAGTAAAAACTATATATGGCAAAGTAGTCTTTAAACAAATTGTTGGGATTTTGGCAAGAAGATTAGTCTGTGATTTGAAGGAAGGTGATAGCATCAAAGCAGGTGAAAGATTCGGAATGATGAAATTCGGTTCCAGAATGGATGTTTTTTTCGAAAAGAACGCAGAAATCAATGTTAAAATAGGGGATAAAGTAGTTGGAGGAGTTTCCATTTTGGCAAAAATGAAACTTATCAACTGAAATCAATTATTTACTTTTTTATTCTTAAATTTGAAATTTATTTGATTACTGAATATGCAAATAACTAAATCAATAGTTCCAAATTTGTTTACATTAGTGAACCTATTTATGGGCTTTTCTGCAATTGTTGCTATTTCAGAATCAGATTATTTCAAAGCTGCTTTGTTTATACTTTTTGCCGGTATTTTTGATTTATTGGATGGGCTTATTGCAAGGTGGGTCAAATCAGCAAGTGAATTTGGTGTTGAGCTTGATTCTTTGTCCGACGCCGTTTCTTTTGGTATTGCTCCATCTTTTTTGTTATATAAAGTATATTTTTATCAGTATCTTGAAACTGGTTTGCTTTTAGCAGCCTTACCCGCTATTACAGGTATTATAAGATTAGCGAGATACAATGTCCATCTGACAAGTTTAGCAGAAAAAAGCCTTTTCACAGGTTTTCCTATTCCCGCAGGTGCTTTTACTATTATTTCCTTTGTATTGTTTATTTTTTTAGATCAACAAATATCAGAACCTTTAAGGATTGCGGGCATTATCTCTGTAACCGTATTAACCTCATTGGCAATGATTTCGAAAATTAAATTTGAGCCAATACCAAGACCAACATTGACATCCATCAAAAGTAAACCTTTTGTATTTTCTTTTTTTCTGATTGGTGTTATTGCGTCTATAGTAAGTTTAGGGAAATTAATTTTTCCGTTTATGCTGGTTTACTTTTTTGGGAATACACTTAGGCACATTTTTCTTTGGATTAAAGAGAAACGGGAAGCTGTTGATGATATTGACGAAGGTGAGGAGCCCGAAATCGGACCTTATGATGTTTGAAATTAATTATTCAAAATATTAAAAGTCTTATATGAAATTTATATCTAAAATTAAAATAACTCTTAGAAAAGGAATTCTTGATGTTCAGGGCAAAGCTGTCGAAAATGCTCTACACTCAATAGAATTTCCGATGATTAGCAATGTTAGGATTGGTAAATTTGTCGAACTCGAAATAGAAGCTAACGATAAGAACCAAGCTTATGAGTTAGTTGATGCAGCCTGTAAAAAATTAATAGCAAATCCGATTATAGAGGATTTTGAAATAGAACTTTTTGAAGTATAATTTTTATTATTAAAGTGATTTAAATGAAATTTGGTATAGTTGTATTTCCCGGTTCTAATTGTGACCACGATGCCTATTATGCTACTAACAAAGTTAGCAGTGAAAAATCTCAGTTTCTCTGGCATAAAGATACTTCAATTCCTAAAGATATAGATTGCATTATTTTGCCGGGTGGCTTTTCTTATGGAGATTATCTTAGATGTGGTGCAATAGCAAGATTTTCTCCTATTATGATGGAAGTTGTCGATTTTGCTAAAAAAGGTGGATATGTCCTTGGAATCTGCAACGGCTTTCAAATTTTAACCGAAGTTGGACTCTTGCCCGGGACTTTAATGCGAAATAAATCCTTACATTTTATTTGTAAAGATGTAAACCTAAAAATATTGAATAATTCAACTGCTTATACGTCTAATTTTGGGTTGGGTGAAATTTTAACAATTCCGATTGCTCACGGCGAAGGAAATTATTTCGCTGAAGAAAGTATAATTGAGCAATTAGAAGGAGAAAATAGAATTGTATTCAAATACTGCAATTCAAATGGTTTAATAGATGATGATTCAAATCCAAATGGTTCTTTGAATAACATTGCAGGAATTATTAATAAAGAAGGAAATGTTCTTGGTATGATGCCCCATCCGGAAAGATATAGCGATAGAATTCTTGGTAGTGATGAAGGATTGAAAATATTTTATTCATTGATAAATAATATCTAAATTAATAAATTCGAGGTATAATATGCCACATATAGGTTTTCAAGAAATACTTTTAATAGTTTTAATTATTGTTGTTCTTTTTGGTGCTAAAAAGATACCTGAATTAATGCGAGGCTTGGGTTCTGGTATAAAGGAATTTAAAAAAGCTGCTAATTCAGAAGAACAAGAAGAAAAAACTAGTAAAATCGAACCAAAATAATTAAAAAGGCTTCTATGTTTGACGTCGGTGGTGGTGAACTTCTACTAATCATTCTTGCTATCATTGTGCTATTCGGTCCAAAGAAATTGCCCGAACTTGCTCAAATGCTTGGAAAGGGGATGCGTCAAGTAAAAAAAGCCCAAGCACAATTCCAAAGCCAGATTTCCGAACTTCAGTCTGACCTAAAGACAGTCATCGAAACCCCAAAAGAAGCTGTCGCAAAAAACATCAATGAAATAAAATCAGAATTTGAAAAACCTTTAAACCAACCAAAAGACCCAATAAACGAAAATAATAAGGATAGTATTTAATTAACTCTGGTATGATTATTGAAGGTAATTTATCTATCTTAGAAATGGTTAAATTGAAAATGCCGCTTATCTTTTTTGATGAGCGGCATTTTCTATGGAAGTTTATTTAGCTATATTGTATTTTATGAGAGTTTGAAGATATCCGGGGACAACCATTTCGCCCATACCCAAAATATTAACTTTGTTAGCATCTGAAGAGGCTTGAATTAAACCAATATCCTGAACAAAGTAATTCTTGATTACTTTTGTAAAATTCACAATTTCTAATCCTGCCATTTTTCCAACAATTTTTAAATTCATTGTAAATTCTTGAGCAGTGAATGTCTGTGAGCCAACAGTTATTGATTTGGTTCCACCTTTTGCTCCAGTAACACCTAATGTAACATCAATTTTAACTCCCGGAAAGTCTGGGACTTCAAGACCTGAAATGGTAGTATCTTTCAAAATAACCCAAGTAGTTCCTTCGAAATCTGCCATTATAAACCATTGATCAACAGGAAGTGGGAGAAGCTCAGTTGATAGGGCAGTTGCATAAGAATAAAGCTTTGAACCCTCAATATACATATATGATGAAGATTCGTCACCACCTGAATTTGTTTTATATTCAGTGCAGTTCTTTCCACCTTTTGTTGTAGGACCAACTACATACATTGAGTCTATAGTCATACTTTCAGGATCTTTATTTCCGTTCTCGTCAACATCATAGTATTCATAAACCCAATAAGAACCAACCTTTGTTGGTAAGTAGCGGGAAAAATCTGGTTTTGATGGTTCAGATGAACTGCTACAACCCCAAAAAACAATTGCAATTGCAAACGATGCTAAAATGAATTTTAAGTATTTCATAATTTTACCCATAATATAAAAACAAATATGAGCAAATTAACGAATTATTAATAAAAAAGTTACAAAATTTATGCAACATTTTCATCAGACATTGAAGCTTTCAGATAATCTCTATTCATAAGTGCTATAAATCTAACTGAAATCTGCTTAGGACAAGCAGCCTCACATTCATAAAAATTAGTGCAGCTTCCAAAACCTTCAGCGTCCATTTGATTTACCATAGCCAATGCTCGGCGCTTTCTCTCTGCCTGTCCTTGTGGAAGCATAGCAAATTGTCCTATTTTTGCAGAAACAAAAAGCATAGCTGCTCCATTTGGACAAGCTGCAACACAAGCACCACATCCAATACAAGCTGCTGCATCCATAGCTGCATCTGCATTCTTTTTAGGAATGGGTATTGTGTTAGCGTCAATTGCCTGCCCTGTATTAACGCTAATAAATCCGCCAGCTTGAATTATACGGTCAAAAGCAGACCTATCAACAACTAAATCCTTTATTATTGGGAAAGCTTTGGAACGGAATGGCTCAATATATATCGTATCACCATCTTTGAACTTTCGCATATGAAGCTGACAGGTTGTAGTGGCTTTTTCGTGGCCGTGAGGATAGCCATTTATGGTCATACCGCAGGAACCACAGATACCCTCTCTGCAATCGTGTTCGAAGGCAACTGGTTCCTTGTTTTCCAAAAGCAATTTTTCATTTAAAACATCCAACATCTCAAGAAATGACATATCTTCACTAACACTATCCAAAATATGCGTTTCAAAACTACCTTTGGATTCTCTATTTTTTTGTCTCCATATATGAAGTGTTAATTTCATTATTTATAACTCCTTACAGCTAATTTTACATTTTCGAAAACTAAAGGTTCAATATGTCTGATGGGTTTAGCATCGCCCTGATATTCCCATGCAGCAACGTGGCAAAATCTTTCATCGTCACGTTTTGCTTCACCATCAGGAAATTGATGTTCGACTCTAAAATGAGCACCGCAAGACTCATCTCTTTCGAGAGCATCCCAAAGCATTACTTCTGCAAATTCAAGAAAATCTGCGACACGGAGCGCTTTTTCTAAAACAATGTTTAAATCTTCGTTGTTACCGATTACTTTTACATCATTCCAAAATTCTTCTCTTAGCTTTGGAACTTCCTCTAAAGCTTTTTTCAAACCTTCTTCGGAACGAGCCATACCGCAATATTCCCACATTATTTTTCCTAAAGCTTTATGGAATTGTGTCGGTGTTCTATTACCATTGACCGACAACAATTTTTGTATTCTTTCATAAGAATCTTTCTCAGCTTGTTTGAATTCCTGATTGTCTGTAGAGACTTTTTCAAGTTTATTTGAAGCTAAATAATGTCCTATTGTGTAAGGAAGGATGAAGTAACCATCTGCGAGACCTTGCATCAAAGCGCTTGCACCCAATCTATTAGCTCCATGATCAGAGAAATTAGCTTCGCCTATTACATGCAATCCGGGAATATTGCTCATTAGATTGTAATCAACCCATAGACCTCCCATTGTATAATGGGATGCAGGATAAATCATCATTGGCACTTTATATGGGTCATCTCCTGTAATTCTTTCATACATTTCAAAAAGATTGCCGTATTTTTCTTCAATGACTTTTTTGCCAAGACGTTGAATAGCATCTCTGAAATCAAGATAGACACCATATCCAGTTGCGGAAACACCTCTACCTTCGTCACAAACTTCCTTGGCTGCACGAGAAGAAATATCTCTTGGTGATAAATTACCAAAACTTGGATATTTTCTTTCAAGGTAGTAATCTCTGTCTTCCTCGGGAATATCATTTGGATGTCTTTTATCTCCGGGATTTTTTGGAACCCAAATACGTCCATCATTTCTGAGTGACTCTGACATTAAAGTCAGTTTTGATTGATGCTCACCACTTACTGGAATACAGGTAGGGTGAATTTGAGTGAAGCAAGGATTAGCAAAAAAAGCACCTTTCTTATATGCTCTGAAAGTCGCTGTTACGTTACAAGCTTGAGCGTTTGTTGAAAGATAAAATACATTGCCATAACCACCAGTTGCAAGAACAACTGCATCACCCCAGTGAGACTCAATTTTGCCTGTTACTAAATCCCTTGTTACAATACCTCTAGCAAAACCATTAACAAGAACAATATCAAGCATTTCTTTACGGTTATGCATTTTAACCGTTTTTTTGCCAATTTGCCTTGATAAAGCTGAATAAGCACCAAGAAGAAGCTGCTGACCTGTCTGTCCACGAGCATAAAAAGTTCTTGAAACTTGAGCACCACCAAAAGAGCGATTATCAAGAAGACCGCCGTATTCTCGTGCAAAAGGCACTCCCTGAGCAACGCATTGGTCAATAATATTATTACTAACTTGAGCTAATCTGTAAATGTTTGCTTCTCTTGAACGGAAGTCGCCTCCCTTCACAGTGTCATAGAATAATCTCCAAATACTGTCTCCATCATTTGGATAGTTCTTTGCGGCATTTATTCCGCCTTGTGCCGCGATTGAGTGTGCTCTACGAGGGCTATCATGATAAGTGAATGCTTCTACATTGTAGCCAAGCTCAGCCAAAGATGCTGCTGCTGAAGCCCCAGCCAAACCTGTGCCCACAATTAATATTTTATATTTTCTTTTATTTGCAGGATTTATAAGTTTCATCTCGAAACGGTGTTTGTCCCAAGAATCTTTAATGGGACCAGTTGGTGTTTTGCCATCTAAAATCATATTTTACCTCCCACCAACCCAAGAAGAATGGTAATTGGTATAGAAATTAAACATAATACAATTATTACTGATAAGATAGTGCTTGACTTTTCTATTGTGCTAAAATAGTGTTTCTGGTTAAATCCAAGGGTTTGAAACATACTTTGTATGGCATGATTTAAGTGAAATCCAACTATTATAACTCCAATAATATAGACAATTGAAATAAATGGATTTTGAAAGCCTGCAACCACCATCGAAAAAACGTCAGTTCTTTGGATTAGCACTTCGTTTACTGCGTGTGGCATTTGGTATGTTTCCGGTTTTACGTGCTCTGGATTTGTAATATGCATCGTAAAATGCATAATATGATATACAACAAAAGAGAAAATCATAATACCAGTCCAGATCATTGTTCTGGATGTTAGTTTGGCTTTCATATAGTTTTTAACTGCATATTTATCTGGTTTTGCATTTAAGTTATGCAATTTAAGATAAACTGATGTTATTATATGAAAAACCAAAGCAAGAAACAGTATAACGCGAATTACCCAAAGTAGGGGTCCAAGGCTGTGAAGAAATTGTGAGTAGGTATTAATTGTATCGCTGCCTAGATAAATAAGGAGATTGCCAGCTGTGTGGACTACAATATAAAGAACTAACAAAACTCCGGTTACAGCCATAACAATCTTACTCAGAATCGTTGATTTTAAGTAGTTTGTCAAAGAAGCCATATCACCAATTATTATTGTTAAAAAAATGTTTATCCATTGTCAAGTTCTAAAATTACAATTTTTTAATTAATTAAAAAATTGTCAAATAATTGGGATTCAAGATGATTTAGATAGGAAAAGTAAGCTTGAAAAAGTTCGATTTGCTAAGTTTCTTATTTAAAAGTAATTATCAAGTTCTAAAAAAATTTTTTTACATTGTTTAACATCAAATTTTGTCATCATAACTTAAAAAAAATGAAATTTGTAATATTATGTTGTTGTAAGTTACTAATCATACATTGATCTAAGTAACATATTATTTTTATCAAGTTTTAATGGACTTTTAACCAGTTCTTTTAGAAATGATTTGAACTTTTTTAGATTTTGTTTTTGCCAGCTTTCGAATTCTTTTTTGTCAGCAACATCAAAAAGCCAGTAATTGTATGCTTCGAAGTTTCCTGAATCAAGGAATTTTTTTTGGAATTCAAATACAATGTTCGGATAGATTTCATTATATTTTTTACTGAACCAATTTTTTAGGAATTGTTCTCTGATTTTGATTATATCTTTTACCGGCAAACTTGTTGTTTTCATTAGTATGTATGGTTTAGTAGACTCGACCATAGTATTTTGGAATGCCATTTGGAATGGTATTTTTTTGTTTTCGAGATTTTCCGATAAGATACGGACTTCGCTGAATGAGACTTTATATAGACTGTCTTCTTGTGAAAAAAGACCAGAATTGTAAGTTTCATATAGCAATTTGCTTATTTCATCTCTCCGTTTAAAATTCTTTGCAATGTTCAAGTAGATCTCTGAGTATAACAAAGTCCAGATTTTTTCACCAGTTCGGGAGAAATATTTGGCAAGGTAATAATAATTATTTTCATAAGCCGGTTCGACCTCGATTCCCTTTTCCCAATAACCTATTACTTCTCGAACACGCTTTTTCCCTACTAAAGCGAGCCCATATTCCATATATAGCCTGCCGGAATTTGGAAATTTTTCCAATCCTTCACTATAAATTTCCAATGCTTTATCAGAGTTTTCAATAAAGTGATAACTGTTTCCCAGTAGCTGATAAACCTGATCATTAACATCTTTATGGTTTCTCAAAGTATCAAGTATTTCAATTGCTTTCTCGTAATCCTTCATATTGTAATATGCTAAAGCTATTTCGTAAATATAGTCAAGAACTTCGGGTTTTAACTTGTGAGCTTTTTCGAATTGTTCAATAGCTTTTTCATTATCTCCGTTATTAAGTAATTCGATACCCTTTTTGAAAAAAGCATCGGACTTATCAGGTTTAGCCTTTTTTGAGTAAGCAACACTAACTATTAGAACTGTCGTTATTAAAACAAATAATATTCTCATCTTTTTATCAATTTATTTTCCAGAACAAGAACAAAAATACCGATAATTTTATTGTAACATTTTTCAAATAAATGTATAATTGTAATTGTATAGTTGCGTCTAAAAAATTATTTTGTGATTTTTAATCTGTTGCTTATGAAAATTAATTACCAATTATATATATTCTTTATTTGTTTGGTATTTATTCCTCTAAACTTACTTTCCTATGAGCCTTGTGATACAGTTAGATCCTGCCTCGGCAATGCTTTGACTCTTACAGTAACTCAGGGAAAAGGATCACATTATGTAGATGTTGAAAAGACGAAGTCAATGAACAGGCTTAAAGACTCAATGACTATTGAGTTCTGGATGAAACCTGAAAAACAAGCAGGAACAACACAGTTTGTAGCTGGACTTTGGGGACCCGGTGAAGATAAAAATGATGTGTGGGTTATTTATTTTACACCTGATGATTTTCTGGTTTTCGAATTGAACGGAGACAAAACTAATTTGAGGAAAGCAGACAATACAATTGTTAAAATACCTGCATCACAATTATATAATCGTTGGAGTCACATAGCCGCTGTTTTTGATGGTAAAAGAGCAATGGCTTATATCTACCTAAATGGAATAAAAGCTGACTCTGCAACAAATAATATTTATCCTTTAATCAAGTTAAGAGTTCAACAAGAAGAAAAGTTACCTTTGCAGATTGGAAGTTGTAACGGGCTTTCTGATAATTCAAATAACAGAACCTTCAAAGGGCAGATTGATGAATTCAGAATTTGGGCAAGATTATTTAGTGATTTTGATATTTACTGTAATCGCTTAAAATCATTTGAAGGAAATGAGCAGGGTTTAATCCTATATTATCGTTTTAATGAGGTTCCCAATAATTATACTTTGTGTGATGCCTCACCGAATGGAAATACGGGAAGAGCCCGAAGTGGAGCTTCTTGCCAAAGATCTGATAGACCTTTTTACCAAACAATTTTTACAAATGTCAAATCCATCACTGACACTTTAAAGTGCGATACTACAAAAACTTGGATAATTACCGTAACCGACACTTCTCTGTGCGGCTCAAGGGTTTGGATGAGAGTAATTGATGATCAGGCATCAAATTATAAAATTAATCCCGCAAATTTAGTTTTAACAAAAGATGTTCCTGCCACATTCACAGTAACATTGAATACAACTTACACTGGTGATATAAGTTCAAGGCTTCAGGTCATTAACTACAATCGTTGCGGAATTACAAATACTATACCTTTAAAGATTACAAGGATGACTGAATTGAGTTTTTCAAGAGTTAGCATTGATTTCGGAAAGGTCCTTGCTAATTGTGTTAATATGCCCTATGTTGATTCAGTCATTAAAATATGTAATAATACAATCACACTTGGGGCTCCAAGAGATGTTACAATTTCTCAATTAAGAACTAACAGACCTAATGTTTTTGGAATCATAGCACCACCAACACCCATAACACTCAAACCGGGTGAATGCATAAATGTTACGGTTAGGTTTTTCCCTGGCTCTGTTACTGCCGATTATACTGACGCTCTAAGAGTTACTTCGAATGACAGATGTCAGGGAAGTAATGTCATTTCACTCAAAGCTACTGCTCAAGAAGCAATTGCCATCAAAAACAGAGGAAATAAAAGAATTGACACCTTGGATTTTGGAAGTGTTTGCGTTGGTTATGTTTCAGATGCTATCGAATACCTATGGGAGAATCTGACAGAAGAAAAAATCACAGTCCAGAACATTATTTTACCAACTCATTTCATCGGTAAAAAATTTATTTTTCCGGTAACTTTAGACCCCAAAACCGGCTATAATCCAAACTATTTCAGGTTTCTACCACAGGCAAGAGGTAATTTTTTCGATTCTATAGTGTTTGTCGTAAATGCAGGGAATTGCCTTGTTAATAGGAAGGTCTATGTAAAAGGCAGGGGATATGTTGCTGATCTTAGTTTTGCTGTAGATTCTGTTGATTTTGGTGATGTCATTGTTGGCAAGGAAAGGACAATGACGATTAACCTAACAAACAATAGTGAAGACCCCCTTGATCTCACATTATATCTTCGTAAAGGTAAAGTATTCTTTTTAACAAGCAGTAGAACATTGAGAATTGATCCCGGTAGAACTGCCGTAGTTCGTGTTTCAGCTAGACCATTAGTGGATTCAGTGTATCTTGATGAACTCTGCTTTTTTGAAACAAGATGCAATACTTCTGGCTGTGTTAAGCTGAGAGTTAGAGGGATTTATGAACGATTCAAATACGAACCACCCATAATGCAGGTTCTCAATGTAGTTGGTTGTTCCTTCAGAGATGATAGTTTGAAAATAATTAATATTTCTCAAGTTGAGCAAAACCTTTCAAAGTTCCAATTAGAGGATCCTTCAGGCAGATTTTCGCTTGTTTCACCTTCTGTTCTTCCTGATAATTTGGTTTTAAAACCGACTGAAAGTTTTACTTTTATTTTCAGATATACTCCAGGTGATGTTTTGCAGGATTATGCCGACAGGGCTTATCTTCGATATGAAACAAGTGATGCTCAGCAATGGGCTGGTGTTTTATTTGGTTCCTCTATTTCTCCAAAAATTTCAGTAACTGATTTAAAAATTTTCGGAACGCTTGAAGTGGGTGACAAGAAGCGTGATACAGTTCTTATTGAAAATATTTCCCCATTTCCTGTTAAGATAGACAGTATCAAAACAACTGAAGGGTATGAACTTATTTACCCAAACTCAAATATCAATAAATGGCTTAATCAAAGAGATACCATAATGGCAATCGTTGATTTCAAACCAACGGAAGCAAAAGATTATAACGGGAATTTACAAGTTTTTTCGAGTTTGCCTTGTGAAGTTAAATCGAGCGGTCAATTAAGGGGGAAAGGAATAATTGTTCCACTTGAAGCACCAATTTCAGTAATCAGTTATGGTTTTGTCAGGCCTTGCGATTGTAGAACAAGGGAAATTCCTCTTATCAATCAGTCTCTTGTTTTTCCGATGAGAATTGACAGCGTCTGGATTGATTCTACGGGTATTACAAATGGGACTCCCGAGTTTTTCACTTGGAATTCATTCTATTCCCCAAATGGTATTACTCCTTATACAATACCACCAAAATCATTTGATACATTGAGAATTATTTATTGTCCAAGAACGCCTTCTTTGCCTCAATATGTAGATAATGCCGCAAGGATTAATCTTAAAGCAAGCGGTTCAGGTTGGGATGGAAAATATGAGACATTTCTCGTTGGCAAAAGGGCTTTATTGATGATGCCAAAACCAGATTTTGCAATTTTTCCCCCAACAAGGGTTGATACCTTTTCAGTTCCTCAATTCGTTAATATTGTTATACCTGATTATGATGTAAATCCAGAAAGAGCAAAGATAAAAATAGATTCAATTACTTTTGAACCAAACGAAAGAGTCTTTTATTATTCTGATACACTCGGTAATTCCGCACCCTTCATCGTTGATACAAATAATATTCTGAAACTAAAATTAAACTTCAAGCCCAGAGCAGTAAGAAATTATACTGCAAAGATGAAAATTTATTTCAGTGAGCCTTGTCCAACGACCGATACAACAGTTTTCCTATTTGGTTCTGGCTTTGCTCCAGCATTTGGTTTAGCATTGAATTTTGATAACCACAAAAACGAAACTGACACATTTAGGGTTATTACTTGTGATACGTTGATTATTCCAATCTACTCATCAAGAGAGATTCCTGCAGATGTAATTGATGTCAATCTCAGACTTGGCTATGATACTACAAAATTGAAATATATTGGTTCTGTTTCCCCATATTTATCCGACACTTGCAAACCACACATACCCAAAATTTCAAAAGTCAATTCTAAATTTTTTGGAACTGAAGTATTATTAAAAAACTTCTGTAAGGTAGATTCTGTTAAACCGATGCTCTATGCTAAATTTATACTGTTAACCAATAAACGTGATACATTTCAACTGAAAATTGACAGTGCTATGTTCGACACCGAAGAGCTGATTTTATATAACCTTATAGCGGAATTCGATGATGCTGTCATAGTAATCTTGCAACCTGAATATCAGGTGCTTAATTCAATTGATTTTGATAGCGTTCAGGTTCTCGATTGCAAGTATGATACACTGAAAATACTGAATACGGGCGATGTTCCTATCACTCTCGAAACAATTTTGAATTTACCAAAGGATGTAAAAATTGTCACATCAGAACCACCACTTAATCAGCAATTCGATAGGGGAGACACAGCCAAAGTAGTAGTTAGTTTCTGTCCACGTAGAAAGCAGGATTTCGATGATAATATTACTGCATTTACAAGTTTTCCTTGCGATTTTGTTGATTCAACCAAAATCAAGGGAGTTGGTTTTGCCCCTTACTTCGGCTTTATAACTGACTTTTCGACTAATTTTTCAGTCCCTGATACAATTTCAGGCTCTCTAGGTGATACCATAAGAATACCTGTTTATTTCGAGAAAGATTTCTCTGCATTGATAGGCGGAAAATGGTATTGGCTCGAAAAATTTAGTTTCGATATAGATATGTATTATAATAAATATGCCCTCAAATATTTAGGTTCGCAATCGCATATTAATGGTGATTTCAGTAATTTTAGTCAGCAAGGAAAAATCACATATAGATTCAAAAATGTTGATACTCTTAGAGCAGGTTTAATCGCCTCATCTGATTTCCTTGTTGTTGTCCCTGATTCTATATTAACCTCTCTATTTGTTCAATCAAGGGATTTTAATACTGACTCAATTATGTTTATTGATATTCATCCTGAGCCGTCATCCGGCTCATTTAATGCTATAGGAGAGTGTAATCTGACATACTTTAATTTCTCGTCCCATTTACCAAATCTTTTCCAAAATAATCCAAACCCTTGGTCAAATCAAACTAAAATTGATTTTGTTTTACAAGAAAAAAATTCTGTCAGATTAAGGTTATATGACTCTAAAGGCAGATTAGTTGAAGAATTGCTTAATATTAGAGAAATGGAGCCGGGTTTTTATTCTTATCTGTTGCATTCCAAAGATTTAATTTCTGGAATTTATTTTTATGTTTTGGAAACTGGCAATTTTTCTGCGGTTAAAAGTATGGTTTTGATTAAATAATCTTTTTTTCATAATTTTCAATTTCATTGCTTATTTATTTAAGGAAAGATATGAAAAAAGATAGAAGAGATTTTATCAAAACAACATCCGTTTTAGGCACAACCGCAGCACTCGGTTCAGTTATGTTTGGCAGCGAAGCATTATCGCAGCAATCTGGAATGTCTCCGGAAAATATCAAACTTGCTGAACTACCCAAATTAGATTATCCTTACGATGCTTTGGAGCCATATATTGATGCAAAAACCCTTGAAATTCATCACAGCAAACATCATAATGCTTACGTTCAAGGTCTTAACAAAGCTTTGGAAGAGCTTGCAAAAGCACGCTTCAAAGAGGATTATTCCATCATAGATTATTGGATTAAAAAATCATCTTTCCACGGTGCTGGTCACGTCCTTCATACTTTATACTGGAAGTCTATGGCACCAAATGCTGGTGGAGAGCCACCTCAAAAGGTTATGGATGCTATTAATAAATCCTTCGGAAGCTATAAAGCTTTCAAAGAGCAATTTTCTGCTGCTGCAAGAACAGTCGAGGGAAGTGGCTGGGCATTATTAGGAAAACTACCCGATGGTTCTCTTATGATATATCAGTCAGAAAAACACGAAAACCTTTCACCTTGGAATGCTGTTCCAATACTTGTATGTGATGTTTGGGAACACGCTTATTACCTGAAATATCAGAACAAAAGGGCTGATTACATTAATTCTTGGTGGAATGTGGTTAATTGGAAATTTGTTGAAAGTAATCTCTAATAATATTTAATGGCTTGGATTTATCTTTTCATAGCCGGTATATTTGAAATTGGCTGGCCTCTTGGTTTCAAGCTTTCAACACAATCGAATAACAGATTTTGGGGACTCACTCTTGCCATCATTTCAATGGCACTGAGTGGGTTATTTTTATGGTTAGCACAAAAAGAAATTCCTATTGGAACTGCTTACGCAATCTGGACTGGAATCGGAGCCGCAGGAACCTTTCTTATTGGGATTTTTATATTCAAGGACTCATCAGATTTCTTAAGAATTCTTTCTTTCTTCCTCATAGTAGCCGGAATAATAGGGCTAAAATTGACAAGCTGAAGTATTAAAATTTGATTAGAATAAATATATCAAAAATTCAAATATTCTTGTTCAATTATTATTTAGTGTCTGTTAAATAATTTGATTTAATTTATTTTTTTCCAATCATTTGTTTGAGTTTATGTAGTATATCTGGATTTTCAATATCAAGCCAATTATAGGAAATAGAGTCTTCAAATTTAAAATTATTATTTTTTAGTTGAAATATCCAAATTCCTTCTTTTGCTGCAATCACAAATTTTTCGGATTGCAGACGCAAAGCATAAGACTTAGCTTGAAAATAAGCATCCTGCAAATCCTTTTGAGTTTTAATTTCATATTTTGATTCAATAATCATTTTAGCAGACTCTTCTCCGCGTTTGGTGTTGGCTCCAAAACAATAATCTGGGTAGATTCTTTCACCTCTTCCCATTTTTATAGGCATTTGTCTAATCCAATCTGTTGTTTTATAATTCAATAATTCTAATAACGGTTCAATCAAATGAATTTCAACATCTCTTTCATCACTTAAATCATCAGCTTCAAATTTACTTGTTGGTTTAATAGTTGGTAAATAATCAATATTTTGACCTTTAGATTTTAACATTGATAAAAGTTCTAAATACTCGGTGTATTTAATGGGATAGCCATTTAAACCCTGCAGATTACTTTTAACTAATGGATTTATCGCCCAAACGGGATTTGATTTTAAGTCATTCAATGTTATTTGAACATCTAATTTTATTGGGTTTGAAACATATGCTGCATTATAATAATAAAAAAATGGGTCTGCAAATCCATCTCTAACTACTCGCCAAATTGAATGAATATAACTTCGTGGCGATAGACAATACATAACAGCTATATCACCCCTTTTTGCATCAAGGTTGCATTGCCAATGACTGATACTATTTTGTGTAGCTCTATCTAAAAACTCAAAATCTATTTTGTTGCCACCGATAAACCAAACTTTAGAGGGATTTGGTAATTCAATATCCTCTTGATCTTCTATAAATTTTGTTGCAAAATCGTAGAGGAATGCACAAAACTCATATGGTTTAAAACCATAAACTTTTCGAAACTCAAATATTGCATCGCACAAGTCAATATAATATAAAGCTCTATCTTCCCATTTCTTTTTATTTGGTACAGTTGGTAAAGGAATATCAAATTCCTCACAAATCCTCTGAAATTTGAAAAACTCGCATTCAAATTTATATGGAAAAAAATATTCTGGAAACAAAGAATATAATATGCTTGAGTAAAAATCAATATTAGTTGTCCATTCGCGATAATCATCTTTGTTTACAATTTCAAAACCATCCAGAAGGATACCTTCGCTTATCCATTTTTTGAAGTTTTCACGAGCATTATCTATTGAAAACTTTTTGCTTTTAAACAAATCCCTGTATATTTTATACCAATTAAGTTTTGATTTGTTAATATATTTTTTTAAACTTGTTTCTTTTAGTATATCAATAGAATCCTCATCAATATCATTGGCAAAGTTATCATCAGGAAAATCGGCAAATAATGACCATTCCTTAATTTGTTGTTGTCCTTGCTCAGAATTTCTGTATAATTCCCATATAAATTTGTTAAATCTCATTATTGATTTTAGAAATTTATTGTCTGAATTTTTAACCCAGATTATTCATTAGAAAGTTAGTATTAATCATATTCTATTGGCATTTATTCAAAATAGATACAAAATATTAATATTAAGCACTATGATCTGGACCCCATTTAGTAGACAAAAATAAAAGAATTAAATTTACTTGTTGAAAAACTCATTATAAACCTCGTTAGGTGTCCGGTAATTATTACTTGAATGCAATCTTTTGCTGTTATAATACATTTCTATGTAC
>JAOABA010000006.1 GCA_026418625.1 Candidatus Kapaibacterium sp.
TGGTCTCGTGGGCTCGGAGATGTGTATAAGAGACAGATATACCACAGCGTCTGCAACGATTTGGATTGGGCTTGGGTGTTCCTTTGTCATCTTCGTCCAAAGTTCCAAATGGACATTCTTCGGTGCATCTCTTACACTGGGTGCATCTTTGCAAGAAGAAATCTGGATAGGTTATATCGCCTGATCTTGGATGGACAGCAGTCCCTTTTCTTACATTTTCGATGACCTGAATAGCTTTGAGTGAGGCGCCATAGGCATCATTTTTTGCACTGACTGTATCCATAGGAGATCTGACAGTTCCAACTGCATAAATACCAGTCCTTCTTGTTTCATAAGGAAAGCAAATATAGTGAGAGTCAGGGAAGCCATAATGAAGAGTTGGCAAATCAGTTCCTTGTCTGTAAGTTAAGTTCAAAATTTTTGCACCAACTTCTGCGCCGGCTGCTGCTTTCTTGCCATCAGCAGTTGCTTCGCTTGCACCTTCAGTTTCACTTTCTTCAACAAAAGTCGAAGGAACCATTCCAGTTGCAAGAACAACAAGATCCGCTTCTATCTGAATTTGCTCGCCAAATAACGTGTTATCAACATCAATAACAAGAGATCCGTTGCCATTTTCGCTAACACCAACAACATCGCCTTTTGTAAGAAATAGATTATCTTGGCTTTGGGTTATTTTATAGAATTTTTCGTATTGACCGGGTGTTCTGATATCCTTATAAATTATATAAACAGGAATATCGGGATATTTTTCTCTGAAATAATAATATTGTTTGAGTGAACCTGTGCAGCAAACTGATGAACAATAAGGCAAATGATTTTCATCCCGTGAACCGGCACATTGAACAAACAATACGCTTTTAATTGGACCACCGCCAGATGGTTTTGTTAGCTTTCCTTCTTTAGCAAGTTTTTCTACTTCGACATTGGTAACAACATTTTTATATATACCATAACCAAGATGACTCAACTTGTTTGCATCATAAGGTTTCCAACCAGTTGCCTGAATGATAGAACCGACTTGAAATTCGATGACTTCACCGTGAGAAATTGCGGTAACGTTAAACAAACCGGGTTGACCACTTGTTTTCTCGATTTTGCAGGAGGTTAGAACTTGAATATTCGGATTTGAATAAACTTCAGCAATCAATTTATCACAAAGATTGACTTGTAAGTCAAAGTAAGGGGCTTTAGTAGGTGCTAATTTGTAAAGTTGCTTATAAAAACCGCCAAGACTATCTTCCTTTTCAGTTAGAATAACAGAATATCCGGCTTTAGCAGACGATAGAGCTGCATTCATACCAGCAACACCACCCCCAACTACCAGAATAGTATCATTAATGTCAAAAATCATTGGTTCGGGAACCATTGAATTTTGCATTTTTGCAATTCCCATTTTGAGATAATCTACCGCTAATTCATAAGTTCCCTCATCATTTGATTTATGTGTCCAAGCAACACCTTCCCTAAGGCTGACTCTATCAGACAATATGTTGCTGTCAAATTTAAAAATATCAGTCAAATATCTTGATGAACAGGCACCGATAACAATTCGATTAAGATTTTCATTTTTAATATCATCATTGATTTCAGCCAAAGCCTTTTCACCACAGAGCCAATTATTAATCTTGCAAACGGGGACACCTGTTTCTTTTTGGATAGTTTCAGCAAGGTTTTGACAATCAAGACTATCACCAATACCACAGCCTGAACAGATATAAACACCAACTTTTGTTTCTACTGCCATAATTATTTACCTCCTTTCATATAGTGAATTGCTTTCAAAGCGGCACCTGTTGATTCTTGAACAACTGAGGCAACTTCTTTGGGACCAGTGCTTACTCCACAACCTATAATCTTATAATTTTCATCAGTTTTTACAAATCCGCTATCATCTAAAAATTCTTTGATAATGTTTCCATTCATTTTGTTTGAAGGTTTCATTCCAGTTGCTAAAACAACCAGATCAAATTTCTTTTGGTGAAGTTTTCCTTCGAGAGTATTTTCAGCTTCAACAATAATCTGTCCATCAGTATCATCCTTAAAGACTTTTGCGACTTTTCCACGATGGAAAAATGTTTTCTCGTCCTTCTTAGTCTTTGAGTAGAAATCTTCGAGTAAGCCCTGAGCTCTCAAATCAATATAGAAAATATGAATTTCTGCATTAGGATATTGTTCTCTAACGTATTGAGCTTGCTTCATCGAGGCAAGACAGCAAATTGATGAGCAATATTCAAGATGAAGTTCATCACGGGACCCTGCGCATTGAACGAAAGCAATTTTATCAATTTCTTTGTTTTTTCCCGGAACAATGATTTTTCCTTTTGTCGGTCCGTTAGGAGCTGAATATCTTTCGAACATCATATTGGTTATGACCTCAGGATATTTTCCGAAACCAAGATATTCAAGTTTGTTAGCATCGTAAGGATTCCATCCGGTAGCCCAGACAATAGCTTTAGTTTTTATTTGAATATGTTTCGTTGATTGCTTTAAGTCTATAGCTTCATATTTACAAGCTTTAACGCACTCAGAGCAACTTTCACCCAAGCAAACATTTGGATCGATAACATATTTCTGAGGATAAGCATTTTCGTGATTAATATAAATAGCTTTAGTTTTATCTATATTAAAATTGAAAGTATTATCACGCTCAACCGGACAAACAGGGACACAATCGCCGCAAGTTGTGCATCTATTATTAACAAATCTGGCTTTTTGATTTACAGTAACGGTGAAGCTACCGGGACTACCTTCAATGTTAGCGACATCGCATAATGTTATCAGGTCAATATTAGTATTATCCCTTAGCCTTCTAATGTTAATTTCCAAACCACAGGAAGGGGGACATAACTTTGGGAAGTATTGATTTAGCTGAGAAACCCTACCCCCAATGAAAGGCTCTTTCTCGAGAAGAATAACCCTGAAACCAGTTTCGGCAGCTTCCAAAGCTGTTGATATTCCAGCGATGCCCGCTCCTACGACCAGAAGGTCTGTTTCAAGATGTTCGTCAATATGGCTGTGAATCTCCATAAAAATTCCGAATAGTATAAATTCAACAATATTTAATAGTTACATTTTTTCATCATTGAAAATAATAATTTAGAATAGCTTTTTCGAAAGGCAAAAATAAAATGTAATCATTATGTTGTGTAATGAGTAAGAAGAAATTTTAATAACTTATAAAATTGAATTTTTTTTTATTTTTTGCCGAAAGTCCATTTGTAATTGTAAAGCATTTTTTTCAGTTGATTTGTAATAAAATTTTTTATTTGCAAGAAACAAAATATTCTTTTAATTTTGTTGTGTTAAACACACCAAAATAGCAATTAGGTATTGATAAGCTTAACCGGTGAGAACAAATCAAAATTTAAAATTAAGTTGAAACATAATTATATTATTTGTATTAATTATTGATAATTAAATAATTGAAAAATATAGTTTTAAATATAAATATTTAGAAAGGATACTATGCCCCCTTACGAAAACGCCAGTCACAGAAACAACCAACCTATTATTGACATTGCCGACTTGAAAGGCAAGAAAATTGCTGAACTGACAGCTATGGCAAAACAACTCGGCATCACCAATTTTTCTGATTTGAGAAAACAAGAATTAATTCTTAAAATTGTTGAAGTTCAAGCGAATAACCAACCAAAAGAGCAAATAACGGAAGGACTTGTTGCAAGTAGTGGAGTTCTCGAAGTTCTGCCAGATGGTTATGGTTTTCTTCGCTCTGCGGATTATAATTATTTACCATCTCCCGATGATATCTACGTTTCTCCTTCACAAATTAAAAAATTTGTTCTTAGAACGGGGGATACCGTCAGAGGATTGGTAAGACCTCCAAAGGAAGGTGAAAGATTTTTTGCCCTTTTGAAAGTAGAAAGTGTGAATTATCTTGAACCTGAATTAATTCGCGATAGAACTATTTTTGATAATTTAACACCTCTCTATCCCAATAAACCAATCAATCTTGAGGTTGGTAAAGCAGAATATTCTATGCGAATACTCAACTTACTTTGTCCAATTGGTAAAGGGCAGCGAGGTTTAATCGTTTCTCCACCAAAAGCTGGGAAAACAATACTATTGCAGCAAATTGCAAACAGCATTACTAAAAATCATCCCGAAATAAAGATGATTGTTTTGCTCATTGACGAACGACCTGAAGAAGTAACAGATATGCAACGGTCCGTTAAAGCTGAAGTTATTTCATCAACATTTGATGAACCACCAGAAAGACACGTTCAGGTAGCTGATATGGTTCTTGAAAAAGCCAAGAGGCTTGTTGAAGCAAAAATGGATGTTGTTATACTTCTCGATTCAATAACAAGATTGGCACGTGCTCACAACACAGTTGTGCCACATTCAGGAAAGATATTATCAGGTGGTGTAGATGCTAATGCACTTCACAAACCTAAAAGATTTTTTGGTGCAGCTAGAAATGTGGAAGAGGGTGGTTCGCTTACAATCATCGCGACGGCTTTGATTGAAACAGGTAGCCGAATGGACGAAGTTATTTTTGAAGAATTCAAAGGAACCGGTAATATGGAATTAGTCCTTAGCCGTCAAATTGCTGATAGAAGAGTATTTCCTGCAATTGATGTTAATCGCTCTGGGACCAGACGAGAAGAACTTCTTATTCCAAGTGAGGAACTTAATAGGATTTATATTCTTCGTAAAGTTCTTAGCGAATTTACGCCGACCGAAGCTGTTGAATTCCTCCTTGATAAGATGAAAGGAACAAGGTCAAACAAAGATTTTCTTGCTTCAATGAATAGTTAAAATCACTTTGAAAGCCAGGTAAATCTTTTATAAATTATACTTTTTAATAGATAAAAAAGATATCTTAATTTTTTAAATAAAAAAAGTATAGGCAATCGAAACAGACCAAAAAATCTAAGGATTTTTTGGTCTATGTATTTTTGGTGAATATTTATTCTTTCCGTTTTTGCTTGGTCGCTATGTTCATATTTTGAACTCAAACCTTCTAAATTAAAGACTGCAATAGGTATCGGGATATACTGAGTTGAGCATTTATATTTGATTATCGCCCTGATAAAAAATTCATAATCTGAAGTCATTTTAAAATTTTCATCCATAAGTCCTATTTTTTCGAAGACTGACTTCTTGATAAAGCAGGAAGGATGAGGTAAACTTTCCACTAAGAATTTCAATTGAGTTAGCTTTTTAAAAGACTTTTTTCTGTAAATTAAACCATTATTGAACTTGTAATTTATGTCCCCATAAACAATATCTGCATGAGGTTTTTTATCAAATACAATCCGAAGAATTTCATTGTTTGTAAAATAATCCCCAGCATTAAGAAAACATATATATTCTCCCTCGGAAAGGCTTATTCCTTTGTTTTGTGCGTTGAAAATTCCAGTATCCGGTTCCGAAACAAATTTTGTAATGTGGGATTTATATTTGTTTATTATATCAATTGAATTGTCGTTAGAAGCCCCATCAATGATTAAAAATTCAAAATCTTTAAAAGACTGACTTGCGACACTCAGTATGGTCTTTTCCAAATTTTCAGCATCATTTTTACAAACTGTGATAATCGAAAGCTTTTTCAATTTTATTTGCTTTTCTTATATTTTTTAGACATTTTTACAAAATTAAAGCTAATAATTTTTATAATGGAAAACAAACTAATAAAATTACGAGAATTAGTCGAAAGATTTGAGAATAATCTATCTGATTATAAAAGTCCGAAGTATGATGAGGAAAATACAAAGATAGATTATATAGATAGATTTTTCGAATTGCTCGATTGGGATGTTTATAACAAACAAGGCTATTCAGAGGACTTCAGGGATGTTGTTCGAGAGGATAAGGTTTATTACAAAGGGCAAGTTATATCACCAGATTATGGTTTTAAAATTGGAAAAGAAAGACAGTTCTTTGTTGAAGCCAAGAAACCGTCTGTTAATATATTTGAAGGAATTAGTGAGGCTTATCAAATAAGAAGATATGCATATTCAGTAAATATACCAATTTCAATACTAACTGATTTTGAAGAATTTGCTGTTTATGACACTCGCGAAAAACCCAACCCAACAGACAAAGCAGGAACATCGAGAATTTTTTACTGCACTTATAAAGAATATGAAAAATATTGGAATTTTATTTATGATACTTTTGCGAAACCATCAGTTCTTAAAGGCAATCTAAAAAAGTATATTGATGATAATCAGCAAAAAAAGGGAACAATGCCAATTGATAAAGCTATGCTTAATATGATTGATGGCTGGAGAGAAGATTTGGCGAAAAATATAGCTCTTAGAAATAAATCACTCGATATTTTTCAAATGAATGAAGCGGTTCAAAAAATTATTGACCGCATAGTTTTCCTTAGAATTGCTGAAGACAGACGAACTGAGATGGAAAGGTCTCTTGAAATTTTATCTGAAAAACCTGATATTTTCTTCAATCTTGTTAAATATTTTTCATCAGCCAATAAAAAATACAATTCTGAATTATTCAAAGAAATTGACTGGATAAATTCATTAGCAATTGATGATAAAATATTTAAGAAAATAATCAAAGATATTTATTATCCTTCACCTTATGAATTTTCAGTTCTGCCTATAGAGATATTAGGGCAGATTTATGAGCAATTCCTTGGCAAAACTATAAGATTAACAACTAACCATCAAGCAAAAATAGAAGAAAAACCTGAAGTAAGAAAAGCCGGTGGGGTTTATTATACTCCACAGTATATTGTTGATTTCATCATTGAAAATACATTAGGAGAACTTATAAAAAATAAAGAACCAAAAGAAATAGAAAATATTACAATACTTGATCCCGCCTGTGGTTCTGGCAGTTTTTTGGTAAGAGCTTTTGATTATTTACTCAATTATCATCTTAATTTTTATAGCAATGAAGAAAATCGTGCAAAAGCTATAAAGGATGGAAAAATTTTTCAGGATTCTTTAGATAGCTATAAATTGACAATCAGAGAAAAGAAAAGAATTTTATTGAGTAATATATATGGAGTGGATATAGATTTTCAAGCAGTAGAGGTGACCAAACTCTCTCTATTACTAAAATTGATGGAAGGTGAAATAGTCGAAAGCAGAAATGAATTGTTTTTGAAAAGTCAAACTGAGGCTTTATTGCCGGACTTATCATCGAATATAAAATGTGGAAATTCTTTAGTTGGAAGTGATTTTTATGATGATAAAGATTTAAGTCTGTTTGATATGACAGAAATAAGGCAAATCAATAGCTTTGACTGGGAAAAAGAGTTTCCTCATATTTTTAAGGGAAAAGTTGATTATTTTGATAAAGAATATTTTGAAAAGAAGCTAAAACAAGGGCTAAAAAAGGCAAAACAGGCATTTGAATATTCAGAAGAAGCATACAAAGATACTTCAGAAGCTTATGAATATGCAAAAAAATTCAATTTGGTAGAAGAACCAGAAATGACTTACGTATCTAAAGGTGGTTTTGATGTCGTAATTGGGAATCCACCTTATGTAAGTGTAAAAGTTATTCCAGAGAAGATGAAAAAATATTTTATTAATAACTATAAAGCTGCAAATGGTCAATTTGATTTATATCAATTGTTTTTGGAGAAAGCAACCCAATTATTATCTGGGCATGGAACTTGTGGAATGATTACTTCAAATACTTACTTGAATAACAAAGACGCATATAAACTAAGAGAATATTTATTGCAAAATACTAATATAAGCCATATTATTAATTTCGGGGAAGGAGTATTTAGTCAAGCAAAATTAGATGTTGCCATAATAATTTTTGATAATTTTTCTCGAAATCTTCAAATTAAAATAACCAAAAACGAAAAAGAATTTTTAAAACATAAGTTTAGTTTTGTTGATAAGAATGTCTTTGTAAATACTAACGATTTGAATTTTAATATTAACTTATCAAATAGGGAGCTACAAATAATAAACAAAATGTATCAAAAATCAACCTTAATTAGGGATATTCTAAATTTACCAAGAGGTATAGAAATTGGTAGTAACTCAAACTTAATTGAAAGAACTCCAAAGAAAAATTATGATAAATTACTTGTTGGCAAGAGTATTAAAAGATATCAAATAAATTTTGACAATTTATATATTAAATTCGATCAGAATGATAAATCAAAATTTAAAGATTTATCAATTTATAAACAAGATAAAATACTAATCCAAAGAATTAGGAATCTAACATTGAAAAGAAGGATTATAGCTACAATCGATAAAGAAGGTTATCTTTGCACCAATACATTAAGAATTGGATTAAAAAGAATGAATTACATAAATTTAGAAATAATCTTGGGTATTTTGAATTCTAAGCTAATTAATTGGTTATTTTTAAAGAAATTCTTTAATAAAGATATCTATGCTTATCAGTTAGAACAAATCCCAATCCCCAATAAGATAGTAGATAAAGTATTCGAAAAATCAACTGATTTTTCAAAATTAGTCTCATTAGTAACACAAATGCTTGAATTAAATGCTAACATTATATCTGAGAAAATAATATCTGAGACTGATAAGAAATTTATAAAGCAGAAAATTGAATTACTTGATAAGCAAATAGATAATTTTGTTTATAAAATCTATGATTTAACTGATGATGAAATTAAAATTATTGAAGAGGAATATCTTTAAATTTCCTATTTGAATTAGAGAACACTATAAAACTAATAAAAAAATTTTAAAGGGGCTAACCAAAATAATCGGGTTCGTTCCTTTAATTTTTAATTTAAAAGAAGAAAATAAAATTGTCTGTCACGTAGATAAAAAATATTTTCATTTCTTGTAGGAATACAAATAAGCATTTTAAACCCTCGCTTGAATGTTATTGACACAATTTGGATTTGAGCCTTGTCTTCTCCTTCGGGCACCTTTGTCTGAGCCTGAACGATGAATATTATTACTGCCACAATTTGGGCATTTGCCGGGTCTTCCTGTTCCGAATGGAACATCGAAAGTATGTTTGCAATCATAGCAAACGAACGATCGGTTGTCTGAATTTCTCATTTCAACAACTCGTCCTCTAATTATTAATAATAGTTATGTTCGAAGTCTGGCAGGTAACACAGTTCCGGTTTATATGAAAGGAATTTATGTTTTGAAAAATAGTAGCAATGAAATTATCGAGAGAAGTGTTGATAGAACTGGTAGTGTTGAGGTAGTTCAACCTTAAATTGATAAAAAATATTTCAATAATTAATTTTTATTACTATGGAAGATTATAGTTCAAAAAAAATTCTCATTGTTGATGACGAACCTGATGTGCGGTTATATTTAAAATCCGCACTCGAAGACTATGGCTTTAGCGTTGAAACTGCAGTTGATGGCTTTGATGCTTTGAAAAAAAATAGAGAAATTCACTCCTGATTTGATTTCTCTTGATTTAGTAATGCCGAAGCACTCAGGTATTAAATTTTATAGGGACATCAAAAAAGGAAAGGAATGGTCAAAGATTCCTGTTCTTATCGTAACAGGTCATTCCAAGAACGACTTGGGTAAAGCCGACTTCAAAGCCCTTATTATGCAAGGTCTGGGAGTTTATTTGGAAAAACCAGTTAAACCAAACAATTATGTAGCAACTATTTGCCAGATGTTGGGTATTGAGTCACCTGTTGAAATTCAGGAAGAAAATGAACTTGACCCTGACAAATTAAGGGACGAATTGTTGAAGAATTTATCAACTGCCGATACTGAAGCATTACAAAAAGCTCTTGATGCCTTGAAAAAGAGCTAAAATAAACTTAATAATATTATTTAGGTAAATAATTTTCTGTTTAAGTAATTAATTTATTTAAATGGGATAGAAGTTTTTTTCTGTGCTCGGAGTGGGACTCGAACCCACACGGGATATTCTCCCACAGGATTTTAAGTCCTGTGCGTCTACCTGTTCCGCCATCCGAGCTTTTTACAAAATTAAGCCTTTTTTTTGTTTTTTTAAACTTTTTTTTCATTCCTTTGTTTTTTCTTTGTAACAATTTTATGTAAGTTACGTTATAACTTCAAGGAGGTAATTATGAAAAAGAACATAAAAATATTTTCGTTAGTTATTATAACGTCATTTCTGGCGTTTTCCTGTTCATCTGTAGATTCTTCGAAGGAAGATTATTTCGGTTTTAATAATAATCCTAAAGTCTCTCAAGGCAATAATAGTGATAATTTTGCAAAGTCTGGAAGAAATGAAACCAAAAAATGGGTTAATCCTCTTTCAGAAGATTTTGATGACAGTTTTGACGGTTACGTTGAGCATAATCGATCTTACAGATATTTTAATCCCCGTCCTCAATTCGTTACAGTAGTTGTTCCTTGGTGGGATTATTACTATGGCTGGGGTCCTTATTTCTGGAATGCACATTACCTGAATTATCACTATCATTACTGGGACTGGTATTGGGCTATGAATTTCTACAGATATAATTACTACCCTTGGTATGATTATTATTACACCTATTCTCCTTGGTATTGGCATAGGAGACATTATTATCACGATTGGTGGTATTATAATAATAATTATGCTGACAAGCCATCATCAAATCCTAAGAAAGAAAAAACCTACCGTGATTGGGGTGCTTCTCGAGGTTCCACAACGGTTGGAGATGCTTATGATTACGACAAAACAAATTCAAATTCACCAAGGAGTCGGTCAAGAGAGGATATTAATTCTTCTACGAAAAGTGATGGCGTCAAAGACAAAGTCAAATCGAATGACAACAATACAAATAAACCTTCAACTGATGATAGGAACTATAGAACTCCCTCAAGAAACACTAATAGGGAAGTTTTAGAAAATAATAATTCCAGTGGAACTTGGAATCGCTCCGGAGAATCATCAGGACAAAGTTCTGGCAGATCATCAGGAAGCAGTTCAGGCTCTGGTTCATCCGGCTCGTCAGGATCATCCGGATCTACGGGTTCATCGGGATCGTCTGGCTCTGGCTCAAATTCAAACACGGAAAGAAGTTCAACAAGACCAAGATAAATATGAAAAAATTACTTTTAATATCACTGCTTGTTTTAATTTCTTTACAAGCAGCTAAAGCTCAATTTATTGAAGATGCTTTAAGATTTTCCTCAACTAACGGATTAATCTCGGCAAGGGCTGCCGGTTTGAATATTTCTTATTATGGGGTATCAGATGATATGTCTGCCCTGCTTTTTAATCCTGCTGGAATTTCCTTGATTGGAAAGAGCGAATTAGCTTTGGGTTTAGGATTTACGAGAAATAATTCCAAAACGAATTATCTCGGCAAAATAAATGAATTCAATTCGAACGATGCTTTCATAACAAGTTTTGGTGTTGTTGCGCCATTTACAACAAAGCAAGGAAATGCCGGAGTTGGGATAGCTTATTTTCAGGAAAGTAATTTTAAAGATAATTATGAATATCACGCATTCAATAATAAATCAACTCTGATAGATTATTATTCCAAATATGGAACAAGAAAAAAGGAAGACAATTACACCTATCACCTATGGCTGGCAAACGAGAATTTATTCACACCTTTAAAAGATAGCCTCGATCAATATGCTTTCGTTCAGGAAGCTGGGGGATTGCATAATGTTACGGGTGGTGCAGCATTTGATTTGACCAAAGAGGTTTCTGTTGGCTTTTCTATAACTGGAAAATGGGGGACTTATAAGTATAATAGGGATTACAGAGAGTCTGACATATTCAATAAATATAATTATTTTGATTCGGTTGGTTACTCTAATCTTGATTTTAAGCAATTTAACCTTGCTCAAAATTTAAATCAAAAAATTGCTGGAATCACAGGTTCAATTGGAATTCAAGCGAAGATAGAGGATTTTTTTAGATTTGGTGCTACAATAAAATTCCCAACCTATTATGAAATTGACGAGAAGTTTAGCGTTTTGGCAACAGCAGAGTTTGACAATGGTTGGAAACCAAATCCTTATGACCCAAATGAGTTTGAAAATTCCTATAAAGTTACAACTCCTTTTGTTTATTCAGCCGGTTTATCACTACATACCTCAGGATTGACATTTATGGCTGGCGTTGAATATTCTGACGTCACACAGCTCGAATTCAGTGATGCTCCAAAAGAAGTTCTTGATTTGAACAAACAAATAGTCAGAGAGCTTGTGGGACAGGTAAATTGGGGTGTTGGAGTTGAATATGATATACCTATGACTCCATTTGTAGTCAGGGGGAGTTTCGCTTCCAAAACATCTCCATATTCAATGGATGTCGCCGGAGCTTCAAAAAGCTATTTGTCGTTAAGTGGTGGCATTTATTTGGCACCAAATGTCAGGTTGGATGCAGTATTCCAATGGACATCTCTCTCACAGTTAAGAACAAATTATGGTAATTCAGAAAACGGTGAATTATATAAATTGACAAATAATCCATTAAATCTTGGTTTAAATATAACTTATCGGTATTAGGAAAGATATTAAGATTTCCAGATAAATATTATTTTTCAGAAAGTTATAAGAGAGGAGGGGAGAATTAATAAATTTTAGCTTTCTTTTGAAATATTTTCGAATTCAAAGTAATAAATATTATTATTCGAATAAAAATACTTATTTTTGAATTATTATGAATGATTTCAAAGAGGAAATATGTCAAAAGTATTAACTATTAGGGTTGATGAAGAATCCTACAAAATATTAAAATTAGCAGCAGAGGCTGAACGAAGAACTATTTCAAATTATCTTGAGTATGCAGCTTTGAATTATACATTGAACGAAATGTTCATTTCTGACGACGAAATGGATGAGATAAAGGATTTATTCCCAAGATTAAGAAAGGGTTTGGAAGATGTCAAAGAAGGAAGATGGACTCTCGCAGAGTAAGTATTTGATAGCTGAAACCGATAATTACAAGAAGTCCCTGAAGGAAAATGAAGGAACCAAATTATATAAAAAAATTAAAGAATTTATTTATCCTCAATTGAGAAATAATCCTTTTTTTGGTCCCAACATAAAAAAACTCAAAGGTGAATTTGAAGGAGTATATCGTTATAGAATTGGTGATTATAGGCTATTTTATACAATTGATAAAGATAATGTAATTGTATTTATGCTTGATTTTGTAAGAAGGAAAAATTCTTATAAAAAGAGATAAATCAATCTTTACTTCAAACTCTATATCTATCTGTATTATGTATGTTTAATTATTACCAAAAGTAAAAAATACCTAAAATGTTAACTCTCTATTAATTCATTAAATAACAATAATCTGTCTTGTTTCGTTTAGGCCTTCTGATTTAAAATTAATGAAATATCTTCCTTTCGGGAAATTAGATAAATCTATCATAAGATTATTATCCAATCCTTTTTTCACAGAAAATAAAAGACTGTTCATTTTTTTTCCGAGTAAATCACTTATTAATATTTCGACATTATAAGAAGCAGTATTATTAAAAATAATTTCGCATTTATTTTTTACTGGGTTTGGTGAAATGACTATATCCTTCAATATGTCAGGATATTCCCCTTGTAAATATGGTATTTCGATTGCTATAGATTTACTCGCATTCAATTGTATATATATACTGTCCGGTATAATAGTTCTTATTACAGTATATATCGGTATATCAAGAACTGAATCTTTTTGAATAACTGACCAACCGTTATCATTAACAATGAATATTGGATTGGAAGCAGATTCAACTTCAGGTGTAGTTCCAATTATAAAACCTCCAGCACAATTTGGATATGGACAAGTAACAACATGACCATTACAAGATTTAATAGTCTGTTGATCGAAAACACCGTCACAATCTGTATCTTCAACTACACGCCAACCCTGCCTTTCTCTATCTCCGGGATTACAATTCCAAGTCCATAATTCAGATTTCTTGCATTCAGAAAATAAATACACTGTAGAGAGTAATATACAAAATAAAATTACTGCTAATAAATTTGTAAGCTTTATTTTCATACTATGCCTTTCAAATAAAAAAATTAATTATTTCAAATATACGGGGGGGGGGGTAAAATAATATAGTAGAAACTATGATATTTTTGTCACATTTTATACTACAAATAATATTAATTGGGATAGAACTTTCACCTTCCCACTCTAAGTCAGAATAATATAGGATATCAAAAGGTTCCTATTTTATTAATTAATATGGAAATAAATGTTTATAAACAAAAAAATTATAATGGACTTTAAAAATTTATATATGATTAATTTTGTCGCAATTGAGTAGTGGTAATGACAGCTCCCTTGCTATTTTTTAGAAAGACCAGATAGTAACCTTTAGCCAAAGAATTAGGAATATAAAATTTCAAATTGCTTCTGTTATTTATTGTATAAACATCATCGGGTTTTATATTCATTATTCTTTGACCGTTCAAGGAATAAATTTCTATGAAATATTCATCATTGTCGAGTAAGAAAGTTAGCGGAATAATGAAATAATGATGACTACTTTTATAAGAATTTTTAGTTCTTTTATTGATGGTTTCATTATCAAAATAATGATTATTTTCGAACGAACCTAACCTTGAGCTTTTTTGATTTTTATCAACATATAAAACTAATGTTGGATTTGAGCCAATATGAACTGTATCAAAATATCTGTTCATAAAAAAAGAACCTTTTAAAGAATCCGGGAAGTAAATTCTATCCAAGAAATTGCTGCTTAAAGTGCTATCAATGAAATAGATGCTATCAGCATATTGGATTATTTTTTCAAAATAAACACTATCATAAAATAACTTATCATCTTCATTACATTTCATTGTATAAAGATAATTTGTGGAGTCATATTCCATAATTGAAGATAATGAAATATGGGAAGGGGGCAATTTCAATAGCATACCATTTGGTGTGTTTCCATATCTTCTTGCTGAAATACATAAATATACAGGTGTGTTAGCATAATCATTTGGTAATAGTCTAATGTGATTCATTTTTAATACTTCGTTTCCATAATGAGGAGCTATAATAAGATCATCATTTCTTAAAATTCCTACACTATCAATAGTGTAAAGCAAAGCCTTATCTGAAGCTCTTCTTAATTGTAAACACCATTCTGAATTATCTAAGATTGTATGGTGTGGGACAATAAAAGCTTTTGCATACCAAGGTAAATTATCAGTATTTTCATTAGGGAATTCAACATTACAAGGAACTTCAACAGATAATTCTCTAAAAAAGCTAATCTCAGAATTAGGTGAATAAGTAAATGAATTGGTTCGCGATTTTTCCAGTATTATAGGGTCCTCCCCTTGAATAGTATCTCCCTGAAACCATTGGTATTTGTTTATGTTGACGCTTTCAAAATAAAGATAATTACTCTGATTTCCATTAATAATTTTAAACTCACCATAATTACAATAAACAGTAACAGAGTCAAAAATATTTTCAATCTTAAGATAATGCAAATAACGAAAATCTTCATCATTTATAGCGTATTTATGATCTTGAAGCTGACATTCGCTAAATAAATTAACTCTCGTTATTGTCAAAAATAAGACTAGATATGTTAATAATTTTTTCATTTTTTTAATAAACTATTTTGGAAATATTTCAGTCGAAAATACAATTGAATAGCCTGAACAATCAGGAGGAACATTGTTTCTTAAACATTCACTTTCTTTATCAATACTACTATGAACTTCTGCTTCTGTTTCTCCTTCGGTGCTGTAAGGGCAACCTGTTGATCCTTTGTAATCGTGAAAGTAGCAGCAGACATCTGATCTTGTAAAAAAACCTTTCACACAAGTATATTCTTGATAAAATTCCCCATTAAAACATAAAGCATAAATGATAAAATTGTATTTAATGAAAGCTAATCTACAATGATAATATACAACTATTTGAGATCCTTTCTTGTGTTTAGAGCAACATTGGGTTTCACAAGGCTGATCAGGGGGATGGTCTTTTGTGCTTGATAGCAAATTTAAAGGAAAAGTCAAAAAAATTAAGATTAGGATTTTGTATGTGTGATTTAATTTTAACATAAAATTTTCGCTAACAATTTATTCTCGTTCAAAAAAAAAAAAAATAATTTTAATAGCTTGTCATTAAAACAATTAAAATAATATAGTATTAAAATGATTTTTTTTGTCGCATTTTATACTACAAATAATTTTCATTATAATTAGTAAGAATGTTTTTTCCCGCTTAGATCACCGAGATAGCAGATAAGGAAACCAATTTAAGAAATTAAATTAACAGTTTAATTATGCTTTCACGATTAAAATTACATTAACTAATTTACACTGATTTTTTTATTTATATTTGTAATTTTTTTGATATTTATGGCGAGAAAGTCTGTCAGTTTGAAATTTCTTGATAAAATTGAAAATAGTGTAAATAAGTTACCCGATCCATTTTATCTCTTTATTATTCTTTCCTTCATTGTAATTATAGCTTCGTGGTTAGGTTCGATTTTTCAAATTTCTGTGATACATCCGGGGAACGGTCAAAAAGTAGAAATAGTTAATTTAGCAAACTATGAAGGAATAAGGAGAATGCTGACAGACGCCGTCAGGAATTTTATTGAATTTCCTCCTTTGGGTTTAGTGTTGGTTACGATGCTTGGTGTCGGTGTTGCCGATAGGGTTGGGTTACTTAATGTTGGTCTGACAGCAATTATCAAAATAGTCCCAAGATGGTCTGCTACGGCAGTCCTTGTTTTTACTTCAGTTTTGAGTCATATTATGGGCGATGCTTGTGTGGTTATTATGCCAGCTGTTGGTGCTGTATTATTCGCTGGTCTTGGAAAACACCCAATTGCCGGTTTAACAGCTGCATTTACAGGTGCTTGTGGGGGGTTAAGTGCAAATGTGATATTAACAGCCATTGATCCATTATTGTCTGGATTTACTGATTCTGCGGCTAAGCTGCTTGATAGCTCTTATAATGTTTATCCAACTGCAAATTTCTATTTTATGTTTGTTTCAACATTTGTTGTAACGGCTGTTGGAACGGTAATAACGCACACAATAGTTGAGCCAAGGCTTGGAAAATGGAATCCACCTGAAAAGTTGAAAGAATCAGACTATGTTATCAAAGCAATTTCCAATGACGAGAAAAGAGGTTTGCTTCTATCAATCCTGACTTTCCTTGTTCTTTTAATATTGTTGTTGATTGCTATTATACCCGAAAATGGATTGTTGAGAGATGGAAATGGTAACTTAAAACCTTTTTATCAGAGTATAATTGTATTAATTATGATTTTTTTTCTGATAATGGGTGTAGTTTTTGGAATGGCTTCAAAAAGTTTAAAATCCGGTAACGATTTGGTTAAAATTTTGGCTGATTCAATTGCTTCGATGAGTTCGTATGTGGTATTGGCATTTGCAGCTGCTCAGTTCCTTGCATATTTTAACTGGTCTAATCTCGGGTTGGTTTTAGCAGTTAAGGGAGCGACTTTCCTGCAAGATATTGGATTGAATGGGATATGGCTTCTACTCAGTTTTATATTTTTTTCAATGTTTATAAATTTTTTTGTAACAAGTGCTTCTGCAAAATGGGCAGTAATTTCACCTGTTTTTGTTCCGATGATGATGATTTTAGGTTTTGCTCCGGAAACCACTCAGGCTGCTTTTAGAATTGCAGACTCAACAACGAATATTATCACACCACTGCTACCATATTTCCCGATAATTTTGGTTATTGCAAAGAAATATGACCCATCAATAACACTTGGAAGGTTAATTTCGATATTATTTCCATATTCCTTGACTTTGGCTGTTGTCTGGATAGTTGTCTTCATCATTTTCATATTATTATCAATTCCACTTGGACCAGACACAAATATCTTTTACAATCTGATAAGAAAGTAAAATACTTTTCAGTTGATTAGATTAATTGACTTTGACAACAACCACAGTCATATCGTCGAATTGATTGGTATTTCCGGAAAAATCCTTAACTGCTTTAATTATTTTATTTCTTATGTTACTCGCATCGAGGTTATGAGATTCCAAGAGAATTGAGGTTAAATTCTCTTCGCCAAATTCCATATCATTTTTATTTCTGGCATCGGTGACTCCATCAGTAATGAAAAGAAAAATGTCATCCTTATTGAAATGGAAACTTGTTTCTTCAAGAGATTCATCGAATAATGAGTCTTTGCTAAGTCCAAGAACCATACCTTTACCTGTAATTTTTTCTATAGAATTGAGCCTTGAATTAAAGTAATATAGTGGTGTATGACCTGCTCTTGCAATAGCAATATTCTTGTTTTCCAAAGATATTTTTGCACTCATTGCGGATATGAAAAAGTTCTTTTCGAGATATTTACACATTAAATGATTTGTTTTCTCAAGTAATTTTTTTGGAGTATTGTCAAATTCATTCAAGGTTCTTATTATACCCTGAACTTTTGACATATAAAGAGCTGCCGAAGTTCCTTTTCCACTGACATCACCAATTATTACGGTAATTTCATTTGGTTTTCCATTTAAAAAATCATAAAAGTCACCGCCTACTTCATAAGCAGGGAGAGAAATACCGGCAATATCAAGTCCCTCAATATTTGGAATAGAATTGGGAAGAGATGCTAACTGAATCTTTCGAGCTATTTCCAATTCGTGCTTGATTCTATCCTGAACTGCTAAATCCTCATATAGAAATGCGTTTTCGATAGCAATAAACATTTGACCTGATATTGAGGTTAGAAACTCAATATCTTCTTGCCTCAAAGACTCTTCTGAAAGTTTTTCACCAACGAGTAACGAGCCAATTATCTCTCCTTTGGATTTTATTGGGATAAGAAAACGAAAACCGATATCTTTGAATATGGTTTTCATAATCTCAGGGAGATAATCTATCCTAATCGCACTATCTAAATTTTTTATGCTGTTTATAATCTCAGAACCGCTAATATTGCAGAATTCTAGAAATTTATCATCATCAAATCCATAATGTTCGAGACCGCAAATTTTCTCATCCTTTCTGAAAAATATTACGCCCACACTTTTAAGCTTAAACTGTTCCTTGAGTTTATTGATTAAGCCAATTGCTAAATCTCTTATTGATAAGTTAGAAGTTAAAATATCATATATTTCATTTGCTGCTTTACGATAATCAAAACGGGTTTTAAAATATCGCTTATCTAATATATTTTTAACATATTTGTTTAATCTCCATAAAATAAAAAATACAAATGAAGATAATAATAGAACGGAGAGTTTCTCATAAGTTGTTTGTAATAATGGATTTAATGGCTTGTCAATTATTTCAATTCCTGATTTGGTCAGGTGTATATTAGGAAATTCTATTTGATTAGAAGTGATAACCCAAATAAACAATATAAATATTGAAATTAGAAAAATTCTCCAGATGCTAACTATGATTGAGTGTCTGATATTTAATCTTATTCTTAACTGAAGATCAAGAAGGTTATATCTTGCAATAGTGAAAATTAGTGCAATAAATACAATTATATATGAAATTAAATGAGTAGCAAATATAGGTTGAATACGAAAAAATAATACAGTAACTTGTGTATATATATATGATAATAATAATATCAATAATGAAATTTTCAATAAAAGATATGTATTACTCTTTTCCTTCGGTAATTTCTTTCTGAAAATTAGATAAATTATCAATTTATAAAGCAATAATCCTATTGAAACAAAAACTGACAAGTTGATAAGACTGCTTATAACAATGATAGTTGGGAAGAAAATAAAACCAATAATCAATGATAAAAAGACTATAGAACCAACAATATAAGGAATTACTATAATCCATTTTTTCTGAATATATACTTGCTTTTCTAAAGGAAAATAGTTTAATGTATGAATAATTATTGGAACTATAAAAGAAAGATTAAATGAGAATAATAAAAAGTCAAAAATTGAAAATAAATCGTGATCTAATAAATATCTTTTGAATATATATAAACCATTAGCGAGTAAATAACCAATCATTATTAGAGACAAACCAAGTAATTTAGCAGCTTTTATCTCCGGTTTCTTGAAAGCAATAAAAAAACCAAAAATAATATATGAGAGACCTGTTAAAATCAATATAAAATATTCAAAACTAATACCGAATTTTGCTAAAAAGACTTTGATTTCAATGTCTTTGCCATCTCTAATTATATGATAATCAAGTGTTTTGCCAATTTCTCCTTCTCTTAGAATTTTATCAGCTTCCATACTATTAGAAAATTTTTTATTATTGATGGAAGTAATAATATCTCCAACCTTTAACCCTGCCCTGTCGGATGCTCCATCTTTAAATACGTTTCGAATAATGACAGCGGAATCAATTATTCTTATTGCTGATTTGTCGAAATCATTTTTATCAATTATATAGTTGAATATTTTAAATTCCGATATATCAAGTATTCTAAGTGTCAACTGTTTGTTATTGGATTTTTGAATAATTTTTTCAAAATCAGAAATATTTTCAGGAATTACATCATCCACACTTAAAATTAAGTTAAAAGCAGGAGAAATAGATTTATTAATTTCACTGTTAGGGTCTGATATTTCACCTTTTATGTCTTTGGTTAAATAGAACTTTGAGGGTAAATCAATCCATTGATTTTCATCAGTTGTTGAAGAAGAAATCTTAAAAAAAGCAATGAGTATGATGATGATGTAAAAAGCAAAAAAAGAAGCTATTAAGATTCTTGTTCTACTCAATGAATTTAATGTTTTCATAATGGTTGACTTTCCTGAATTACATCTATATTACGAAATGTAAATCAAAGGGTTTCAATAAATATATTTAAAAGTCAAATGTAAGTTAAGAAAAAAATTAGTCATTGATGATTAACAGTAAAAAAATGGTACCGGAGGAGGGATTTGAATGGGTAAGGGATAAGCGTTCGGGCGGATTCAGGAGTACAAAACTGTCAGCCCAGCACTGAACTTAAATAGAAGCACAAAACTTCAAGTTTGCACGTCACCCCGCCTGACGCAAAACCAGTGTTAGCGGTTCGTTGTTCTATCTTTTTAAATTCGATTCGTAAATTTCTACCCATTCTTTCACAGTCATTTTTTTCATTAATTCAC
>JAOABA010000007.1 GCA_026418625.1 Candidatus Kapaibacterium sp.
ATTGAATAGCCACTACTTTCAAGTAGTGGAAAAAAATCATTTCTAATAGTGCTTTCCTGTAGAACAGGCTCCTCTATCAGTGCAAAGAAAGATGTCCTACACCTCAAAGGTTTAGGACATCTGAAAAATAGTATTTTTGTCACTCTGAACGAAGTGAAGAGTCTATTATTTATCAATGACTAATATAATATGCATTCTTCGCTTCGGCTCTGAATGACCAGTTTTTACTAAGCCTCGCATAAAGTAATCTCCTTCTTCCCCGTCATTCCTGTGCAGACAGGAATCTCTTACATCCTCTAAGACTCCTGCCTCCGCAGAAGTGACGCTATCAATACTATAGTCATTCTTCGCTTGTCGAGGAATCTAAAAAAATTAATAAAAATTAATTTGGATATTAGAATTATTTTTATTATAATACCACTTGTTAGGTGTGAAAGTTTTCGGAACTCCGAACTCCGAACTCCGAACTCCGAACTCCGAACTCCGAACTCCGAACTCCGAACTCCGAACTCCGAACTCCGAACTCCGGTTTGGTTATTGTTATTTGACTTAAGATTAAAAAAGAAACAGAAAGGAGGGTTAGCCTATGATTGCATTAAAAAAGCCGAACCGATAAAAGCAGTATCGGTCCGCCAAGGGTTGAAGCTGACTGCTTTCGCAGTTTCCCATCGGCTTTTGCCCATTTCCAATGAGCAAATTAATAAAAATTTTCAAAAATCAAAATTAATTTGTTAAACTAATTATCGGAAAAGAAAATGGAAAAAATAATAATTATATTAATAATAGCTTTCATAAGTATATTTCCCAGGGATATTTATTCTACCTGCCCGAGCGGCTACGGTTATACTCAAACAACAAAACAAGTAAATATTAATGGATGTTTGTTTAATGTTGAAATATGCTATAAGTGCATGGGTATTTACCCCGGTGAAATTAGAGTATGGGGTTTTACAAAAATCGACCCGAATTGCGACCCGGGTTTGTATGAAAATGAGATAGCACAGGAAATCTACAATGATGTATATCAACCCTATTATCTTAACACATTGTGTGGACTACCCGGACCTTGTGAAAGCGGAAATGAGCTATGGTACACAGAAACATATGAAATTTGCTGGTGGAAAACATATTTAAACGGAAATATATGGTATTTTCCATGTAATCTGGAAAATTGCTATTGTTGGATTCTAAAAAAAATATGCTGGGATGGATTTAGATATGTGAGCTTAACAGTTCAAGGACCGGCTTGGAGTTGTAGCGGATATAACGAAGACCCGCTTGAAAAATGTCCGTTAGAACCTGAACAAGTTGGGGATCCAAATGAGCAAAATCCACATACTGAATGTTTTCATTTATGGACACCTTGTAATTTACCATAATTTTCATTAATTTTCATCCGAGGACAAAATGTCATTGGATGAACTAAATAATCAATGAAATATGAAAAAAATAATTTTACATATGATAATAACTTTAGTTGTTTCACTACAATTAACAGCAGCTTACAAATTTGATCTTTTCCCCTTAAATATAAATTTTAATAGCTATACAGCCAAAGATAGCACTATTATTGTTTTTGGTGACTTCGGTTCATATCTTATTTCAAATGATAACGGTACTAACTGGGAGCAATTTAGAGCTTTTAAAAACGGGAATATTAAACAACTTTTTATTGGATCTGACAGATTTACTGCTTTTTCCGACGCAGGTGATATCAGTGTTTCATATAATAACGGCGTAGATTGGATAATTAGAAAAAATCTAAATGACTCCATTCTATCAGTAATACAATCTAACAAGGGTTATTTAGTTAGGGCAAGAAACAAATTAATACTATTGGATGAGGAATTTAAGCAAATTAATGAATTTAAGCATTTTTCAAAGCCATTATTCGAACAGGGTAATTATTACTTTAACTATAAGTATTCAACAGTTTATGTTAATAATAGATTGATTGTTGAGATTGATTCTTCGAAGTTTTTAAGATTTGATGATAACTTGAATTTTATAGATATTGTATCATTAAAGGAGGCAGGTTTATGTTCAAGCTGTTATAACGTTTACATGTTATTTACCGATGGTTACTATATATATTTCAAGGAATATGAGACAATTTACAGAACTGTTGATTTTAAAGTATTTGAAAAGATTTATTATTCGAAACTTGCATATACATACAAAGTTATTGATAATAAAATATTTATTTTAATTGGTAACGCAATATATAGTAGCGGCTCACCAAACAGAAAAATCCAATTATATAGTTTATCTTACCCGGATACAGCAAAAATTATTTCTGAATTTCGTGTTAAGGAATTGACTGTATGGTTAAGATTTAATGACTGGAACATAATTGATGATAAATTTATCGTTGTAGGACCGAAAAAATTTATTTCAATAACAAAATTAAGCGATAGTTTGTTGAATATAGTTTCTGACTTTTCAGGAGGTACCCCTTTTGTTATTCCGGACAGAATAAATGATTCTTCTTATTTGTTTTACCAAGGGTATTATCATGGTTTTTATAAAAACCCTATCTACAGAACAGATAATAATGGTATAACATTTAAGCCTGTAGTTGAAAAAAGAGAAAACACTGAATATTCTCAAAATACCGTGCAATTGCAATTCAAATATTTCGATAAGGACGAAAAAAAACTTATTATGGGAGGGCATTCTCTCACTTCAGCATTTCTAGGTGGAGTATCAATTTCTAATGATTTTGGGAAAACATTTAAATACAAGGAATTACCGGAGTTTAATTTCGTTACATCATGGTGGTTACCAGATTATGATTATGTTTCAAGATTTCCAAATTTACAAAAATTAAATGACAACTTTATTACTGTATCTAACATCTTGGAAGTTACAACTTTTTTTACTTATGATAAGGAATTTAATTTAAAAAGCAGGATAATTAAAACAAACTCCAATATGATTGTAGATTTTGTTCATTCTCAAGATACTAATACTATTCTGGTTCATTATAAAAATACCAAGGATACATTAAGGGAAATAGCCTTTACAACCAATAAAGGGATAGACTGGGAAATAATGAGAAAATATACTAAAAATGACAGTTTACTTTATTATTACGAATTAAGTTTGGATAGTAATGATTTAGTTTTATTTTTTATTTTTGACACAAGGGATTCAGTAACAAGGATTGAGGTTCTAAATATTAATGACAAAAGTTTTCATGAAATTTATAGTTATAAAGTTATAATTAATTCTGTTCGCTTAGTGAACAATGAGAAGGTAATTCAAAATGGAATTTGCATGGATAGCGGTGTTATTTATCTTGCCATTGAAGATACTATATTTATAATCAACGACTTATACGACAGAAGCAAGTGGGAATATATTAAGCTCCCACTTGGTGGAAATATTAAAAGAACCTTTCAAAAATTTGATGATACTTTCTTCGCACGTTATGCAGATGATGAAAACAAGGACAATATTTATTGGATAAAAATCTATAAAGAATACATACCCAAGAAAGCAGAAATACAAGTTTATGATATAAATTTTGGTCAAATTCAGATAAATGAAGCGATTTCAATGAGAGCAGAAATTTTAAATGCTTCTGCGGATACCTCCTTGTTTATTTATGGATTTTCGTTACCAAGTGACAGTGTATTTCAGACTAACTTACCGGTAACTGATTCACTGAAACCTATAATAATCGAACCCAAAGAAAGTTATGAATTCACAGTTACATTCAAACCTAATTCAGTAAGAACTTATTCAGATTCAATCGTATTTTATTCAAATGCAAACAATTCAAAAAATGTCAGCTTACTTAAAGGTGAAGGAATTGATACAATTGAAACAAAAGTTGTAGAAAAAATTAATGAACTGACATATTTTTATTATTTTCCTCCATTTCCGATTCCAGCAAAAAATTATTTAAAAACTACTATATATTGGGATAATCGTTATCCTGTAGATAATATGCAAGTTAATGTATATAATATTTATGGTGAGATTGTTGACGATAAAACAAGTTTCAATCTTGATAAAGAAGGTGATTATAAGGGCTATCTGAGATGGGATTGTTCGAGGCTAAGTAATGGACTTTATCTTATCAATATCAAACATGGAAATAACTCTGTCTTCATAAAGGTAATAATAAATAGATAGAAAAAGCTAATTTTTTTCTAAATTGGATTTTCAACATACTTGGTGAGTGTATTTTATCAGAGAAAATTCATCCGATAACTCTGAGTTATCGGATGAATATCGAACATTTGCCTTCGGGAATATATTTTGTCCGTCTTGGCGATTGGGTGGGGAGCTTTGTCAAAATTGAATAGCCACTACTTTTAAGTAGTGGACAAAAAATCATTTCTAATAGTGCTTTCCTGTAGAACAGGCACCTCTATCAGTGCAAAGAAAGATGTCCCACACCTCAAAGGTGTAGGACATCTGAAAAAAATTTATTGTCACTCTGAACGAAGTGAAGAGTCCATTATGTTTCAATAAGTTAAATGATATGGATTCTTCGCCTTCGGCTCTGAATGACTGGTTTTTACAAATCTCGCAAAGAGGAATCTGAAATCAGGATTTTCAAAATCCTTGGTGAGTGTATTTTATCAGAGAAAATTCATCCGATAACTCTGAGTTATCGGATGAATATCGAACATTTGCCATCAGGGCTTTACTTTATCCGTCTTGGTGATTGGACGGGGAGGTTTGTGAAGATTTAAAATTGATGTTAGGAATAAATATACTTAACTGTTATTTTTTATCAAGAAATTCTTTTAAATCAATTTTAATATCTTTTAAGATTTGTTTCAGTAGGATCGGTGAAATATCTCTTCCTTGATGGAAGGGAATAGTTGTTACTCTTCCATCTGGATGTTTGAATTGCTTATGTGAACCTTTTTGACGTATTTCAATGAAACCAAAATTGTTTAGTATTTTTATAATTTCATTTGGTTTTAATATAGGATACTTCGGCATATTAAGAAAAAACAAAATTTTGAGTACCGATGAATTCACTTTCCAAGGAAGGTTCTCCATCTTCTAAAAGCATTTCAATAACTTCTTTTAGGTTTTGCCGTAATTCTTCAAGTGTTTCGGCTTGAGAGTGGGCTCCGGGAAAACCGGGGACGTATCCAACATATAGACCCGTTTCTTTACATTTTTCTATTATTGCAGAAAAAGTCCTCATATAACACCTTATTTATGATAAATTTTAACGTTTTCTAAATTAATTTATTACTTTTTTCTATAACAATTATAATAGCTGTTCTAAAGAAAAAATTTTAAAATTTTTTTTCTGAATACTTTGTTAATAACTGTTGTTTTATCTTTTTTCAGGACTTATTCAGTAAATCATTATATCGCTTTTCTGTGCGTTTTTCCCAGCCTTTTTTGTGGTAGGCATAAGAAACTATTAAGGGCATAGCTATAGTGGCTTCGCTGAAAACCATTTGTTCGTAGGTGGTTTCGACTTTACCCCAAGAACTTGCTTCTTTGAGTGTTGAACCGGAAAGACCGCCATCACGCTCGTCGGCAACGGTAATCTGAACAGCGTATTTATGCATATTGGCTTCAACACCAAGAACATCGCAGGAAACAACTACATCCTGAGTGAAATTTTTTGGGACACCACCACCAACCATAAAAATGCCTGTTTCTCCTGCTGCTATTTTTATTTTTGTAAGTTCCAGAAAATCTTTAGCTGAATCAATTGAGACAATTTCGCCTTTTGAATAGTATTGATGATGGACTAATCCGAAACCAGCGGAACAATCGGAAAATGCAGGGACAAAAATTGGAACACCCTTTTCGTAAGCAGTTCTGATGACGGAATCTTTACCAGTATTGTTTATCACAAGCCAACGACCCATTTCCTGAATGAATTCACGAGAGCTATAAGGTCGTGGTTCAAGAGAGTTTGCAATATCGGCAACAGTCATATCGCATACTCTGAGTTCCTCTTCGTCAATGTATGTGTCATAAATTCTGTCTATCATCAATTCCCTGAGTTCATTATCATCTACAAAAGGAGTGCCTTGATAATGCTTGAATCCAAGGGCTTCGAGGAAATCCTGGTCAACAATTATAGCACCAGTGCTAACGATTGCATCAATCATATTGTTTTCAATCATATCAACAACAATTTTTTTCAAGCCGGCACTGAAAAGGGAACCAGCCAGAGTAAGAATTACAGAGCAGCTTTCGTCTCTTAACATCATATCATAAATTTTTGAAGCCCTGTGTAAATTTCGTGCTTGAAAAGCAGTTTTTCCCATTGCTTCGACAAGCTCAATTGTGTTGATTTTCTTTATGTCAATATGTTCAACGGTTCTTTCAGGATTGAGGTAATATTCTTTACTTTGCATTTTTTTCTTTCTAAATTATTTTAAAAAAACAAAATTATCCAATATTTGATGATTTGACAAATCCTAATTGATAATCGTCTATGAAATCGTTAAATTAGTTTTTATTTTTTTGATGATTTCTGATGAAAAAATTATTTCTTATTTTAAATATAATATTGATATTTAGTCCTGCATTTTCTCAAACGGTTCTTACAATTGAAGATGCTGTCAAATTAGCTTTGAACAATAATTTTTCTATTCAGATAAGGAAAAACGAGGTTGAAATATCGAATAACAATTTCTCTTTGGGGACTGCCGGTTTTCTACCAAGAATTGATTTGAGCGGTAGTTATAATACAAGCGTTAATAATACAAATCTGGAATTTTTCGATGGAAGGGTTACAGAAAGAACAGGTGCTAAATCCGGTTCGCTCAATTCAGGGCTTGCATTGAATTGGACTCTTTTCGATGGTTTTTCAATGTTTATAAATTATGAAAAGCTGTCTGATTTAAATGAACTTTCTAAGTTAGTTCTTAAATCTGAAGTTGAAGAAGTTTTGTCTGGTCTCTATAAAACATATTATAGCATTGTAACACAGAAATCAATAGTAAAGCTGGCAGAAGAAAGTTTGAATATTTCCAGAGACCGTATGAATCTGATGAGATTGAAAGCGAGTGTGGGGTCAGCTTCGGAGCTTGAAGCATTGCAATCAAATGTTGATTTTAATGAGGATTCATCTAATTATTTAAATCAGATGGAAATACTAAAAAGCCTAAAAATTCAATTGAATAATATTTTAGCAAGAAGTCCCGAAATAGAATTTGACGTTGAGGGAAGTATTCCTTTAGAGCAAGATAAAATTCAGAGTCTAAATTTTGAAGAGATAAAAAATAAAAACACCTTAGTAAAAATATCAGAGAAAAATATTGCCCTTTCTGATTATGATTATAAGCTTGTGAAATCCAATTTCCTGCCGACACTGAGTTTTTATGGCAATCTTGGTTATCTTAATTCGTATTCAGATGCAGGGGTGCTGAAATCAAATACTCAGACTGGCTATAGTCTTGGTTTTACACTGTCATATAATCTTTTCAATGGTTTTAGAAATTCTAATGATTTGGAAAACAAGAAAATAATTTCAATGAATAACCAGCTAAATCATAAGCAAGTTCTTGAAAACATACAGTCAACCTTTGCTGTTAATATGTCAAACTATAGAAAATATAAAGAGTTAGTAAATTTAGAAGAAATTAACTTATCTGTAGCAAAGCAAAATTTGAACATAGCGACTGAGAGACTTAATCAGGGTGTCTCTACGCCACTTGAATTTCGAGAAGCTCAACAAAAGTTTTATCAAGCGAATAATAGGTTAATAAATGCGAAATATCTGGCGAAAATAATAGAAATAGATTTAATGAAAATTTCGGGTAAATTAATTTTAGATTATTAAATTTGTAACTTATTTTTATGTTACAATGATAATCAAACCAAAAAATTTATCTTGTGAAATATGAAAGAATTAAAGGAAAATAAAAAAAATTTTTTTGGATTTTTCCCTCTGTTTGAAAAACTCTTTCGAATTAATTCTTCATATTCACCTTTGAGCAAGGATTTTTTAGGAGCTTATGAAAATTTAAATGAACCAGTCTTGATAATAGATAATCAAAAAAACATTATTTGGAAAAATAAGGCATTTCAGAGTTTTTTTAAATCATCAAGTTACGAAAAATGTTATCAAATATGCGGAAATTCATCTGAAGAATCTTGTTTTTGTCTAAGAGCACTGGCTACTGGGCAGATTGAGAATAATTTTTTTGAGTTAAATTCAAGTGACTTAAATCAGAGAACTTTTGCCGAAATGATTTCAATACCTTTAAAGGGCAAAAGTTCCGAAAGTGACAAGGTTATTGTAATAATAAAAGAGAAAAATAATTTTACATTTACTTCTAAGGATATCATAACAGAAGAAAAAAGCCCCGATTCAAAAGAGAAAGAAGGAGAACAAACAGAATTAAATTATAATTTCAATGATGAATACGATTTACTTAAACACTTTTTGATTAATCTTAAAGGTATAATATACCAGAGAGATATGAACTTGCAAATTGTATACATTGAAGGAGCATTTAAAGAAATAACAGGGTTTGACAAAAGTGAATTTATTGGCAAAGGAAGAAATTGGAACGATGTTGTTAAACCAGAAGATCAAGGCAAGTATTATGCAAGTCTTGAAAACACAAAAAAGCATCCAAATTCTGAAGTGATAATTGATTATAGAATAATATGTGATAATGGTGCGGAAAAATGGATAAGAGAAAAAATGATGAATGTTTACAACTCTGAAAAAAATGAAAGATTTATTTATGGATTCCTTTATGATATTACTGAAAGAAAAGAAGCAGAAGAAGAATTAAATATTTCAAAAGAGGAGCTGAGAAGTCTTGCTCTTTATATCGAGTCTTCAAGAGAGGAAGAGAGAAAGAGAATAGCCAAAGATATACACGATGAACTTGGACACGCCTTAACAGCGTTGAAGCTTGAATTGATGTGGTTAATCAAGAAAAAATATTTGCGTCAGGAAGTGCTTTACGAAAGGACTCGCAAAATGAATGAGTTGATTGAATCAACAATAAGGAAGGTTCGCACAATATCTTCTGAACTTCGCCCATCAGTTTTAGATCATTTTGGGTTGGTGGCAGCGATTGAGTGGCAAGCTGCAGAATTCCAAAAAAGGTCGGCGATGAGGTGTAAAGTAGTTCTTCCAAATCAGGAATTAAATCTTGATGAAAAATATTCAACGGCGATATTCAGAATATTTCAGGAAATACTGACAAATATTGCACGTCATTCAAGAGCAACGAGGGTTGATGTTCTTCTTGAAGTTACAAATAATGAGTTAAAATTAAGAGTTAGCGACAATGGGAAAGGTATAAAACAAGAAAATATCAACAGTAGAAAGTCGTTTGGATTAATTGGTATGTATGAACGAGCAACGGCTTTAGGAGGAAAACTAAGCATTACGGGTGTAACCGGAATCGGGACAACAGTTACTCTTACTATACCACTAAAATAAAGGGATTTACCAATGATAAAGGTCATAATAGTTGATGATCACTCCGTAGTAAGGAAAGGACTACGTCAAATAATCGAGGAGACAAAAGACATAGTCGTTGCTGATGAAGCGAGTTCAGGCTATGAATTGCTCGAAAGAATTAGAGAAAAAAACTATGACGTTGTTCTGCTCGATATATCTATGCCTGGTAAAGATGGACTCGATACTCTGAAAGAAATCAGATATTTCAAGCCTGATATTAAGGTGCTTATGTTTACAGTGTATCCAGAGGAACAATATGCTGTAAGAGTCTTGAAAGCTGGAGCTTATGGATATATAAATAAAGAAAGTGAGCCGGAAGAAATAATAGGAGCTATTAGAAAAGTAGCTCAGGGAAGAAAATATGTCTCTCCGGAGCTTGCAGAGCTTCTTGCAGCAAATATAGGGTCTACTTCAGAGACTGCAAAGCACGAAACTCTTTCAGATAGGGAATTTCAGGTAATGTGTATGATTGCGTCAGGAAAGACAGTGAGGGAAATAGCCGAAGAACTTGCTTTAAGTATCAATACAATAAGCACTTACAGAATCAGAATTCTGGAAAAAATGAATATGAAGAGTAATGCAGAACTAACTCATTATGCCATCAAGAACAATCTTGTGGAATAAATAATTTTTTTGTTAAAATTAAGAAGGAGAAATTGCTATGTTAAAACTAACTTATCTGAGTCATTCGACATTTCTTCTCAATGATGGAAAAAATAAGCTAATAATTGATCCATTTATTAGTGGCAATCCTACGATGCCAGTAAAAGTTGAGGATTTGGATCCAAACTTTATTGTTCTTACTCACGCTCACGGGGATCACCTTGGTGATGCGGTAAAACTTGCTAAAAAGCATAATTCCCTCATTATTGCAGTTAATGAGTTAGCAAATTATGTTGCTGAGCAGGGATGTCAGGCACACAATATGCATATAGGAGGGGGTTGGAA
>JAOABA010000019.1 GCA_026418625.1 Candidatus Kapaibacterium sp.
GCCTATGACGGGACAGAGGTTTTCATAAATGGGGTAAGAGTTGTAACTTTGGATAGGGGTGGCTTTTACGAGGCACCTTTAGTTACTCCTGCGGAAATTCAGGCATCAGCACCAGTGTTGGTGGCTCAGTTTAAAAAAACTGCAGGTGGGAGTGGTAATAGATTGCTAAGCGACCCATTTATGATGATTGTGCCACCTAAAGAACAGTTTATGAACAAATATCGGGTGATTAACGTTCAGGTATTCGAAGGATTTATACCAGATGCTGTTTATGATGCCCAATATATTTGCTTAGTTGCACCAGAAGATCAGATTAATGGAATAACTCTTGACGGTCAACCGGTAAATCCATCAGCTTTCTCGAGAATTTCCACTTCTGGTTATTCTTTTGCTAATTTTCCTGTCTCCGATGGCGTTCATAGAATTGAGTCCTCGGCGGACATTGGCATTTATGTCTATGGCTATGGAATTGCAAATTCTTATGGTTATGTTGGTGGAATGAGTTTTATACCTCTTGATTTAAATCCACCACAAATTGCCTATGCTGATAGCTGTTTTTCTGTCAAGGGGATTGCTACTGACTCCACTGCAAGTGATTTTGGAATTAAAGAATTATACTCCCCACCAAATTCTCAAAAAAATGTAACTGTAAACATAGAACCTTTCATTCCTTTAAAAAAGATTGTGAAATTTTCAGCTAACCTTATTGATAACAGGCAAGACGGAAAATTCAAACTCATTGCTATTGATTCATTAGGAAGAAAGAACGAAAAGGATATTGACATACCCGGTTTTACCGTTGCATTAAGCACAAACATTTTGGCTGATACTGTCAAGCTTGTCTATGATCAAATCAAAGTAAAAAGAGAAATTTGCAAAGATATTGAAATTAAAAACTACGGTGCTTTCAAGCAATACATTTCAAATTTATACTTCAAAAATAACTCAAAAATCAAGATAAATTATAATACTCCCAAAGAGTTACTGCCGAACCAGACAGATATTATCACTTTGTGTTATGAGTTTCCAAATGATACTATAATCAATGATACTCTTGTTATAGAAGGACCTTGTAACGAAAGAGACTTAGCTGCTCTTTCGATAATTGTTGCAGGTGACAGAGAGCCACCAGTTTACCAAATTTCCTCAGATGATTGCGAAATAAACTTTCGAATAAACATAACTGATTCCAGTGCCTTCGATTATGGTATAGAAAAAATTGAAATTTTGGAGCAGACAAATTGTAATATTAATTTAACAAGTTTCAATTCAAGAATAGTTTCTTATAGTCTTAATATTATTGATCCATTTAAGGATGCAATTTATAGGTTCAATTCAGTTGATTCAGCAGGAAATATTAAAACATTCGCTGACACTGTTCAGGGATTTACGCTATCATTTCCCGGATTTGAATCAAATACTGGGAATATTCACTCTTTTGGAAGATACTTCATTGGTAACTTTGGTTGCGATACACTTGAATTATATAATTACGGGCTTCTTCCTCTAAAACTTGAAAAAATATTTTTAGCTAATAACATTTTATTCTCAATTCCCCAATCTCAATTACCATTTATTATTGAACCAAAAGAAACGAAGAAGCTAATAGCTTGTTTCCAGCCGTTATCAGCGGAAAAAGATAAAATATTTCACGATACTTTAAACTTTGGTTTTAAATGCAATTTGTTAAACTTCATTTTAAATGGAAGTTCACTGGAAATTACTCAGCAGGCAACAAGTCAATGTGATGTTGATGTTATTCTTGTTACCGATAAGCTATCCGAAGACTTTTTAGTTGATGGCATTAGACCTATACCAATGTCTAACGAAGGGAAATTCAGGCTGGCTCAACCACGTAACTCTTATGTTGAAATTGACATTTATAATTATTTAGGTCAACCCGAAATTCAATTATTTAAAGGTAACCTCGAGAAAAATAATTACGAATTCAAATTTGATGTAAGTAATTTGAATGATGGATTTTACTTCCTTGTTGCAAAATCAGGAAATCAAACTGTAACAAGAACTTTTGTAGTAGCAAAGCAATAGTTTAAAAGCTATCGCCTGATTTATTTAATTCTGAACTTTTTATAAACAGTTCCAAAGCATCAAAAATTTCAATAGCTGGAATATCGGAAATTTTGTCTCCGTTGGTTTCTAAGGCTTTATATTTTGTGTTATAAGGAAACCAAGGCAAATCAGAAGTATCTCTTAAACCCTTGTATAAAGCTATACAGGGTTTTTTGAATGCCGAAGCGAGATGAACAGCTGATGTGTCGGGAGTAATTATAATATCACAGGCAGCAAGATAATTAGAATAGCTATCGAAATCGCTAAATATTGGTGCTTTTATGACCTCGATTTCTTTGGAGAGATCTTCAACATCCTTTAAATAATCAACCGTATAAAAAAGAATTAATTTAACATTTTGAAATTTTTCTTGGCTCATTGAGATTAATTTCAATAGATTATCTTTTCCAATGTATTTACTTCTATCAGAGCCGGCTAAATTGACAGCCACAAGAATTTTTTCAGGATTTTTATCAAATTCTTTTTTTGCATCTGCTAATTTTATTTCGTTAATTGGATAAAAAGGGTCTAATTTTTCTTCTTTGGGATTTATTCCAAATGGTAATAATATCATAGAAATACGGTCAATAATATGGTTTTTAGTTTTATCAAGCAAAGGAACGATATGACTATAAATATTTCTATTTTCTTTATCAAAACCTAAAGAAAATTTGGGTTTGATAAGTTTTAGGAATAAGCTGGAAGTAGTTGAGGCATTATCAAAAAAGTCAATGACAAGATCATAACTATTTTTTTTAAGTTTAAAAATAAGTTTGAATGATTCAATTAATTTTTTTGTGTAAATGAAAATTTCGTTAACATTATTGGCGATGCATAAATAAGCCTGATAATTCTTCCTACTCAAAACAATATCTATTTTGGCATTGGGAAGTATATTTTTTAAAATCCTGATAATTGATGAAGAAATAATAAGATCTCCGATTCTATCCTGACGTAAGATTAAAATTTTTAAATTACCACTAAAAATTTTTTGAGGAGAGTCAATAACATTTGGTTCTGAGCCGGAGAAAATGAGTTTATTAAATATATGTTTTATTCCAAGCTCAATTTTTTTTTTGATTTCCATTTTTCCATTCATTTAAAGAAAAATAACATAAAAGAACAAATAAAATAAAAAATAATTTAATCGTTTTGTTATTTCCTAAAAAAATATTTTGCAATAAGAAAAATTAAAACGTAATTTTATAAGTTAATTATTTTTCATTTTAATAAAAAAATTAAAACTGACAACGAAAAGGTGGTAAAGACAGTAAAATTTAAAATAGGTGGTAAGGATTACTCATTGAAGGGTGATGACGAAGCGTTGCTTTTCAGAGCAGCAAATGAGGTAAATAACATATACACAAAAATTCAGGAGAGTTATCCGGATGAATCTATTTCGACAATTTCGGTTCTTACAGCATTAAATATAGCAGAGAAAAGTATAAAAGAGAAGCAGCAAATCGAAGTTGACGAAAGCTACCTTGTTGAACAAATTAATAAAATGACAGATTATTTGTCCAAAGTAATGAGATATGATAAATTATATGAAAATGAATAAATTGCATATTAGAATAGATTCGAATTCAAACTCGAATGCTTTAGGATCCGCATCTGTCGAATTTGGAAGTTCTTTGAAATATAAACCAAAATTAAAGCCGCAAAGATTGTCGTTGTCAGTTCTATCGAGCGAAAGAACCGTTAGTTTAAAAAAATAGGGTGATAGGCTCTTGCTATAAATTACAGGCCTCATTCATCTTCGGATGAAAATCCCGCAAGGGGTTCAGTGGACGTAAAATATAGTTAGGATGTTACCCACTGTGTTGAGTTGGGTTCTTCACCGACTCACGATTACTGGCGATGATTCTTTGCGGCATTTTTTTTTAACATAAACAATCAATTAATAATTTCTTTAATGTTTTAATACTATAAATGGTCAAATGATAAGAAAGGAAGGAAAAAATGAACGAGGCGTTGATAATTATACTGAGCTTGGCTGGAGCGATTGCAGGTTTTTTATTGGCATATTTTATTTCAAATAAAGCACTTGCAGCAAAAATATCTTTAAAAATATCACAGGCAGAACAAGAAGCTCAGAATATCAAAAAAGAAGCAGAATTAACTGCTAACAATATCAAAAAGGAAAAATTACTCGAAGTTAAAGAGGAATGGCACCGAAGAAAACAAGAATTCGAAAATGATGCAAATCAAAAGAAACAAAAACTACAAGCAGCTGAAAAACAGCTCAAGCAAAGAGAAGAAGCAATCGAAGAAAAACTGAATATTATTTCGAGGAAAGAAAAACAACTACAGGCTTATGACGAAGAAATTGCTCGAAAAGAGGAGCAAATCAAGGACAAAATGCTCGAAGTCGATAAAATAATCGAAGAGCAAATTAAAGTTCTTGAACAAATAAGTGGTCTAACGAGAGAGGAAGCCAAAAAGACTCTTATTGATAATTATGTAAACGAAGCAAAAGCTGAAGCGGCAGTCATTATTAAGCAAATAAAAGATGAAGCTAAAATGAATGCTCAGAAAGAAGCCAGAAACATAATTATCGAAGCTATTCAAAGGACCGCTGCAGACCATAGTGTTGAAAGCACTGTATCTGTTGTTAATCTTGATAGCGACGAAATGAAGGGAAGAATAATCGGTCGTGAAGGTAGAAATATCAGAGCTTTCGAGGCAGCAACAGGTATTGATTTGATTATTGATGATACTCCAGAAGCTGTTGTTATCTCTGGGTTTGATCCATTCAGACGTGAGGTAGCTAAAGTTGCCCTTGAAAAGCTTATGGTTGATGGTAGAATCCACCCCGCAAGGATTGAGGAAATTGTCGAAAAAACAAAAAAAGAGCTTGAAGATGATATTATCAGAATTGGTGAGAATACAATTCTTGAACTTGGATTGCATAATATGCATCCTGAATTAGTCAGGCTTATTGGTAAAATGAAATATAGATCGAGCTATGGACAAAATTTGCTCAATCATTCTATCGAAGTTGCTCAACTATGTGGTATAATGGCAATAGAACTCGATCTTGACCCAAAAATAGCCAAAAGAGCTGGATTACTTCACGATATTGGCAAATGTGTCGAACAAAATTCCGAAGGTCCCCACGCCCTTGTTGGTCTCGAAATAGCAAAGAAGTATAAAGAGCATCCTATAATTGCAAATGCTATAGGTGCGCATCACGAGGATATCGAGATGGAATCACCTTATGCTGTTA
>JAOABA010000025.1 GCA_026418625.1 Candidatus Kapaibacterium sp.
CCAAAAGAAACAAGTGCACCCCAAAAAATCACATTGACCAGAAGCATCATTTTGTCAATAAAAGTCAAAGTAATTGTTGAAGTTAAACTAATTTGTGATAATGGGAGTTTTCTTAAAAAATATTCACCACTTCTTGCTGGTGTGAATGTTCCAGCACTGAAACCGATGAGGAGAGATTTTAGAATTCGATTTGTTTCAACAGATGGAGTTTCGTTTAACATTAAAACTTTCCATCTTAAAAATTGTAAAAAGATATTCACTAAAGAAAGTAAGACTACAAGAGAAAAATAAAAAAGGTTTATCGAGGTTAATGAAATAAAAATTTCTTTTAATGAAATTTTTTGTATCAAGAATAAAATGAGCCCGATACCAACAAATATTTTTAGAAGATGAAATCCATATCTCCTAATTAATTGAATAAAATAATTTGTTAAAGAAGTCGTTTCCTGATTCATTTCGCTTAACTTTTTTGCTAATATAAATATTAAGCTTGTGATTGTTTATTGTTACCAATAACCTTTAATATTAAAAAGCCAGTTTTATTAATTCAAATTTTCTTTCGTCAGTGACTCACATAATAAATTGTCAGTCGAAACTTTCTAAGGAAACTTACATTGTAGTAGGTTCTCACCGGTGAATGATTTTTTCTATAGACAAAACTATAGTCATTGACTATTATTCGCTTAGAAATTAATTGAATCTTTGGTTTTGAGTGGTATTTGAAATTTTGTTCATTCAAGCCTGCTGATTAATTCTCTTCATTCCTCCTTCTGACTTCTTTCTGAGTAAATATCACTCAAATAATCTTGGAGCTCTTTATAAAAATTTTAATTATCAAAAATAAATAATTGAGATTTATATGAAAACTTTAAATAAACCCCGCCAAAAAATTAATCAAATTTATTTTTACTTTCTATTAATCTTATTTACTGATTTTATAATGGCAAAAGCTCAAACCGTGTCAGAGGATCTCTTAAAATTTAATGGTTCATTAAACTTATCATCAGACCTTTATTCAGTAAATGGAATTCAAGCTCGACAACCTGGAAATGTTCAACGACTTCTGCTTAGAACTAATCTTAGGTTGTTCAACCAAATTGATATTCCATTTGAAGTAAGTCTTTCCAATAGTGATTCTAGATTTTTGCAACCATTCAATCAATTTGGTGTATCGCCAAGAATTACTGATTGGTTAAGATTTCACGGTGGTTATTTTTATACAAATTTATCAGAACTCTCTTTCGGCGATATCAAAATTTATGGTGGTGGTCTTGAGTTAACTCCAGGAAATTTTAGACTAAAAGCATTTTATGGTCGAAGCAAGGTTGCACGTGAACCTGACTCACTAAAAGGTTTTGGTGGAATTTATAATCAAACCACTTATGGATTTTTAATCGGTTATGGGAATGAAAATGTTGCCTATTTGAATTTAAGCTTTTTTAAGTCAATTGATGATTCAGCTTCAATAAAGAGAATTTCTATTTCCGAGGGTCCAATAGAAAATTTAGTTAGTTCCGCATCATTTGGATTTAAAATTTTTAAGCCACTTTTCATTCGTGCTGAATTAGCTGCTTCATTATTTTCATCAGATATTCAGTCTCAAACAATTTCAACTGTGAAAATTCCAAAAACGATTTTTACACCAAAAGTTTCGACACAAGTTGATGGTGCTGCAAAACTTGGAATTGAGATTGAACCTCAATCTTTCTGGGCTTTAAGATTTGGAGCTAAATGGATTGGTCCTGGATTTTACTCAGCTGGTTATTCAAACTTACAAAATGATTTGCTTGAGTTGACTATTGACCCCACACTTAGGCTCTTAGAAAATAAACTTAACTTAAGAAGTTCTATAGGAATTAGAAAGAATAATCTCAGAAACAATAAACTATCTACAACAAATAGATTTATTGGACTATTTGCTGCTGACTATCAGGTTACTGATTTTTTTGGAATTAACTTGCAGTACAATAATAATCAAATCAAAGCTACTCAATACTCAGATTCACTTAAGATTTCAAATGTATTTAATTTGATATCAATCTCTCCAAGATTTAATTTTTCTGCTTTTAACGGAATTAACAATTTATCACTTACTTATTCCTACCAGAATTCAGAAGACTCGAATCCATTATTCAGAAGTAAAGTCTCAAACAAAACAAACACAATAAATCTAATTCACTCTGTCTTCTTTCCATCTACACTTAGTTTCACAACAAGTATTTTGCATAACCATGTAACTCTACCTAATCTAAATGTTAAGATTACATCAATAAACGAAATCATTAGTCATCAATTCTTCAAAAACAAACTCTCGGTTTCGCTTAATCTTGGTTACAGCATAACTCAGGTTACTAATACAAATGGATTTTACATTTTTGGTATTCGTGCAGGATATTCATTAGACAAATTTGGAAATATTAGTTTCAACTTGACAAACAATAACTTTAAATCAGGTGATCCACTCTCACCATCTTTTAATGAATTCATAGGTAATCTACAATATTCAATTAACTTTTAGGAGGGCATCATGAAAAAATTATATTTCTCTCTCGCTATAACATTTCTAATAGTTTTCGATTTAATTGGACAGATTAATTTTCAGATTGTAGTAAAAAAACCTGTCCCATATAAATTATATCGTTTAATTGATGATCCAACCATTGTTCATCTTGTTCTTCAAAACACAACATCTGAAACTTATGAAAGATTTATAGTATCATTTACAATCAAAGATGATAAGGGGAAATTAATTGGTTACACTAAGAATTCGCATCCCCGAATGAATAAGTTTACAATTGGACCTTTTCAAACTATGATGATTAATGGCAAACAAGCTCTTGATCCAGAAGCAATTGGTTATGATCAAAATATTGTAAGTTCTATTATTACATCAAATACATTACCTGAGGGTAATTATCAACTCTGTGTAAAACTACTCAGTCAAGATGGTAATGATATTGGTAATGGTGAGAAATGTGAGTGGATATCAATCTTGCATCCCCAACCACCAACTTTGGTTAGTCCAGCAAATAATTCAAAACTTACAAACCTATTACCGCAATTCTTATGGACACCCGTTGTCGGTGCTGACCCTGCTATTCAGATTGAATATCGTCTTAAAGTAGTAAAACTTTTCCAAGGACAAACACCAAAAGCTGGAATTGAAAGCAACACCCCAATTTTAGATAGGACTGTTAGAACAACATATTATCAATACCTACCTTCCGATTTAAATTTAGGAAATTATGTTGATGTCTATGGTTTTGCTTGGCAAGTTCAAGCATTGGATGCTTTAACTAAGCAACCAGCAGCTGGTAAAGATGGCAAAAGTGAAATTTGGTCTTTTTATCTACCTGAAGAAGAAAAAGATAATTTGAAACTACTCTATCCAGCTGATAACTCAAACTTTACTGCCTCTGGTGGTTTCTTCAAATTTGGATGGGATGCCTCGGAAGTTAAAAAACAATTTCAATCATTTGGTATAAAGATAGTTGAATTAAATGATGGTCAAGCACCACTGGGTGCAATTAATTCAAATAATCCGGTTTTGAACAAACAGGATATTAACAAGTTTTCAATTGAGTATTTGCTCAAAGAAAGTGATAATATTTTGAGAGATGGGAAAAAATACGCTTGGCAAATGTATGCTCTTGATCCACAACAAGGTGGAGTTGTAGCCTCAAGTCAAATATGGACATTTACAGTAAGAAGCGATTTCGTTGAAAAAATTCATCTTGTTACACCTGATAATAATTCAATCCTTGAACTTGACCCGCTCAAGAATGTTTATAAATTCGAATGGGATGCGACTAAAGTTAAGAAATCAATTTCAAGTTTTAGTATTAAGATAGTTCCACTCGAACAGGGTCAGGACCCTGCAAAAGCAATAAAAGACAATCAACCAGTTTATTTGGAGAATAAAATCCCTGCATCAGTTTCTAATCATATGATTGATAAAAATCAGGGGGTATTTGCAAATAGATTATATGCTTGGCAAGTCAGTGCGATATCTTCCTCGTATAATGATCAAAAGGTTGCTGAGAGTGAGGTATGGGTCTTCTCGGTAATTGATGCACCAGTTAATCTTGAAAATGTTAAGTTATTTATTATTAACGATTATATCGTTAATGTAAAAAATGTTACTAATAATAACAGTAACAATTTCTCAGGCAATGGCGATGTTTTACTATGGAATGAAGGACCAAAAATTGACATTGAGTTTAATGGTCTTCAACTAATAAATGTTGGTTCAAATCAAAATCCAATCTATAGAGTTGCGAGAGGCCAGATAAATAAAATAATAAATAACTTAAGTGTATCTCTTAATTATAATGACCCTAAAATACCACCAAATCCTCCCAAAGGAAGTAAATATGCAAAGTCAACAGCTACAATGAATATTTCAGGTCTTAAGTTTAATGAAAAATCAAATCTCGTTACAGGTATAATCAAATTAAAAACACCATTCATAGATAAAAACAATAATAACAATCTTGAGTTCGAAACAACAGAAAGATTGTTTAAGGTTCACCCTGTAAATAGAATAGATAGTGGTAGCGCAAATCTAAAAAATCCGATCAATGCAACTTTACTCGATCCATTAAATTTCGTTTATTCTGCTGATCAAAGCAGTGAATTCATAGTCTCTAAAAATACTTTATCCATTAAGTTGAATGGTGAAGTTACTCTACCAAACAATGTTAAAGATAGAGATGGAAATATCATTAAGGTTGAATTTAAAGATGTAGGTGGATTTAAGTTTGATGTTGATTTAAAGAATCGACTGCTTTATGTGAAAGTCAATCCTGATATGTGGATAAAATTCGAATTAGTGGATTTAGACTTGTACAGAGGTTCGTTTTATTTGAAAGAAGGTTTTATTGCATTTGACCAGGTGAAAAGTGGTGGTTTGAATTCAATTACTTTAGATACTAACGACAGCACATATCTTGATAGTAAAGGTTTAAGTTGTAAAATAATTGAAAATGGTGCGACTTCTAAAACTGGTAATTTTAGGGGATTTGAGTTTAAAGTAAAAAATTTCACACTGATTGTTATTTCTAACAATTTTTTAAGTTCAAGTAATTTAACAGGTGACATTAAAATTCCATTCATTAACCAAAACGCAAAATTTGAATTACAGATTAGCAGCAGTGGTTTATCTAATGGCATTGTTGATGTTAAAGATATTTCGGATGAATGGATTAATATTTATACAGATGAAGAAGATGGAACAAAAATTAATGTCAAAGCAAAAGGAATTGCATATAATTCAAATGATAATAAATTCAACATGAACATGAATTTAAAGTTTGAAAATAAACCTAATGTAGGGATATTAATTGATGATATTGAACTTACAAATGTCTCCATTGACAGCACTGGTGATGTGAGAATTTTTGGTTCCGATGAACTCGGTGTAAAAGCTCTCAACGAAGCCAAATCAGGGAAATATAATGGCTTCCCAATTACAATTGATAAAATAAAAATGATTGGTAAGAATATTTATATAGTTGGAGTTAAAGGAACTATTGTATTGACAGATGATTTATCAAATGATAATGGAACTCCATTCGTAGCTGATGCAGAAATTCCGAAATCTTCTGGTGGTGGAGGTAAAGACGCTCTATTTGAAGCACCACCCGCAAAAAAAATCAAAGTTGATGAAATACCCATAAAATTTAAAAACAATACATCCAATTTTGATGCAAAAGTCAAATGGTTTAATAATGACCCTGTTTATGGCAAAGGATTTCTATCTGAGATGAAATTAAATATGAAAAATCCCGGTAAATTTACTGTCGAAAGCAAAATTTTAATCGGGAAGACTGACAACGGGAATGGATTTGCATATTGGTTTGTAGAGGCAGGAGTTGAGTTACCTAAAGCAATTCCAACTCCCATCCTTGATATCGGAATTATGGGCTTCAAAGGTAGAGTTTATTCGAAGATGAAACATTCTGGAAAAGGAATTACTTCGTCTGACTATGTTCCAGATGCAAATAACAAATTTGGTGTCTATGCAAAGGTTCCAATTACATCAGTTACTGACTTTGGTAGAAAATTCTGGGGTTATACTGATTTGGAGATTATGGTTGGTGATGGCTTCACCGGTGTTTTACATGGAGAGCTTCATATCTTCTCAAGTGGTTATAATAAAAAAGATGGAAAAGTGAAAGGAAATGGAACTATCACTGTCAGCACTAATCCTTCGTTATTCGATACAGAAGTAAATGTGCAGGTTAACTTATGGAATGCATTATGTGGAAATGGGAAATTCCATGCAAGGATTGATGATAAACAATGGTTTGTTAAAGTTGGAAGCAGGGAAAAACCAAATCATTTGAAAGTCCTTTGTAAAGATATCCTGACTTATAAAAACTATCTCGAGATTTATCCAGAATTCACAACCCTTGGAATAATGTATGATTTTGACACAGGTCAACAAAATTGGGGTGAAATATTTGGTTGTTGGGGTAGAGCATGGGGAAATATTACATTTATAGGAAATATGACTTATCAAAACTTTAATGTCAATGCAAAAGCTACATTAGAAGGTCATGCCAATATTGGAGTATTTATTGATTTAGCAGTTTGGTCAGGATATAAAACTTTATTGGAAGGAAATGTTCAAGCTAATTTAGAAGCAAACTTCCCAAATCCAATGTGTATGGCTGGTTCTGTTTATGCTGAACTTTGCTTTGACCCATGTCCGATTTTCAGTTGTGATATATGTGCATCTGCTACTTTTAGAATGAGATATAAAAATGGTGAATTTGCTCTTCAATCATCATGTGAAAATTAATCAGGAGTTTAGGAAATGCAATTAATTAAATTCAATATTATAATCTTTATTATTCTTATTAACTTATCCTTCGGACAATCTTTAAGCGTAGTTGCAGGAATGAATGAACAAAATAAAGTTACAGTTCGATGGTTCTCAAACCATGTATTTAATGTAGAGGGAGTGAATATTTACCGAAGAGAACTGCCAAGCAATGAATGGAAAAAATTAAATCAAGTTCCAATAAAAAGAGCAGATGATGTTTCTAAGACTTCAAAAGATACAATGCTTATTTATTATAGTGTTTTGACATATAATAAACCATCAAATCCCGAAGATGAAGGAATATGGAAGATAGCAATTCTGACGAACGGAATATTAGACTCAAAATTTTCTGAATTTTATGGAATGCAATTCATGGATAGAGAAGTCATAATGAATAAAACCTATGAATATAAAGTTGTCAAAATTGAAAATGGTAGGGAAACAGGAGGCTCAACCTCTAATCAAGTAAAGATTGAACCTTTCAAAAAACCAGATGCACCAGCAAACTTCAAAGCCATTGAAGGTGACGGAAAAGCTCAATTCAACTGGGAACACAACAAGAAAAAATTCTTTGCTTACAATATTTATCGTTCTGAAAAAACACAAGAACCAAAGTCAAAAATTAATAAGCTTCCAATAGTAGTCTTTGGATTTCGAGATGCAACTGGGAAATTGGTAATTCCAGAAAATCTATTTCAAGATACAGCCTTAGTAAATGGTAGAGAATATTACTACGAATTAACTGGCATTGATTTCCTTGGAAGGGAAAGTCTGCCAACCAAAGAGATAAAAGTCATTCCAAGAGACAAAACTCCTCCATCTGAAGCTTATAATTTGAAAACTGTCTTTCAATCCGACACCGTTACAATTACATGGGAATTAGAGCCTGACAATGACCTTAAAGAAATAAATGTTTATCGAAGCAAAAAATCAGATGGTCCTTTTGAAAAATTAAATCCCAAACCTTTAAGCAAGGAAACGAAAATTTATCGTGACCCAATTAAAATTTATGAACCAATTTATTTTTATGTGATTGAGACAGTTGACTTTTCAGGTAATTTCACAAGAACATTTCCAAAAGCATCTCTTATCCCAGATTTGAAGCCACCAGCTCAACCAAAAAATTTATCAGCAACTGGTGAAGTAGGTAGAGTTATTCTGAAATGGGATAAAAACACTGAACCAGATTTGCTTGGATATTTTATTATGCGTTCTATTTCTGGAAAAGAAGATGATTTCCTGCTCCTTAATCCCGAACCATTTCAATCAAATGTTTTTATTGATACTTTAACTAAGGAACTTAGCAACTTAATTACTTACAAAATTAAAGCAGTTGATAATTCTTACAACGAAAGTGAATATTCTAATTCAGTAAAAGTAAAGATGAAAGATGTAACTCCTCCTATGAAACCCATTTTGTTAACAGTCACGAGTGAAGAAGAAGATGTAAAATTCGAATGGCTACCAAACGCAGAAGGCGACTTATTAGGTTACAACATTTTTGTAAGCAATTCTGACTCTTCATCTCCATTTAAAAAACTAAATCAAAAACCAGTTAAAGGGACAAGCTTTGTTGATAAAATAAAGATAAGCGGTAATTATAAATCTTACATAACAGCAGAAGACACATCAGGAAATATCTCAGTTAATTCAGATACATTGGATTTCAGCGTAATTGTTACAGAGATAATAAAGCCAAACTTAAACTTAACTGGATATTATGATACAACTAAAAGTTTAACAAGTCTTAGATGGAATTCAGTTAAAGAAGCGCTTGGATATGTTATTTTTAGAAGAGAATTGAATGAGGAATTGAGTGAAGCAGTAAGTGAATTAATTCAGACAAATAGTTTTGATGATCCTGGAGGAGCGAGTGAAAAATTTTATTATTTCATTAGAGTATTTTTTAACGATGGAAATACATACGATAGTGAAGAAATCTTACCAAAATAATTTTAATAATTTGTAAAAAATGAGTAGAAATGGCTGTCAATTCTAAATGGCAGCCATTTCTTTTTTTCAGACGAAAGAAACTTGCCACTCAATAAATCATTCTCATTCAAATATCAACATCAAATCTCTACAATAAACAAAACTACAAACCAAGTTTTTGATTTCTTTCAACATCAACTTATAATTGAAAAAAATGAAAAAGTTATGAAATTAGTCAAACAATTATTGATAATTCTATTGGTTTTCATCCTCACATCTTGTGATGATCAAATTAATCTACCTTCAGATGATGATATTCCTGAAACAAACATTTCTTATAACCAACACATTCAACCAATTTTTAATGTTCGATGTGCAACTTCAGGTTGTCATGATGATCAATCAAAAGCTGGTGGACTTAGTTTAACTTCACATCAAAACACAACTGCAAGTTATGTGATAGTCTATCCTGGAAATCCAGATGCAAGTTTGCTTGTGATTTCTATCGAAGGAAGGTCAACCTATCCAATGCCTCCACCAGGACGACCACCTTTAACTCAAAAACAAATTAAAGCCATACGCACTTGGGTTAAAGAAGGTGCGAAAAATAATTAATCGCTTAAACGAAAAAATGTAAAATAAAAAGCAACTCAATATAAAACTATTTGAAATTGTGTTGCCTTGTTCAACACAAACTATGATTAATAAACTTTCAAAATAAATTTTTACAACCATCCAACTTGACGATACCAATCAATTGTATTTTTAATTCCAGTTTCTAAATCTATTTTTTGTTCGTAACCTAATTCTTTCTTCGCTTTTTCAACACTACAAACCCAACTCTTTTGAACCATCTCTCT
>JAOABA010000020.1 GCA_026418625.1 Candidatus Kapaibacterium sp.
ATTATGGACATACCAAGATTATTATAATCAAGCACGGCTTGAGCAGTTTCTTGTAGGACTTCAACCGGTAATACTGCCGGACCGGCACTAAAATTAAATGCTCTATTCATAACTTTCCTTTTAAAAATATAAATAATAAAAAAACAAAATTAATTGAAATTAAGGATTTTTCGAATAAAAATCGGTCATAAAAGAAAAATGAGTATTTTTTAATTTAATTTAAATAATTAATTTTAAATTCATTTGTATTTATTTTTTATGAACTAATGAAAAGAATAGGATACTTTTTAATTTTTTTATTACTTACATTTAGCCTGAGTTTTGCTCAAACTGGCAAAACGGACAAGAAAAAGGACTCAATAAAAGAAAAGAACAAAAAGGAAAAAGTTAAGACCAAAACCAAATCCGAAAAAGAGGTTAAAAAAAATAAAATATTTGAAGATGACTTTGAATCACTGACAGATTCTGCAAAGACGGGATTGATTTTGGATTATCATCGTGAATTATTTTCAGTTGATTCAAATGACCAAGAATCACTATCGGGAGGCCTTGAATGGAATATTCAAGTTCGAGATGATAATAATAATTCGAGCTTACCTCCAAAATTTAGAAACTGGTGGTATGTTAAGCTCGAAGGACTATCAACAACCCTTCCCAATAAAATAAATATAATCGGAGACGGTTGGCAGGGTAAGCATTATGTTGTTCCGGTCTATTCTTATGATAGAATCAATTGGTTCAGATTTAAACCGGAAGAAATTTATACCTCCGAATCATCAGGAGCTTATTTTAATTATTATTTACTTAAAAAATTTGAAAAACCAACTGTTTGGGTTGCAAGATATTATCCTTACACTTTTAACCGATTGAAAAATTTATTGAAATCATTAGAGGGTAATCCCTTTGTCAAGATTGAAACGATTGGCAAAACACCTCAGAACAGACCAATTGTTATGCTAACAATTACTGATTTCAAAGCTGATGACAAACAAAAGAGGAGAATTTGGATTCATTCAAGGACACACCCTTCCGAGACAGGCAGTTCTTTCGTTGTTGAGGGATTAATAAGATTTTTGATAAATGAGTGCAATACCTGCTGCCCGAGAGTGGATCTAAAGAAAATGATTTTTAACATTGTTCCGATGGTAAATGTTGATGGAGTTGTAGCTGGAAATTCCCGAACAGTGCCTGTAACAAGCAAAGATTTAGAAAGGCAATGGATAAGAGTTGGAGAAAATGAATCAACCCTTGTTGATACGGTTTCTACCGAAGTTAAAATTCTTGAAAAGACAATGAGAGAATTAATAAACCTCGGTCCCAAATTTTTTATTGCTTTAAATTTACATCAGACTCATTCCCCGCCTAATCAGAGACCTTTTATATTTTCTAATTTTAGTAAAAAAGCTGAAGTAAATGGCGAAGCAGGAGAAAAATTGTTCGTAAGACAATTAATTTTTTCAAAACTGATAAGCAAAGAGTATTGTGGTGATACTGTCTATGTTCGTCCAAGCTATGAGCCGGGTGTTCAACTGGAAAAGAAGGTATTTCCTGAAAGCTGGTGGTGGGTTAATTTCAAAGATGAGGTTTTAGCAGCAACAATTGAAAATACTATTGGTATCAATGGTTGCTTTGAGGAATGGGTAAATTATCAGGACCAAATCAAACTTGGGGAAGCCATAGCATTAGCAATTGGTAAATACCATCAATATTTTATCGAAAAAAAATGGTATCGTTACGAAGCTCCCAATTGGGATTTGAACGAACTAATGAAATTCTTTATTGATAGTTCAGGGGACCAATAACTATTTTGTTAATGATAAGATTGTCTTGGCTTCCTTGTCAGTGATTGGCATAACAGACAATCTTGATTGTTTAAGTAACTGAATATTTTCAAGCCCTACTGTATTTTTTATAACAGCGAGGCTAAGTGGATTTTTGAATTTTTTCTGGAATTTCACTTTCACTGCCACCCAGCGATTATCATCGGTAGTAGGATCTTGAAAAAATTCTTCAACAACTTCAGCAAGACCGACAATAGATTTGTCATCTCCGCTATGATAAAAAAATAATGTATCGCCAAATTTCATCTGTTTCAGATAATTTCTTGCTTGAGCATTTCGAACCCCATCCCAGATTGTTATTTTATCTTTTTCAAGATTATCCAGAGAATATGTTTCCGGGTCTGATTTGATTAGCCAATAACTCATAGTCATTATTTTGATATTAATTCAAGAAATAAATCTTCTATTAATGGGTCATAATTTGGATTTGTTGCTTTTCTAATTGCTAATGTATCAAGAACTGAACTAATTGGTATTGAGTCTTTGACAATAAAAAATGAGGGTAATTCATTAACTTTTAGCTTGTTTTTATGTGGATGGTTATTAGTAGTTTTAAGCATAGAATAAATTTCTAATTTATTTTCTGTCACGCCCGCTTCGATAAGAACTTTCATAATTGAAGGGAATTGCTTTTGAGTCCCTGTACACGCACAAGAAGGGTTAACAAATATGTAATAATTAAAATCCTTATTTGATAGGATTGTTTTGATTTGTGAAATTGTAGCTTTATTGGGTGTATATTTCTGAAATTCTACGTCATACCATTCATAACCGGGCGTAAATCTTAATTTTTCAATTGTTAAAAGAGAGGCATCCCGTTCTGTATTAGTAGAATCACAGGATGATAAAAAAACACCAATTAAGATATATAAAAACAGTTTGTAATTTATTTTCATAATTTCCCACTAATAAGAAAAAATAATCAAAGTAATAACATTCAACGTAGATAATTGTTACAAATTTTATGTAACTTTGCAAGATATATTTTGTTAATCATATTGTAATTTTAAAAGATTTAAGTTTATTACAATGAGATACACTAATAAATTCATCAATTTTAACATTGGTGTAGTAATTTTTATTGTTTTATATGCTTTCTTAAGCATTATATTAGGTTGTTCGGAAAATGTAATAGAAAACAAAAAAAATGAAGCTTTATTGGTAATACCTGAGGGTTTTCCACCTGTTCCTTTCCCAGAGGATAATCCGTATAACGAGGCAAAAGCTGAGTTGGGAAGAATGCTATTCTATGAAAAACGGCTATCAAGGAATGATTTAATACCATCTTGCTCACATTGTATGAAACAGGCGAATGGATTTTCTGATTGCACACCAATCAGCCTTGGCTATGGAAATGAGCCAGAATTTAGAAATACAATGGCTTTATCAAATGTAGCCTATAGAAAAGCACTTTTTTGGGATGGGCGTGGTAAAAGAATAGAACAGCCTGCTTATAGGAGTCTCTTTTTGCCATATATTTTAAATGGTGATACAAATGAAATTGAACAAAAATTGAAAGCTGACCCCATTTATCCTGCTTTATTCAAAAAAGCTTTTGGAGATAGTGCTGAGCCAAAAGCATATTTGATTGGACGTGCTATAGCTACTTTCGTTAGAACTCTAATATCTGGAAATTCAGCTTATGATAGATATTTAAGAGGTGATAAAAAGGCAATGAATGAGAGTCAAATACGAGGTATGAATTTATTTTTCAGCGACAGGGTTAATTGTTCAAAATGTCATAGCGGTTTTATGTTTACTGACGAAAGTTTTCATAATACAGGAATTGTAACTCACTATTTCGATAGAGGAAGATATTATATAACAAATGAACTATCAGATATTGGGAAATTTATTACACCCACTTTACGTAATGTAGAAGTTAACGCTCCTTATATGCATAACGGTGAAATAAGCACCTTGGAGGAGGTAATCGAGCATTATAACAGTGGTGGCAAGGAATTTATTAATAAAGATACACTGATGAAACCATTAAATTTAAGCCAACAAGAAAAACAAGATTTGTTAAATTTCCTTAAAGCATTAACAGATTGGGAATTCATTAATAATCCTAAATTTTCTAATCCATTTCATTAGTTTTTTTATGATAAAGATATTTTTTTCAAATATCGTATTTATTGTTTTTTTGATTAGTTGCAATGAGAATATAACCAATTCAGTAAATATAGATAATAAATTAATTAAACCGGAGGATTTTCCAGAGGTCATATTTCCCGTTTATAATCAATATTCCAAAGCAAAAGCATTTTTAGGGCAGAAGCTTTTTACTGAAAAGTTGCTCTCGAAAGACAATTCAATCTCGTGTGCGTCTTGTCATAAACCCGAACACGCTTTTGCAGATAATACTCCTATCTCGAAGATGATTGGTAACAACGTAACAGTAAGAAATGTCCCAACATTGGTTAATATAGCATATGCTAAAGTTTTTAATTGGGATGGCAGCGGTAAAAACCTTGAAGAAATGATATATAAAGATTTAATGCTACCATCGGTTTTTGATAATGATACAAACATTATTGTTGAGCGGTTGAATCAAATACCATATTATCAAGAATTGTTTAAGGAAGCGTTCGGAAATACGCAAATAGAGGCTTACAAAGTTGCTTATGCTTTATCAATTTATGTAAGAACTTTGATATCAGGCAATTCCAGATACGATAGATTTAGACGCGGAGATTATAAAGCCCTAAATGAAAGTGAAATTCGTGGTATGAATTTGTTTTTCAGTGATAGGACTAATTGCAGCAAGTGCCATTCGGGTTTATTATTCACTGACTATCAATTTCATAACACTGGCACAAGCACACATTATTTTGATTTCGGAAGATTTTATGTTACGAATAGTAACTATGACCGTGGCAAGTTTAAAACTCCAACTCTTCGAAATATTGAACTGACTTCTCCGTATAAACATAATGGTGAACAGATTACTTTGGAAGAAGTAATTGATAATTACAATATGGGCGGAAGACCATTTATAAATAAAGATACTTTAATAAAAGAATTGAATTTAAATAACAGTGAAAAACAAGACTTGATTAATTTTTTGAAATCTTTAACTGATGAAAACTTCAAAAAATAGTAAAATTTCAAAGTCTTCAAGGCGAGATTTTTTGAAATTAATGTTAACAGCAAGTGTATTCAGTGCCTCTTATCCTCATATATTACTTGGAAAAGAAGAAGGAGATATACTCGAGAAGAAAGATAAAATCTTAGGTTACTTCCATATCGAGCTTGATAAATACCCTCAGTTATACGAAGTTTGGGGCAGTGTTAGATTAGCCGTCGAAGGAATAGACCCAAGAGAGCATTATCCAAAAATATTTATTACAAAAGTTCCCTATGATGAATTCGGCAAAGAGTATGTTTCAGTATCAGAAGCTTGCTCTCACGAGGGAAATCCATTAGAAGACCTTAACTTAGAAACACATCTTTTTGAGTGTGTCAAAGGGCACGGTTCACTGTTTTTAGCTGACGGTAAACCTTTTTGGGGCGAGGCTTTAAGAATTAGAAGACCACTTGTAAGTTATAAAGTAAATTACTTTGGTGGTAACGTTCTCAACGTGGAAATAGATGCTCTTATTACTGATTATTATAAGGAAGCTGAAACTCTTAGTTATTTAAGGCAAAATCTTCCTAATCCCTGTTCTGACTCAGCTATAATAGAATTTGGGGTTGAAAAACCCGCAAATGTTAAAATTCTCATTTATTCAATTAAGGGCAAGCTATTATTTGAGTTGTATAATAATTTTACTTCAGAAGGCAACCACAGTATTTCAGTTGATATGACAAGCCTTCCTTCAGGAGTTTATTTATATAAAATGTTCATTAACAACGAGCCTATTCATACAAAGAAATTGACGAAGATTTAATAAAATGACCAATAAAACACGTAGAAATTTTTTAGAAAAGACTTTTAAAATTATTGGAACTGTCAGTCTCGTTTCTCCCATAGCAATATTAACAAATTCTTGTGAAAACTACTGGGAATCTGAAGATAGCTCAGAAATCATTGAAATTAATCTTGATTTAAATGATAAAAAATATTCCCGCCTCAATAGTATTGGTCAAGGTATAATAATTTCATTTGGGAAAGCTAATTATGGTGTCCCGGTTATAATTGTAAAAATTGATGATAAGAATTATAAATGCTATTCCTCGATGTGCACCCATAACAACTGTTTTGGAGTTCAAGCATTAACGTTTTTTGATATACCCAATAGCAACGTAAGACCACCAATAGGTATGACTGGGGATAATCGTCATATTGTTTGCACCTGTCACGGCTCAAGATTCGACGCTTTTGACAATGCTAAAGTCGTTCAAGGACCTGCCGAAAGACCTTTAAGGCAATTCAAAACTGAATATAACTCAGAAACAAAGATACTTAAGCTATTTCTTAAATAATTAAGCTCTTGGATGTGATTTTTTGTAAGCTTTTTTAAGCCGTTCTACTGATACGTGGGTATAAATTTGAGTAGTTGACAAAGACGAATGCCCAAGCATCTCGCTAACTGATTGAATATCTGCTCCATTGTCCAGTAAATGTGTAGCAAAAGTATGCCTCAAAGTGTGAGGGCTTTTTTGTGGGCTTTCAGAAACAGCTTTCAAAAGTTTATTTATAATTCTATAAGCATCGACAGGATTTAATTTTGTCCCATTTTTAGATAAAAACAGAGAATTTTCTTTCTTGTTATCTAATAATAAATTCCTAAGTTTAATATAATTTATTAATGATTCAATTGCTTTTGAACCGATAGGAACCACTCTTTCCTTCTTACCTTTGCCCATAACCCTGACAGATTTCCTTGATAAATCAATATCAAAAATGGAAATGTTCAATGCTTCGCTGATTCTGAGTCCTGAACTGTAGAGTAATTCAATTAAAGCGTGATTCCTTGCCTGAATTGGGTCAGTAATATCAAGGGTATCTAAAACTTTTTTTATTTCATCTTTAAGTAAAAATGAGGGTAGTTTTTTATCTAATTTAGGTATAGGAACAAGCGAAGCAGCGTTTTTCTTAATAAAACCTCTTCGGTGAGCAAATTTGAAGAAGGATTTTATCGCCGAAATCTTCAATTTTATGCTTGTTTTGCTATAACCTTTGTCATTTAACCAACCAAGAAAGGGCCTGATATCGTTAAATTCAATGTCTTCCATTTTTTGAGCATTGATATCCATTTCATTTAAATATTCAAGAAACTGATTTAGTGCATAATCATAAGCTTCTAATGTCTTATCAGAGAAATTTTTTTCAATTTTAAGATATTTCTTGAATGACTCTATTGCAGTAAAAATTTGCATAAATGAAACATTTTCCCCCTAAATGTGTTATCAAATATTGAAAACGCAATTAATATGCCATTGTTGTTTTTCAGTTGATTAAAAAATATTGATAAATTCTAAAATTTATTTTATTTTACTTACTCTAAAAATTTGAGTTTTGAATTATGAAAACAACCACTAAATTTATAATATTCATCAGCATTTTATTATGCTCAACCAAAATTATTCTTTCTCAAGATCCTGTGATATCATATATCATTCCTGATATTATTGCTCCCGGAATGAACTCTTATGTAGAGATCGTTGGACCTTATAATAACAACAATGGATTTGGAAATGATGGTTTTTATATGAATAATTCCGGCGACAGCGTTAGGGTTGTTCCCCTTAACCTATCAGATACGAACAAAATAATTTTTGGACCTGCAATTGTAACTTGGAATGGCAGATTAATTTCAACTCAGGTTTTTGCTAAACCAAATCTTAATCCAAACTCAAGTTATTGGGCAGAACTAAATCAAGAATGGAGAATTCCAGTCCGAGTTATTGTGCAAAGGCAATCAAGACTTTTCTCAAATGTGGATACTATATATATTGTAAAACCTGCAACTATAGGTGATTTGAATGGAAATACCAATAAAGTATTTGGAGATGGAAATTTACCAAGACGATCGAGGAGAGGAGCAATAATAGCTGATTCAATCATATTGAGTGATGCTCCTTATACTGTCTCTACAATTGATTGCGACCCCTACGTAGCTGGCAATCAGGGTTATTTGCCATTTATACTTATCTCGAAAGGAAAAATAACTGGAAATCAACGAAATTCTGGAATAAATGTCAATGGTGGCGTTGGTCAAACTCAAAATGCCGGTCCCGGTGGAGGAGGTGGTGGGGGGAATTTCTGCGATGGCAGTCTAATAAATCCTTTAATTGGCAGTAACGGAGGAGATGGTTTCACTGGTGGAGGACCCGGTGGAAGGAATGCTGCTGCTGGAGGAACTAATGCTTATCAAAGTTATGGCTCAGGAACTGGAAGCAGTGGAGCAAGTCTGAACGGTGTGCCACCACCTACTTTAGGATGGTATGAATCTTCCGGTGGCGGGACTGGTCATCCCTTTGGTTTATCAGGCTTTGGGTGTGTTAATGGAGAAAGCTGTAGTCCAGATGGAGGTTATGGAGGTGGCAGTGGTTACAGGCAAAATTCAAACGGAGGGAGCGGTGGTTATATAACTGCCGGACTTCCATCATTCGGCTCTTTAATCAATGGAGGACAAATACATGGTAATCCACAGGGAGTTCCTATTGCTGGTGGTTCTGGTGGAGCAAGCGGCAACCCACAAGCTATACATTCTTGTTCTGGCTCTGGTGGTGGCGGCGGAGGAGCAATTAGAGTGTTCTCGAGGCTTCAAGTTGATAATTTAAAACTAAACGCCAATGGTGCCAATGGTGCTTCAAGCTCAAACGGTTCCGGAGGTGCTGGTTCCGGAGGATATGTTTCTGTTCAATCTAAGCTTGGAATTATTAGAGATACTGTTTCAGCGATAGGTGGTTCTGGTGGGGGAGTTGGTTTGGTTCTATTCGATTCACCTTCATTCAATAATCTCTCTTTTCAACCACCTATATCAAATTTCACGAGGGGCATTACAACCGATACAACAACTTTTATCCGAAAGAAATTTACTATAACTGGTAGTAAAAATCAATATGCCAGTTCAGTTCAAATTTATATAAAACCAGAAAGAGGCAATTGGTATTTGGACACAAATTTTACCGGACTTCAAAATATTACAAATTGGTCAAAAGAAATAACTATTGATGGAAATGACTCTCTTTATTTTCTTGTTGCTGTGCAGGATTTTGATTCTTCATTTACAAGCCAGTATTTTACATTCCATAGATATACAACCTCACAGGCTTCAGCAAATATTTTGAATTTGATGAAATACCCTGATATTACTGGTGATACTTTAAGAAAACTAAGAATATTTAGCTGCCCTGACAGTGAGGTTCTGGATAATGCAACGATTAAAAATGTCGGAACAGCACCTTTGGTTCTTGAAATGGGTAATGCGACATTTAAAAAAGGTAATGTTGGTTTTTCTCTTGTTTCGCCAAGAAGTCAGATATCTGTCTATCCAAAGGATTCGATTAAAATTGCTGTGAAATTTGTTTATAAGCAAGGACAATTTGGCATTATCAGGGACACATTAGAATTTATGCATAATGACGGTGTTTCCCCGAGTCGTCCTTGGAGAATCGCTTACGAAGTTCAGATTGATTCCTTATATTTTGAAACTTATAATTCCGATTTAACTAGAAAAGTTGATACAGTTGATTTCGGTTCTCTTTGTTTAAGTTCAAATCAGGAAGTATTATTAAATATCAAAAATTTATCAATCATACCACTTGACTATGAACAGCCTCAATTTGAGAATAATGTTAGTTTTAGTGGCTCTTTAACTAATTCTGATAACGTTCCCCCACAGCAGTCCGCTGAATTAAGAGTAAGATTCTCACCTAAACAGGAAGGTTTAATAATTTCGAAATTGTTCATTAAAAGTAAGCAATGTCCCACATTAATTGATACAATCTTACTGCGAGGGTTTGCTGTAAAAATTGACATCCCAACAGAAAAACCAATAACAAATAATATTGATACCCTTGATTTTGGGAATGTATGCCTCAATCAATCTAAGTCACTTGATTTTATTTTCAGAAATAGATCAAATATTGATGTAACTTTACAGAATTTACTAATTACTCAAAGCCCTGAGCATTTTTCAACTGAAAATATTTCAAAAAGAAGTTTACGGATAAATGACACTTCGCTTTCGAGCATCATATTTAGTCCTAAAAGAACCGGTTTCATCCAAGGGAGATTAGTTTATAATACTACAAATTGCCCTGATACTTATGATACTTTAATATTAATTGGTAGAGGTGTGGTAAGTAAGCTCACTTTCACCAATAGCGGAACATTTGGAAGCGTAAAAGTCGGCAATAAAGAGATAATTGAACTATACTTAACCAATGAAGATGAAGGGGATGTGTATATTGAGTCATTGCCAACATTACCTCCCCCATTCAGGTTTATCAGTGCAACACCTCCTCCACCTACAATTTTGCAAAAAAATCAAGTAATGACAATTCGTATTGAATTTGAGCCACAATCCGAAGGACTCTTTACTTTCAATTATAAAGTGTTTTCAGTTGATAAAAACTATGCGTGTTACGATACAGCAGAAGTCTTGTTGAATGGAGTCGGGACGACATCACAAGTTCAGGTGAGTGCTGATTCCGTCTATTTCGGCAGGGTTCTATGGTGTCAAAACATTCAGGATTCAATTTTTATCAAAAATGGTGGCTCTGCTCCTTTCAAATTGAAAAAACCTGCTCGAATCGAAGGAAAAGACAAAGATAATTTTACAATTGCCTCCGAACCTCTTTCAATTGATGTAATGCCCGGCGAGTCGAAGTATTATTACATTCGTTTCTGGGGACAACCCGGACCAGATGGAATGAAAGAAGCTTTACTGATTATTGAAACTGAAGATCCCCAAAAACCAGAGATAAGGATAAAGCTTACCGGATTTATTGAAAAGCTCAATATTACATTCACTCCAACTCAGTTGGAATTTACTACATTAGCCTTAACCGATTCAGAGAAACAGACAGTTAGAGTTACTAATCGAGGCACTTTCCGCAGACATATTTATGCTGTAACAAGTAGTGATAATCAATTTACAGTTCAACCACAAGTGGCTGATCTTGATGCAGGTGGATTTGCAGATTTTGAAGTAACATTTTCGCCCACTATGGTAGGCAATTTTAATAGTTTCTTATTATTTAGATTTGATACACCTTGCTCTGATACTATTTCTATGATAGCCAGAGGTGGGGGGACTGATGGAGAATACAACTATACGAAAAATCTAAATTATGGGATTATTGCTAATTGCGAAGAAATAATTGATAGTATCAGAATTATCTCCTTTTTGCCTGACGCTCAACTTGATACTATGTTCATAACCGGAAATGATGCCTCCTTGTTCAGGTTTGTAAATGATATTACCTTCCCTTATGTGTTTAGAGGAAGAGAGCCTTTAATTAGATATATAGCATTTAATCCAAATCGAGCTACTGAGGGGATTAAAATTGCTCAGGTAATTTCCAAAGCTTCTTTCAAAACAATCAAAAAAGATTTGGTAACTGATCTTACTGGTGAAGTTAATTTTCCCGCTTCTGTAAACCCAAATCCTGTTAATTTTGGTTCTGTAATTATAAATTCAAGCGGTCAGAATCGAGTTTCTATTACAAATATTAGTAATAGAGCTTTCAGGATAAAGGAAATACTTCCATTGACTTTGCCGCTTATTTTTACATACTCTCCTGATTTAAAGAATTATCAGTTAAATCCGGGAAATTCAGTTGATATAAATATCACATTCACTCCAATTTCCGAAATTCAATACACAGATTTTCTTAAAGTTGTTCTTGAATTTACAAATTGCGAGGATACACTATCTGTAAATATTCAAGGGAAAGGGGCACCTCCGGTTTCAGCCGCTATAATTCTTCCAGAATTAGTTGTTGAACCAACTTTAAGAGGTTTCAAATTACCCGTTAAAGCTATTATAACACAAGCAGTTAATCAATCGGTCAAAGCAAATTTAAAGGCAACTTTCTCTTACCGAAAAAATCTGCTTTTTGTCAATTCAATTACAAAAGGCAGAATTGAAAAGAAGGATGTTGTTGGTGATTTTGTTAATCTAAGTTTCAGCATTGACTCAGTTGAATTTCGAACTGACACAGCGCTTGTTACGGAATTTATTTGCGATGCTTTGCTCGGAGATGTAGAATTCACTGATTTGTTGTGGATTGAAATCAAATTCGAACCTATTAATGTAATAGGTAAACTGGATACCGTTAATGGTAGATTAACGAACATTATCTGTAAAGAGGGTGGCAACCGTTTGGTTAAAAATGTTAATCCTGTTGATATTAAAATAACTCCTAATCCATCTGACGGTGTTTTCGAAATTGAGATAAGTTATATTGAAAAAGGGACATATAATGTATATATCTCTGACGAAAAGGGCAAACAAACGCCTATCAACACATTCCATTCAAGTAATGAAAAGGAGCTTGGGCTTTTCCCAAATCATAAATTTACGGTTGATTTGTCGAATTTTTCATCAGGTATTTATTTCATAATTTTGAAAACACCTGAAATGGTGAAAGTAAAAAAATTGTTTTTAATTAAGTAGAAGAAAATTATTGAAAAGATATAGAAATTTTAAAAATATAAGGAAATTACCCAACTCAAATAAAATATTGAAATTTATAGTTCTGATTTTTATAGTCCTTTGCATTAATGAAACAGCTCTTGCCTATAAAAATCTGGCTAAGGGGACTGAATTCTGGTTTGTGTTTGTCAATCGTGGGTTCAATGGTAAATTGATGATTTGTTCCGAAAAAGCAAATTCAGGAACTGTATCAATGCCCCATCAAAATTGGTCTGAATCATTTACCGTTGATTCTAATTCTTGCACAAGTGTTGTTATTCCTAATCTTTACTATCATTTGCATTATAATCGCTTTACAATAGAAAAAAATGGTATTTATTTAAAAACTAAAGAACCAGTTACAGTTTTTTCCTCAGAGGAATCACACCTTGGAGACCACACTCTAATTTTACCGGTTTATGCAACCGGAACTGACTACGTTATTTCAACTTATGATATTGGAACACTAAAAAATGATAGTAATATTGACAATGCTTTTATTATAGTTTCAGGTTATGATAATAATCAGATAGAAATATCCCCGAAGGTTCGATATCTAAATGCAAGAGATACCATATTAGCTTCATTTAGAATCACGCTTAATAAAGGTGAAACATATATTTATAGCGATCAGGGAGACCTGACAGGCTCTCGTGTAAGATGTCTCGATCCCTCAAAACCTATTTCTATCTTTGCAGGGAATTATAACACAGTGATTGATTCCAGTTGTTACGACCCTAAAGAAGGAAATGATCCAATATGGGATCAGGTTTATCCAACGGAATCAATGGATAATGAGTTTGCTTTTGTCCCGTTTAAATATCTTAATAATGGAAATATTGCTCGAATTATCTCACTCGAAAACAATAACAATATCAGCATTAACAATAGGATTATTAAAACATTAAATGAAAGAGAATATTTCGATACTCTCTTATTCAACCCATCAACAATAAAAGCTAATAAGAAAATTTCTGTTGTTCAATTTTCACGCAATAAGGACTGTAATTATCCAAAAGTCAACAGGGATATAGTTGGGGATCCTTCAATGCTGAACCTTCTTCCTGCTAAGGCTATGTTCACAGGAAATGTTACATTCAAGACCGTTGCACTTGGTTTTGATAATATTAAAAGGCACTGCCTAAATATCATAACTCATTCAAGAAACATTAACCAAATCTTTTTGGATAGTTTGAACATTAGGAATTTTTTCAAACCTTTGCCGGGCAATTCAAATTATTATTATGCTCAGGTTGATATTGAGGAAGGTGTTCATAATATCTACTCATCAGCAATGTATCTTGCATATCTATATGGTTTTTCTGGATATGGCTTAAATTATGAGTGGGATGGAGGTTATTCCTTATCCGTTGGTTATGGAGCAAATCTAACATATTTCAAAACAGAGCCGGAAAATCCAATTTGCGCTCAAACACCAATTGAATTCACTGCTATCACACCTGAGGAGGTAAAATATTGGGAGTGGGTAATCGATGACAGCATCCGTTTATTTGGGAAAAAAGTCTACTATGAATTTCCAAAATCAGGAACATACACTGTTTCTTTGTATTCTAAATTGGATTCGAGCGACTCTGAGCCTTGGGATATGTTTCAGGAGGAAATAACAGTGATACCCTTCACCAAACCAGAAATTAAAACTAATCCTCCCGACAAAAAAATTATTTGCAGGGGAGAAAGCCTTGTGTTATATCTAGATAATAAATATTATACTTACCGGTGGTCAACCGGAGAAACTTCCCCTTCGATAGTAGTCAGAAGGGGAGGAATATATACTGTTATTGTTACTTCTAATAACGGCTGTGTCGGAAAAGCAAATATCGAAATCGAAGAATATAAAACCGAAAAACCTTTTGTTGAGTTAATCGGAGATAACCCTTTTTGCGAGGGTGATAGTGTGATTTTGAAAGTTCGTCAGAACTTTATTAGCTATAAATGGAGCAATGGCGAAACGACACCTTCGATTGTTATCAAAAAGCCGATTAGTATTTATGTTACAGCAATTGATAGCAATGGATGTAGCGTTAGTTCTGATATTATTGAAATCAAAGGTTACAGCAGGCCTAAACCTCAAATTGACGGACCGGATGCAGTTTATAGCAATTTCACAGCAAGATACAAAATAGATAGTTTAAAAAATACAAAAATCAAATGGTCTGCAACCAATGGGACAATAATAGGAAGAGATGACTCTAATGTAGTTGATATTACTTGGATAAATTTTGGAACGGGCATTGTCGAAGTTTGGCAAACCGACACAATAACTAAATGCGAGGGGTATGATAAGCTTTTAATAACAATAGATTCGAGCTTAAAACCCAAAATTACACCAAGTAATTTTGTGCTTTGCGAAGGCTCATATATTACCTTATCGGCTACGGCAGGTTTTGAAAGTTATAAATGGAATACAGGTGAATCAACACGGGAAATTATCGTGGATAAGCCCGGTAAATACTTTGTTACTGTTACTAATAAGCAAGGTTCGAAAGGTAATTCTGATACTTTAAATATAATTTTGGTTAAAAATCCCAAACCAATTATATCAGGGCAGGATAAAATTTGTAATGGTGAAACCGCAGATTTGATTTGCCTTCAGAAATTTTCAAGCTATCTTTGGAATACAGGCGATACAACCCAAACCATTACTGTTGTTAAGCCCGGAGATTATGAATTAACAGTCATTGACTCTAATAATTGTATTGGCAAAGCTATTTTTAAAGTTGAGCTGATTTCTTCCGGATTAGCAGGTTATTCTGATTATGATTTTGGAAATGTTATCTTGAAGCATAATAAGACCTTTAAGATGGATTTAATTAATTCATCAACTGAAAACATTAAAATAGAGAAAATTGAACTTAAAAATATATCAAATGATGCTTTCAAGATAATAAACAATATCAATTATCCTTTGGTATTATCTTCAAAAGAGCAACTAACTCTTGAAATTGAATTTTTACCATTGATTGAAAAATTTTATCAAGACAGTCTTATAATCACACTTAGTCAGCCTTGCAAAGAAATAATTAATTTATATTTATCTGGCTATGGGATTGATAAAATACCTGTAATGTTTGTGCTTCCCGATACAACAGCTAAAATTGGTGATGAAAATTTTTCAATACCTGTTTTAGCTCATTTGGAGACAGATACCGTTATTAACAAGAACATTAAAATTACTTATGAGGTGATTTTCAATTCGCATTATTTCCTACCCGAAAGTGTTTCTTCAGGAAAGATAATTTCTAATAATTTAAACCAAAATTTAAGAATTGTAAAAATTGAAAGTGACGTTTCAAGACTTGAGAAAAAGCCTTTGATAATCAATTATATCAAAGGGAAGGTTCTCGTTGGTGGTCCCCAAAAAGGTTTATTGAAATTTGGGGAAATCTCTTTTTCTGATAGCACTCTTTATCCTGAAATAACTGAAGGGGGACTTAAAATTGAGGGCGTATGCCAGCATTCTCTGAATGACTTTGAACTGACAACCGGAACAAGTATTAATTTTAATTCAACCGTTATTGATAACGATTTAGAATTTTTCATTAGAAGTAATGAAAATGGTGTATTTCAATTCAGAATTTTTGATATTAATGGACAGGAAATAATAAATTCTGTATGGCAGAGGAATTCTCAATCAATTAATATAGAAGAAAAGAGGTTTAATTTTGATTGGAGCAAACATCCATCCGGATATTATCTTCTTATAGTCGTTACACCCGAAAGAAGCATAGGAAAATCTTTCTTGAAGGTTAAATAATTCTGAACGATTTGAATAAAATTTAATTTACTTTAATGTCTTAGGGTAACTCAAGTTTATCAGTTTCGCGCAGAGCTCGCAGAGAATATTTTCTTGAAAATAATGCAAATGATGAACCGCAGAGAACGCAAAGTTATTAAACTTGACAAATATAAAATGTTCATTTTAGTCAAAATAAGTTCAAATTTCTAAAAAAACTCTGCGAGCTTGGCGTGTTATTCTGCGCCCTCTGCGAGAAATAAATTTTTAAGAGAATTATGTTTATAAAACAGTTGACTTGCTTAAATCAAGTTTATCAGTTTCACGCAGAGCTCGCAGAGAATATTTTCTTGAAAATAAGAACAAATGATTAACCGCAGAGAACGCAAAGTTATTTGCAGTGGTTCCTGAGTTTAAGTTTATTTTGAAAGAATTTCTAATGATAACAAAAAAATTTATTAATCCTTGGAGTTAATATGTAGCCAAACATTTGCCAAGGACTGAGCTATAGGAATTATAACGTCTGAATCACTCCAATAACCTAAATGAGCAGCGGGATTCCAACTGCTGAATATGTCTCCTACATTGATTTCCCTGTCAGCTGTTACAGCTTTATTGTATTCTTCATTAATTGTTTTGAGTGGAAAACCTATTATATCGTCCCTATCATAATAATTAACCCACTCTCCTTTCAAATCAGGATAGTAATTCTTTAATTTCGGGGAGGGGATGGTTACTGGAAGACCGAATTTTGGATTTTTATATCTCAAAGCCCAAATGGGAAGAGGACATCCAAGAGTGTAAAACAGGCACAGAGTTTCGAGGCGTTCCAAAGGAGTGTCCGTGCTTTGTTTCTTAACCATTTCAGAAATAAGATGTGGCTTTTGTTCGGAAGCTTGATAATCATAAATAAAATTACTTGCTATTACGGTTCCAAGACTATGTGCAATTATGCAAAGTGGAGCAGTTTCTCCGGCAAGACGAGCCAATTTGTGCAATGATTTTGCAAACATTGAATGAACGGCATCGTAAGCAAAAGTATCATTTGGAATTTTTACATAAGCAATTGCATCCGCAGCGAAGTCAATCATTAGACGTCTTAAGTTACGGTAATCGAGAGAGCCTCCCTGCTTTAATCGCTCCCATAGTTCATCTTCGGCATTTTGGAAAACATTTGACCAAAGAACCGGTTCAACTATTAACTCCTTTTCAGGATTTTTTGATTTTTCTTTAATGCTATAAGTAAACTGTTTTTTTAATTCGAATGTAATTGATTCAGCATAATTTTCTTTTTGCTTTCCAATTCCGTGAATAATAATACAAGCAACTTTTTTCGACATAATTTATACTGTTTTTATGTTAATTGAAATTAATTTCCATTTAGGATGCTCATAGATAAACTTCATAGTAAAAATTAAGCTGATATCTTTAAGAGGAAAAGACCCGCTTAAAACTAAAAGACCGTTCTCATCTATAGCAGGGACTTTATCAAAAACTGGTTCGGTTTGATGAGCAAAATCATTTAGATTAATATTTTTTTCTTCGAAGCTAACAAAAGCTTTTCGTAATTCTTCGGGTTTGGTTTGCTTTGACCAAGTGTAAGAAATAATACCATAAAATTCGGCAAAATCCTTGTTAATGATTGAATTGCCAAGAGCCATAATAATTTCTTTTGTCATTTGCTTTAGTTCTACATCATCGGGAATTTTTGGCTCTTTACTATCTGTGCTTTGAACGAAACCGCTTTCGAGTTTGTCAATTGAGTTGATTTTCCACTCATCGTTTTCTTTGACTAAAACAAGATTTATTGGGATTGTGCCTCCAGTGGAGGTTTTTACTTCACCTTCCAATTTACCGACATTATTTTCGAAAGAGCGATTGTGCCAACTGGCTGAAGAGTAATTCTTGATTTCTGAATTCATAAACCTATTTTGAAGGTCTTCGGGTGAGGTCTTTGTTTGAAATTCCTTTGATAAATAAGTATAAGCTTTTTGGTAATCTTTTGAGGAAAGAGCTGTAAAGAAATTATCTGCTGTTTCTGTTAAACCTGAAGTAGCATTAAACAATAGGAAAAATACACCACCAATAACAACAACCGCAACAGCAATAGCAATCAATATATATTTAAGCATAATTCACCTTAATGAAATTAATATTATCTAATATAAAAATAATTATTCAAAGAAAAAAATTAGAGAAAGTTAAATTTTACAAAAGATAAAAAAAGCCTTGTAACAGATAAAATTACAAGGCTTTTAATGATTTCAATTTTGTAGCGGGGACAGGACTTGAACCTGTAGCCTTCGGGTTATGAGCCCGACGAGCTTCCATTTGCTCCACCCCGCGATGTTAGGATTTGCAATTTAATAATTTTTTATGAATTTTAAAAATTTTTTATGTAAATTTCTAACTTCTTGCTTTGTCTTTATTAATATTTTTATGGCAAAATTAACAAGAGAACAGTCAATAGCCTTATCGCTCGACCGCAATATGTGTGTTACTGCAAATGCAGGTTCGGGCAAAACCACCGTTTTAGTTCAAAAATTTCTTAAAATCATTCTTGATGAAAGTCTTAATATTGATCCGAGAAGAGTTGTAGCTATTACTTTCACTAAAAAAGCAGCTTCCGAGATGCTTACTAAGGTTGTTAAGAAGCTGGAAGAAGCAATTTATCAGGAGACTGACTTTTCGAAGCTGAAAAGGCTTAGAAAAATTCGGGAATCAATGACTTATGCAAGAATATCCACTATTCATAGTTTCTGTGGCTCTATATTACGAGATTTTCCCATCGAGGCGGATGTTTCGCCGTTCTATTACGAGCTTTCAAATTCCGAACTTCTAACCATTAAGCGAAATGCAATTCTAAGCACATTTGAACAATGGCTCGAGTCAGATGACGATAACAAAAAATTAAGAGCAAAAAATTTATTCAGAGAGCTTGGTAGATTTAAAGTTCAATCTATTGTTGAAACTCTTTTGAACAAAAGAGATATATTAGAAAATCTTGAGAATTTATATAAAAATTCGAATGATTTTATCTTAAACAATATTTATTCTTTTATTTGTTCGAAAATCAATGAATCGGGCAGATTAATGCATAGTCTTGTTTCGGATTTTTATCGCCTTGATATTAAGTTATCATCCGATAAAGATTCAAATGTTGGATTTTTACTTGATAATATCTTGATAGATTTAGAGATTGAGGAGTTAATTAATACCGATAAACATCAAAGGCATATTGAAGATTTAAAAGCTAACTTTAAACTTCTATTTACTGATGAAGGCAGGGTAAATAAAAATTTTAAAAAGAAAAGCAAGATGATGGATGAAGAAGAAGTCATTTTAAACATTTACGGTGAAAAAATTGTTGAGTTATTAAATTTTCTTCAAATTTTAAGTGATTGCCCGCTCGATGAGAAGGTTATTGATTATGCAAAAACGATTTTGGCAATGGTCAAAGATATAAATGAAATAATTGAAGCAGAAAAGCAGGAAATTAACGGTTTGGATTTTGATGACCTTCTGATTAAAACCAGAGAATTACTGAAAAACAAATATATCTTAGGAAAAGTAAGGAGAAACATAGATTATCTGCTTGTTGATGAATTTCAGGATACCAATTTCATTCAATATGATATAATTAAAGACATTATTACTGAAATTGTTGAAGAAAAAATTGCTCCAAACACTACTCAATTATTCATTGTCGGTGATGCAAAACAAAGTATTTACGGATTCAGAAATTCAGATGTTCGGGTTTTCAATCAGGCTCTGACCGATATAAAAAAAATTAATCAAATGAAATTAGAAAGAGGGTTAATCAATGATGTATACCTTGTAAATAACCAAAAAATTAATTCAAAAAATGATGAGGAAGCACAAGGCGATATAAAACTTACAGCTACTTTCAGGCTTCAACCTGTAATAGCCTCATTTGTTGATATAGTTTGCGGTAAATTGATGAAGGAATCTGCAAATTTGTATGATATCAAATATGAGCCTTTTATTTGTGCAAGAAACGTAGAATCAGTTCTTGACCTAAATAATCAAGAACAAAGATGGTCAGGAGCAGTTGATTTTCTTTTATCATTTAGAAAAAGTAATGATGAAAATGACTCTTCGGAAGAAATAATTGGAGAAGCTGAAAATATCACAAAATTTATACTTAACGCTGTTTATGGAGAAAATCCACTTCAAGTTATGGACGAAAACGGGAATATGAGAAATGTTCAATTTAAGGATATTGCGGTATTATCTCGTAAAAGAGCAGGTTTTTCTTCACTTGCAGAATCCTTTTTGAATAGCAATATTCCATTTGTTGTGCATAGCGGAAGCGGTTTCTATCAAACTCAAGAAATTACCGATTTAATATCCTTACTCTATTTTATTCATAACAAGAATGATGATTTATCTTTAGTAGCATTGTTAAGGTCTCCTTTTTTCGATGTAGATGACTTAACGCTACTAAAAATATCAAAAACCGAAGGAGAAACATATTGGGAAAAATTAATAAATTATACTAACATAAAAAATACTGATACATACACAAATTCATTGAGAGCATACTTAATATTAAGAGAATTTATAAAATTAGCTGATAGAATTCCTATTTATAAATTATTAGCAAAATTTCTGCAAGACGCCGCTTGGTTTGGAACTGTCTCTAATAAATCAGGAGAGAAACAAATTATAGCAAATATTGAAAAATTCCTGAATTTTGCTCGAGAATTCGACTCAAGAGGTTTCAGGAACTTTTATGATTTCATAAACGAGGTTAAGTTTATTACTGAAAACGAAATTGATGAAAGCGAATCTGTTTTCATAACCGATGACGATGTTGTTAATGTTATGACAGTTCACGCCTCGAAGGGATTGGAGTTTCCAGTTGTCATACTTCAGGGAACCAACTCTGAGGCTAAGAAAAACGAGGGTTTTGTTATTTCACCTGAACTGGGTCTTTGGTTTCCTGTGCAAAAGCTAAATGAGAAAAATTATCCAGAACAATGTGATTCACCTTCATATCTTATCACAAAAGAAGAGAGGAAACAAATAGAATATGCCGAAGAAAAGAGGTTGCTCTATGTGGCTCTGACAAGAGCAAAAGATTATTTAGTCATTTCTGCAGAATTAAAGCTAAATAAAGATAATAAAGTTAATAAACCTTCTGGTTTTTTTAAAATGCTAATGAAAGCTTTGAATTACGATATAAATAAAATTTATGATGATGAATCAATAGACCTGAAAAATAATTTATTAATTCTTGTTGATAATGAACCGAAAGAAATTAATCACGAATTCAAAGTTAATATCAAAAGCGAAATAAAAGATACAAAGGGAATTGCTTCATTAAGCGAGAAAAAAGAAGATGAAAAAATTCTGAATATTCGTGAAATATTTTCTAACATTGAATATCTAAATTATTCTCCAACTAAGATTCAAAATTTTCTTGATGATGAAAAATATTTCCGTCTTAAATATCTCTTGGGTTTGCCAATTGATGCCGAAAGTAACCAAATATTTTTTCAGGATTCTGAATTAGACGAGGAAAGTGGAATGATTTTCGGAACTTTGCTTCACAAAGTTCTGGAAAGGATTAATATCTGGCTAAAGAGTGATTTAAGTATTGATATTGAATTATTAAAAAATACAATCAATTCAGTGATACCTTTTAATTTAATTAATTCAAAAAATTTAGCAGAGAATCTGCTTTCGGAGGCTCAAAAAGTTGCAAATTCAAAATTCATTAAAGATAATTATGAAAACATTATTAACGGTAAATCCGAATATTCTCTAACTATTCCTATTCATAATGACTTTCTTAATGCAAAAATTGATTTACTCTTGAAAAACTTTGATGGAAATTATGAAATTTGGGATTGGAAGACTAATACAATTCAAGATAATGAACATAAGGAGAGGCTTATTGCTCATTATGAATTTCAGATGAAAGTTTATGCTTTTTTAATATCAAAAATCTTCAATCAAAAAGAATATCTTTCAAGATTATTATTTACTAAACTTGCTGATAATAATGTTAGAGATGAAGAATGGACTCATAAATATATTTGGACAAAAGAGGATTTAGATAGCTTTGAAGATGAGTTGATTGAGCAAATTAAAATAATTCCAAGAATATGATTGGTATTGTTTTTGTTCAATCACAAATAATATAGAAAAAATTGAAAAATAAATAATCAAATGAAAAAATAATGAAAATTGCATTAATAACAGGAATAACAGGGCAAGACGGTTCTTATCTTGCTGAATATTTATTGAGCTTGGGCTACGAAGTTCACGGTTTGATTCGCAGAGCAAGCACTTTTAACACTCACAGAATTGAGCATTTATATAAAGACCCCAAAAATTTCCCTGAAACTAAACTAAAGCTCCACTATGGCGACCTTTCTGATTCTGGACAATTGACAGACTTAATCTATAATATCAAACCGGACGAAATTTATAATCTTGGAGCACAAACCCACATTAGAGTATCATTCGATATGCCTGAATACACTGGGAACGTTTCTGGGCTTGGAACTGTCAGACTTCTCGAAGCTATACGGCGTAGTGGTATAAAAACACGGTTCTATCAGGCATCATCATCAGAAATGTTTGGGGATAGTCCTGCTCCTCAAAATGAGCAGACAACTTTCAGACCGAATAGCCCTTATGCCATTTCAAAATTATACTCATATTGGTCAACTGTGAACTATCGCAAAGCTTATAATTTATTTGCATCGAATGGAATATTTTTCAATCACGAAAGCCCAAGACGTGGTGAGATTTTTGTTACAAGAAAGATAACAAGGGCTTTAGCTCATATTATCAAAGGATTGCAAAAGAAACTGTTCCTTGGAAATATTGATGCTAAACGAGACTGGGGTTATGCTCCTGAATATATTGGACTTATGCACAAAATTCTTCAATTGGACGAGCCTGATGATTTTGTTGTTGGCACAGGCGAAAGCCATAAAGTTTCCGAATTTTTAGAAAAAGCTTTTGAATATTGTGGGATAGAACTTGAATGGAAAAAGAACGATGAAGGTTATTCAGGTGTAATTAAAAGTCTTGAAAATTCTCTATCGGATAATTTGAAAACGGGGATGGAAGTTGTTTCCTATGATAAAAAATATATGCGTCCAGCTGATGTTCAGCACTTAGTTGCTGATTATTCCAAAGCTAAAAAAACATTAAATTGGGAACCAAAAATCAAATTTGATGACTTAGTTAAAATTATGTGCGACTTTGACCTTTTGGCATTGGGCTTGAAACCTAAAATGGATGGGATTAAGAAGTTGCAGGAAATAGGTTTAAATTGGACAACGCATAAATGAAACTCTGAGGTTTCTGCGGGTAAAAAAAATTATTTCAACTGCTTCAAAATTTTTGCAGGAACTCCCCCAACAAGAGTGTAAGGTGGAACATCTTTCGAAACAACAGCCCCTGCTGCAACTACAGCCCCTTCTCCAATTTCAACTCCGGGTAAAATTATAGCACCAGCACCGACGTAGGAACCTTTTCTGAGGGTTACCGCTGAAACAGTGCAGTCATCTTTGCTTCCACTTGTCCCGGATAGTCCCTTTGCATCGTCGTGGCAGATAATCATTACACGGAATGAGATTACAACGTCGTCCTCGAATGTTATGAGTTCAGGGAATGATGAATCAAGCATACAATCAAGCCCAATGAAACATCCCTCGCCGATTTTAACACCCATTAACCTGTATAATTTCAGTCGCAATCCGCTCGGGATAGTAAATCTGGTTATTATATCAAGTAACTTAATAAAAAAGCGGGATATTATGTTCCTGCTTCTTTTTTTGATATATTCAGACTTAGAATATCTTTCGTGCATTAATGAATACCTTTTGCCAACTTCAGGAACTCATTATAATCTCTGATATAGTCTTTTTCGTTATAGATTTGCGAGGCAAGAACAAGACAAAGTGAATTAGAAGAAAAATTTTCTAAATGCCTCCAAATCATCTTGGGAACATAAAGACCAAAATAGGAACGGTTCATTTGAAAAGTTTTCTTTTCAAAGCCATTGTCCAAAACAACATCAAAGCTACCGGAAAGGGCAATTATCAATTCTTCATTTTCGAAATAAGCGTGCCCCCCACGAAATTCACCTCCCGGAACATCGTAAACCCAATAAGTCCTTTCGATTTTAAAAGGAATTTGATTATTCGACTCGATAAAAGTTAGATTCCCTCTCGGATCGAGAATCTTCGGCAAAGTGATAATTTCCCCTAATGGTCTTTGATTTGACATATTAGTGATTGTAATTAATTATGTAATTTTTAATTTTTTCAAAGGTGTTCATATCAGAAATTTCTGTTGGCTTAAATTTTAAACCAAAATTAGCTTCCAACTCGAGTATTAATTGAACGTGGCGAAGAGAATCCCAATTAGTTACATCATTTCTCGACGTTGAATCCGTAATTTTTTCTAATGGGTATAAAAACACCTCCGACATTATTTTTTTTATTTGTTCTTCCATAATCAATCAAAAAAATCTAAAGTATTTTTTGAGCAGGAACTCCCAAATAAGTTCCCGGTTGTTTAATATTAGTTAAAATTAAAGAACTTGCACCAATTACACAGTCACTACAAATATTAAGAAATTGATAAACTTGAGAGCCGATACCAAAATATATCCTATCTTGAATTTTATTACCACCGGCAATATTGACTGACGGATTAATAATGTTAAAATTACCAATTTCACACTCATGCCCAATAGTGCAAGATAAATTGAAAATGTTGAAATTTCCTAACTTAATGTCAGTCGTAAATTTACATCCAGAGGAAATTATATTTCCTATGCCGATATCTATCCTTTCCCAATCTCCAACAACATCTGGATGAATTAGATTTGGATAGCTAATATTATTATTTTCTTTTAATTTTTTAATAATTCTTTCATTAATCTTTATATTTCCGATACCTAAAGCTACTGCAACAGGTTGCTCGATATTCATAAGCTCATCATCGGTAATAACAATTTGATATTTGCCATTAAAAGATCCAATTTTATTATTGTCATTAGTAGAAAATCCAACAAGATTCCATTTATTAATTTTATTATTTATTTGCTCAATTAAAAATGCTATTTCTCGAGCAAAGCCTGAATCTCCAAGTATATAAATATCTTGCATCACTTATCTTTTAAAATATTTTCTATATAATATTTTTTAACCTCTTTACGTAGAATTTTATTTGTTGGTCCTTTTGGTATATGTTTCAAACCTTCCAATTCATAAGTTATATAAATTTTTGATGGTATTTTATATTTCGCAATATGTTCTGAGCAGAAATCAATTAAGGATTGCTTATCAATTGGTTTGTTATCAACTGTTTCAACAAATAATATTAGTTCCTCGCCCATAATTTTATGAGGACCACCGATAACTACACAATCTTTGACATTTGGATACATATATACAACATTTTCAATTTCACGTGGATAAATATTTTCACCTCCTCTGATTATCAAATCATCTTTACGACCACGAAAATAGAAAAAACCATCACTATCTTTATAACCAAAGTCACCTGAATGAAACCAATCATTTCTGAACGCTTGATTAGTATTTTCAGGTAAATTGTTATATTCGCTGAAGACATTATAACCTTTAATACAAATTTCACCAACTTCACCGACAGGTAATTCATTGAAATTTTCATCAAAAATACCTACCATATTTACAGGTAAAGTCTTTCCTATTGAACCTATTTTTCTTTCTTCAATTTTTAAGGGATTAAATGTAGCAAAAGATGTTGTCTCTGTTAGACCATAACCTTCATAAATAGGAATTCCAAACCTTGATTCAAATTCTTCTTGAACAGTTCTCGGTAATAATGCTCCACCACAAATAATTCCCTTCATTGTATTATCCTTTCTTTCATATTGCAAACTTAACAATACAGAAAGTATAGTGGGAATAACGCTTGTCCAGGTAGCAGAATATTCATTTACTAAATCCCAGAAAGAAAAGAAACTAATTTCATCCCTGCTAAATATAGTAGAACCACCAGCCCATAAAGGAGCTAAAAATGTTGGTATCTGTCCATTATTATGAAACAAAGGCAACAAACACAAAGTTCTAGTATCATTATTAAATTCAAACCATTCAGCAATAGCTTGACCATCTGCCAACATATTTCTGTGGGTTAAAATACAACCTTTTGGTTTTCCACTCGTTCCCGATGTATATATAATCAATGCTTCATCATCAAGATTTGAATTTATTTCAATATCATAGGTATTTAATGTATTTATGTCTTTGTAAACGTTGAAAATATTACTATCATCGTTATTATTATAACGAGTAATAAATTTTTTTTGATGATCATTTTCTGGATTTAATTTTAATAAATCAATTTTATTTTTAAATTCTAAATCATAGATAATTATTTTTGGATGACTGTCATTAATTATATAATTTATTTCTTCCGAACTTAAATTATAATTTATGGGAACAACTGTCAATCCTTTGCAAAAAGCTGCATACTCTAAAATTAATAAATCAGCTGAGTTTGGCATAATTAAACAAATTCTTGAGCCTTTTTTTAGTTGTAAATTGTTAAAATAATTTGCAACCACAATAACTTTAGAAAGAAATTTACCATAAGTCAATCTCTCAGTTTCGTTTTTGTGGATGCTTATAATAAATTCTTTATCTTTATTATCCAATGCTCTTTTGAGTAATAATTCAAAAGTTGAATTATATTTAAATTCAAAATCAAAATCAGGTTTTTGATGTTTTTTCATTTTACCTCAATTAATCAATCTTAAAATGATTATCAAGAATCTCTAAAATGTTTATAATGCTTGTCATATTTGGAATTTGATTTCTTTTCAATTTGATGTTTAATTGACTTTCCAATTCAATAATTAATTCAACGGTTTTCAAAGAGTTCCATTGGGGTAATGTTTTGAGAGAATAAGACAAATCAATATCCTTTACGTCCATTACATTTTTAAAAATCTCAAAAAATTTTTCCTTGTAGTCCAAAATCAAAGTCCTTTAAAAAAGTTAATTAGATTTTGTGCTGCTAACATTGCCATTTCTTTTCGACAGTCAATCGTAGCAGTTCCAATATGTGGAGTAATTAATACATTTTTGTATTTTAATATAGAATGATCAGAAGAAATTGGTTCAGGATCAAAGACATCCAAAGCTGCACCGGAAATAAGATTCTCATTTAAAGCTTTTATTAGATCATCAGTATTTACAATACTACCGCGTGCCATATTAATTATCAAGGGTTTTCTTTGCATTTTTTTGAAATTGTTATAATTAATTAAACCTTTTGTATTTTGATTCAATGGAATATGAATCGAAATTACATCAGAAATGTTTAAAAGCTCATCGAATTCAAGATTTGTAGCAAAATCAAAATCAATAGTATTTATTGGATTTACATCAGTATAATATATTTTCACTCCAAAACCTTTCAACCTTTCAGCTACTGCTTTCCCAACTCTACCAAAACCAATAATCCCCCAATTTATATTTCTTAATGTTCTACCGTTGAAAATCTCTGGATCCCATTTTTTCCATTCATTTTTTTTAATAAATTCGAATGAGTCAACAATTTGTCTTAAAAAAGCAAGTCCAATTGCTAAAGTGAAATCCGCAGTGCTATCAGTTACAACATCTGGGGTATTAAAAATACTAATACCAAGTTTTTCAGCTGTTTTAATATCAATATTATCCAAACCAACCGCCATATTAGAAATTGCTTTTAATCTTGAGCTAGCTCTTTTTAATAATTCTTCGTCAAATTTTTCTGTTATTGTGCTTAAAATTCCATCATATTTAGGTGCATTTTCTGATAAATAATCATTACTCAATGGTTCATTAATATTTCGGTAATCAACTTCGAAATGTTCCCTTAGCAGTTTAACTGCAGATTCATTTATTCTTCGTGTTATTAATATTTTAGTTTCCATTCTTTAAAAAATCGCCTACTCTTTTCATTCCTTCAATAATTAATTTGTGATTATCTATTAGAGGACCGTAAGAAATTCTTACTGATTGAGTTAATGTTGAACCAAAACCCCATCCGGGTATAAATAAAACACCTGTATTTTTTAAAACTTTTTGAACAAATTTTGCACTGTTCTCAAAAACTTTAACAACAATATAAATACCACCCATTGGTTTAATTAGTGGTAGATTAATGAACTCCTGAATGGCATTAATAGTAACTTCGGATGTTTCCTTGTAGATTTTTTTTGTTTCTTCAATATATTTTTTTAATTCTCCATTTTTTATTGAATTGTTAACATAATCAGTAAAAGCCATTTGATGCATCCTATCTGGGCATAACATGGTTGCAGATTGAAAAGTTTCAAATGCTTTTATTATATATTCTGGTGCTTCAAGCCAACCAAGTCTTCTGCCTAAATTTCTGCCCCATTTTGAATTTGAATGAATGGTAATAAAATTTCCATCGGGTTTCTTGCTAAAGTATTTAGGAGTATCACAGAAATTTAAACTTTTATAAGCAAAATCCATCACAACAACACCACCGTATTTGGATACTTCTTCATAAACTGAGTTAACAAATTCATCTGAAAGAACACCTCCAGTGGGGTTATCAGGTGAAACAAGCAAAACCACTTTAGGTTTTTCTTTATCAATAAATTCAACAACGTTCTTAATAGTTTCAGGTTCATTAGCTATATAATTGAAATCTGAATCTATGACGGGAAATTCAATTAATTCAGCGGGTTTGAAAATATTATTTTGAAGGGGATAATTACAATATGAAGGGTCTAACATCATAATTTTGTCATTCTTATTTAATAGTATCTTAAACAAGAAGAAAGTCAATTGAGTTGAACTTTGCCCAATCAATATTTCTTCAGGTTGTAAATCCTTCATACCGTAGATTTCGCTTTCAAAAGCTATAATGGCTTCTTTGCAATATCTTTCACCGGGTGTTGGTGAATAACCACCAGCATAATGGAATTTTTGATCGTTGTTGATAATTTCTAAATATGCGTTTTGGTATCCTTTAGGTGCCTTGTGATTTACCCATCCTCCACCAAAAGAAATAAAATCTTTTGGTTCAACCCCAATTGCTTCTAAAGTATTTGGGTCTGCATAATTCATTATTTCTCTGACTGGAGAAATCTGATTATGAAATTTTATCGCAATGTCTGATAATTGGACATCCATATTATTTCCTATTTAATTTCCAACTTCTTTATTTTTTCTTCTAATCTTATTAATTCTTTAGCATAATCAAACATAATTAAATCGTAAGCTTTTTTAATTTCTGCAAGTAAATAATCGTGAACGATTCTGTTTCTTAAATCTCTCATTTCAATCCATTGTTCAGCTGATGTAATTAAATCCAATTTTTCCATTCTGTTTAACAAATCCCTAATGGTGTCAGATGATTCAGCGAACTGATATTTCTCGTATATTCTAAAGAATTTTATCGAAATTTCATAAGCTCTTTCAAATCTGCTTGTTAAAGCGTCATAAGATTCTAACTCTTTATCTGTATATTCTTTTGTAGGGTCATACGGAGCTAAATTTTCTAAAGATGATTTAACAAGCCTAACTGACTTAATCACTTTTTTGATTGCTTCATTGATTAATATTTTATATTCTTCTTTCACTTAATCCTGATTTTTTCGATTACTTTTAGAAATGCTTCCTCTTCCTGATTATGTATATTAGGGTTCATCACAATAACATCAATTTTTTCTTCGCACTCAATAAAAAACTTTGTTGAAACGTTTCGAGATATTTCAAAAGGATCACTCTCTGACAATATAAGTATATCAATATCTCCCCCTTTTTTTGTATCATCAATTCTTGAGCCAAATAAATATACCTCTCCCTCAACGTTTTCTAAAGCTTTTTCAAGAGCTTTTCTTTGTTTGGCATTTAATCTCATTTTTAAATCCTGTAACTGCTTGGTAGATTAACAACCCTTTCCTCGAGCCAAAGCGAATTATCTAAATTACCTGACTGACATTGTTCGAACATAGGCAATTTGTTCATAAGTCTCCAAATTGGGCGTGTCATAACCCCATTCTCATTTGTAAATTTAAGAAATTCGTTTCTCTCGTCCAGATTTCGCAAGACGATTGTATTTAGCCAGTAGTTTGAGAAAGCTCCCTTCGGCTCAGTTAGGAATTTAATTCCATTTTCCTCACAAAATTCTTTATAAAGCATTGCAGTTTGGCGTTTGTTCTCTAAAATTCTATCTATGTATTCCATCTGAGCAACACCAACAGCAGCATTAATATTTGGCATTCTGAAATTATAACCAATTTCATCGTGGACAAACTCATAGGGATGTGGTTTCTTAGCAGTTGTTGTGATGTGCTTAGCTCTCGCTGCAAGAGTTTCGTCGTCAGTAATAATCATTCCACCGCCACCGGTCGTGATAGTTTTGTTTCCGTTATAGCTTAGTATTCCAAGCTTGCCGAATGTGCCGGTATGTTTATCTTTATAAAAACTACCAAGTGATTCTGCTGCATCCTCAACTACAGGAATGTTATATTTATTGCATATTTCAACAATTTGATCTATCCTTGCCGGAAAACCGAAAATATGAACCGGAACACAAGCCGAAATTCTTTTACCCGATGCTTTATTATAGCACTGACCGTCATCTTTGATTATTGCAAACTCATTCAAAAAGTCGCTAAGTTTTTCTGGCGACATTCCCAGAGTGTCAAGCTCGACATCAACAAAAACTGGGGTTCCCCCAGAATGAACAATTGCATTGCAGGTAGCCACAAAAGTTAGAGGTTGGGTAATTACTTCGTCGCCCTGTCTCACACCGGCAATTTGAAGTGCAATTTGCAGGGCTGTTGTCCCACTCGAGGTAGCAACAGCATAAGCAGAACCAGTGAAATCCCTTGTCATTTCCTCAAATTTCGTAACAAAAGCACCGACATAAGAAACAAAGGTAGTATCAATACATTCATTCAAATATTTCTTTTCGTTGCCCAGAAATTTCGGTGCATGAAGAGGGATAAATTCCTTAGAATTATATATTTTTCTGATGAATTGGGTTAAAATATTATTCATTTATCTTTTTATATAAGGCTTTACAAGTTTCAAATTATTAACGAAAGAAAATCTTAAATCAGCTAATACATAATAATCTATGTCAAGATTATAATGCTCTTTCATATAAGTTTTATAAACATCATTTTCTAATTTATTTTTTGGAATATGTGAACTAATTAAGAATAGATCTTTCCTATTTATCAAATCAAGATACAGATCATTTATTTTTAATTTTTCAATTCTTTTTAAATTTACAGGATGTGCGGTTCCCCAACCTAAACCAATCGAATTAAAATTATCAAGTTCAGAAATGTCCATTAGCGGAGGATAGAATTGAAAAGGATAAGCACCGCCTTTCAAAACGTACATTATTGGTAACTTTAATTTTTCAGTAAAATATTTAAATTCCATTTGATTGATTTTATTGTATATGTTGCTAAAAAAAATGACAATAGAAGCAAATAATATCAAAGGAATTGTAAATATTATAATTAAATTTTTATTAATTCTTATATCGTTATTTCTGTTATCTTTATTAATGATCATAATAAAGAAGGGGATTAGAATTAAATAAGTTAGTATGGTATAGAAAACTCTCAATGGAAGTGGTTTTGTTAAAGTTGATATCAATATAATTACAAAAATTATCCAAATTATAAAGAAAGTTAAAATTCTTGTCTGCTTAGGAATTTTAAATATATTTATTGATATTAATAAAAGTAGTATTGCGATAATTGTTACAGGATTTATAATTAGTTTATCCCAACTCTTTAAAGAAAAAATAAATTTATTAAGATAATATTCAATATGATTTGATTTTATCTTTTCATTATTAACAATTTTTTCTAATTTTTCTAAAGAATAAATATCATTAGGAAAAGAAAATACATATGGAATCATTTTATAATCATTGTTTGACCAACCTACAGAAGTTAATATTTTATTTTTTGTAATATTATCTTGAAGTTCTAAAAGCTGTTGCCCCATCAGAATTGGTCTATAACTTTGATATTCAATAAATTTATTAAATTCTTGATTTACGATATAGAAACTATCATTATATTTTTTTAGTATATAACTTGAACAAATAGTAATAATGAAAATAAATACAAATCGAATAATTCTTTTTCTTTCTTTAGCTTCTTTAAAAAATTTTAAGGAAATGATAATTATTATTGACATAAATAAAAAGTTAATCAAGAAAAAATTTTCAAACCTTATCAAACTACCAAATATAAATATCAACGATCCAAAAAAGTAAATTAAATATTTACTAAACTTTGTGGTTTTATTCATAAAATTTGAACTAAATAACAAACTCATTCCACTAAGCATTAAGAGACCAGCGACGATAGTATATTGAATATTAATGTAATTAATAATTATAAAAAACAGAGAAAGTAAAATAGAAAAAAATAATGTTAGAAGATTTGGTTGAAATTTAAATAGTAAATATGTTAATACAATATTCGAAATAAAAATTCCAAATATTAAATATAGTGAATACCAAGGTATATGAATGTTAAATTTATAAAGGGATACTAATATCTTTCCTATAATTACATTAGTAAACACCATCATTTCTGAGGGCTCTCCATATCTACCCGCTACAATACTCAACAATTCATAATCATCATTAGTATTAAAATTAGGGGTTAGTGATATAAAAAAAAATGCAAATAAAATAGTGTTTAATACTAAAGAGAATAGAAATGGCTTTTCTTGAAGAAATTTCTGCAAAAAACCTTTTAAGCTTGATAATATTGTATCTTTATTCTTCCTCTCTTCTTTCATAAATTTCCTCAATCTTCTGTCTGATTTCGTAAAAGTCTCGGATGCAAAGAATTATTTTCTCCTGCTCATCTTCCTTTAGTTCATAATAAAAGGGCAGTCGCAAAAGGCAATCTGAATACATATCAGAATTTTTAAGCTCCCTGCCATAGTGTTTATCGGCATAAAATGGAGACTTATGTAGCGAAAGATAATGAAATACAGGATTTATTCCGCTTTCCTTCATCACCCTTATCAGGTCATCACGTTCGTTCAAATCCTTGCAGACAATATAGAACATATGAGCGTTATTTGTTGCATACTCAGGGATATGTGGCAATCGAATATGCCCACGCTCTTCAAGTGGTTTCAGCCCGTTATAGTATGTATTCCAGATTTTTCTCCTTCTTGATTGAATATCCTCAAGATTTTCAAGTTGGGCAAATAGAAAAGCCGCTATTATATCAGAGGGCAGAAAGGAAGAACCAATATCCACCCAGCCATATTTATCAACTTCCCCACGGAAGAACTCTGCACGGTTGGTTCCTTTTTCCCATATTATTTCCGATCGGCGAACAAACCGCTCATCATTAACTATCAGCATACCGCCCTCCCCAGAAATCACATTTTTTGTTTCGTGGAAGGACATCGCAGCTAAATGACCAATAGAACCAAGCGGTTTACCTTTATAAAATGAATCTATAGCCTGAGCGGCATCCTCGACCACAAAAAGATTATACTTTTCAGCCAAGAACATAATTTTATCCATATCACAAGCCATACCGGCATAGTGCACAGGAACAATAGCTTTGGTTTTCGGGGTAATAAGCTCTTCAATTTGATTGGCATCGAGATTCGGTGTTTCATTTTCGCTATCTGCAAAGACAATTTTAGCTCCCCGCAAGACGAAAGCATTGGCTGTGCTGACGAAGGTGTAGGAAGGCATAATCACTTCATCTCCGGGTTTTATGTCAATCAAAATGGCCGCCATTTCGAGGGCATCGGTGCAGCTTGTTGTAAGCAAAGTCTTTCTGAACCCGTATTTTTCTTCGAAGAAACGCTGACACTTCTTGGTAAAAGCACCGTTCCCGGAAATTTTCCCAAGGAAGACCGCCTCATACATATAATGAGCTTCCTTCCCAGTAAGATATGGCTTATTAAAAGGTATATGCATAACTATTTCCCAAAACTTTTCATAAACTTTGTTGCGTTTGGTCCTTCATTAAATATTAAATCAATGATACTAACTTCATGAACAAATGGGGGGTATAATTGATTATATTCAGGATAGCCGGAATAATCCATCCAGATTACTTGAATACCTTCTTTAGCAAACAATGCCTCATCTAAATAATCTTTAGCTGCGGGACCTGAAATATAAATATTTGCATTTGCTTGTTGACATAGAGAAATTAATTTCTCATTCTTTCCATCAATAATTTTGTAATTGTCGGAAGTGGAGATAATAGTTTTTATATCAAGAATATCACAACATATCTTTAGTAAATGTTGATTAATTTTGCTTAAAAGGATCTCATTAGTAGATAAATAAAATCTTTCGAAATATTCCTTATAATCATTGAAAAATTTTGCTTTAGAATAAGCAAATTTAATGGTATTCCAATGAATTTTTGCCCAATTTGGGTCAGAAATTTTTGTTTCATTTATTTTTTGAAAAAATTTCCCTTTTACCGAAACTGGTATGGTAAGCCAATGCAGCCCATTAGGTGTTTTAATAATGTTCCTGTTCCGCCAATCCCTTCTTGTGTATTGAACATCGTCATACAAAATAAATTCATCCACCATATTAATCATATCAAAATATCCCTTCCAAGGGATATAATTTGACTGAACTATCGCTACTTTTTTCATTTTTATTCTGCTTTTCTTAAAAATTTCGCTGGGTTTCCTACCCAGATTTCTCCTTCTCCGACATTTTTTGTTAATACAGAACCCATTCCAATAGTTGAATTCTTTCCAATTGTCAGAAATTCTCTTAACGTTGCATTTAATCCAATATGAACCCCATCACCTATTTTTAAAAGAGAACTGACGCAGCATTGCGCTGCAAAATGACAATGGTTCCCGATTATAGTATTATGCCCAATAATAGCATTTATCATTACAAGGTTGCATTTACCGAATTCAACGCCCGGTGAAATTGATACATTTGGCATTATGACAGTCCCCGGGCCAAGTTTGACATTAGGTGCAACATAAGCCGTTGGATGAACAAATATAGCTAATCTATCATCAGGAATATTTAAACTCTCGAATAGTTTCACTCTATCTTCCTGTCCGTCAATCCTGTATATAACATTGATGAAAAAATAGCCTTCATCTAAAAATTTTGGAACATCTTTTAACGATCCTAAAATTGGATAACCCTCAAGCATTTCACCTTTTTCCATTTTATCGTTAAGATATCCGCTGAAAACCCATTCATCAAAACCTCTGCGATTTGCATCTTCCATCGCTGCAGCTATTACTGTCCCATTGCCTAATCCACCCAATATTATTACTTTTTTACTCATTTCAATCCTTATTTTTTGATATATAATTTTCAATAATATATTTTGGTCTTCCCTTTGCTTCAAGATATATTCTGCCAAGATATTCTCCGATGACACCCATCAAAATAAATTGAATACCTGATAAAAACAACACAAGAACTATAATTGAAGTCCAACCGGGAGAAAATTTTGTTCCAGTCAATCTCTCAATCAAAAGGTATGCACCATAGAAAAATCCAATAATACTTAGAGAAAGCCCAATAAAATTTGCCACCCTTATTGGAAATAGTGAATATGAAAAAATTCTATCGAAAGCCAGTTTGAACATTTTCTTTATATTATATCCACTCTTCCCGGCAAATCTTGCATCACGCTCAACATCAACAGTTACATATTTAAAACCAGCCCAGTAAATCAGGCTGATTGTTGTTCCAGTCTTTTCGTTAATTTTCTTTATCTCATCAATAACATTTTTGCCAATTACCCTAAAACCACCAACATTCGGTGGGTGCTGAATACTTGTAATCTTTTTGGATACATTATAGAATAATTTAGAAACCAAAACCTTGAAGAAACTGTCATCTCTTGTTTTCCATTTAGCTATTGCCATTGATACATTATTTTCCTTCATTGCATTGATTAATTTTGGTATATCCTCAGGACGATCCTGCAAATCAGAATCCATAAGGACTACCAAATCCCCTTTTGAATGTTCAAGACCTGCTGCTATAGAATTTTGCTGCCCGAAATTTTTGGAAAATTTTATAATCCTAATATTATCATCCTTTTGATAAAGATCTATTAATTTATCAAAAGATTTATCCTTGCTACCGTCATCAACAAATATTATCTCATATTTTTCTGTTATACTATCAATAACAGGTTTCAACCTCCTATAAAGCTCTTCAAGGACTTCCTCATCATTATAAACAGGGATAACAACTGACAGAAATAAATTATTCATTGGCTGACCGCATTTGTGCTACTTCTTTTTTTATTACAGGCGAAAAAATGCTTAAAATACCTCCTATTATTGCAGGAGTTACTGACAAAATTAAATAATTACTCAAAGACACAACTAAAGCAACTGATGGCTCAACTCCAACTAATCCAAAAAAGTAAACAAATAGTCCTTCCCTTACCCCCAAGCCACTTATAGAAACCGGAATCAAAGTTACAATATAGATTATCGGCAATATTGCAAGGTTATATAAAAATGGAACGTTAACCCCGAAAACATTAAACAGGATGTAGACATTTAATATTGTGCAAAGTTGGAAGATCACAATCAATGGAAAAGAATTTACAAAAGCCTTAAGGAAAGGGAATTCTGAGATTGCTTTGTATAATTTGTTAAAATATGAAGCAAGTTTTTGTAAATACTTATTTTTAAATTTATTGCTCAGGTTTTCAAATATTGTTGGTTTAAATTTGATAATTAATATGATTGAAAACAAAATGATACTTATACTAATGATTATAGCTCTTATTGTCCATATTTTAGGTATGTCAACAAGAAAACTTCCTATGATACCCATTATACACATTATAATCAAACCGGATATCTTACTAAATATTATAGTGCTACCTCCCTTACCAATTTTTTCTGGATTTAATTTTTCAATAAAATATATTTTAAAAGCAAGAAAACCCGAATTTGACGGTAGAAATAGACCATAAAAATCTGATATAACTGATATTTTATATAAAAGTAAAAAGTTTTCATTTATACCAATCAGTTTTAAAAAATATTTCCAACGATTTACACCAATATATGGCAGAATAAATATAACAATTATAGCGGAAAGAAAAAGATAACTTGGATTGAGTATTTTAAACAATGTTAAAGAAAAATCATCTTTAAATATTATTATTAAATATGTTAATAATAATGATGATATAATAACTTGAAAAATTCTTATAGAATTTTTTTTCATATTGAACAATTATTTCCTTAATAATAAACCAATTATACGATTAGAAAGATCTTGCAAATTAGCGTCACTAAATGCTTTCAATATAAAAATAAAAGTTTTTTTATTTTTTTGGAAAGTATAATTTTTTCTTACTTTAATGTTTTGCTCGCTTATTTCTTTTGAAAACTTGGAAAAAACTTTTAAATATTCTATATATTTAGCATTGAAGATTTCTGATATGTTATTAAATTCATTAATCATGATATTTAAATTTGATTCATCATATAATTCAATTTTATCATTATTAAAATAAAATGGAATTATTTTATAATTAACCTGATAATTTTTATTAATATTTAAATTTAATATAAATGACTCGAAAATTCGCTTGTCATTTTCATAGTAAGATAAACCTTCAAATATACTTCTATCAAAAACAAAATTTCCTAAGCTATAAAATATATATTTATTTTTGTATTTTTCACAACCTTGAATTATATGTGGATGAGAGCCAATAATTAAATCAGCGCCATAGTCAATACATTTATGAGCTATTTTTCTTTCACGAGGAGAAGGATAAGGAACATACTCATATCCCCAATGAAAAAAAATAATAACAAAATAGTTGTCTTTTTTCAGCTCTTTGATTTTAGTTTTTAATAATCTCATTGAATCTTTGGCTGTGCCGGGTTTATTTTTTTTTGCATTAGCAAATCTTGTTGCGCCAAGAATAGCTATTCTATAACCATTTTTATTATAAAGAAAAGGTTTGAATGCATCCTCTTGATTAATTCCAGCTCCAAAATAACCAAATCCATTTTTTTCTAATGCTTTTAAGGTATCTGTTAATCCCTCTTCATTATAATCCATAATATGATTATTTGCCAAGCTAAAAGCATGGAAATTTTTTACAATTTTAAGGCTGTCCTCTGAGCATTTAAGGTGAACCGGATGAACTTCAAGTTTATTTTCACTTTCAGTTATAGGTGTTTCAAAATTACCAATGTTTAAATCGGCTTTTTCTAAAACCGAAATAATTTCACTTGATATTTCAAATTTATTATGATCAATGTTAAAAAGAGCTATATCTCCAACAAAATTAATTATCATTGTTTGGCCTTATAATTAAATTTCTTTTTTAACTAATTTTCTTTTCCCTGAAGGTTCAAGAGGAATAAAATCTAAAACCTCGAATGAATAATTTACTTGTTCTTTAAACACCAAATTTTCTAAAATATATTTTTCAATTTTTCCTTTTAATGATTTATCAAATGGAACATATTTTATTATTATATCTCCATTCTTTTTCTGATAAAATTGTATCATTCTGACATTAGTTAAATTCATAACTAAGGGGTAAAAATTTTGAAAAGTTAATTTCTTTCCATTGTTCAATATTATAACATCGCTATGTTTTCCAATAATATGTTCAAATTGAGTGAATTGATATTTACATTTTGCAACATTTTCTAATGTTTTAATATAATCACCAAGATTATACCTTATTAATGGAGTAACGAACCTGTCTAAAGTTGTAATTACTATTTTTCCATTTTCACCTTTACTAACAGGATTATCATTTTCATCAAGTAATTCAATTATTAAATTATCATCCTCAAAGTGTCTATAACCACATTTTGGACATGTCCAGCCAATTGCACCAATTTCATTTGCACCATAATAGTCAATGGGATAAACATTAAAAACTTTTTTAATATTATTAGATAATTCAATATTTAATGATTCACCCATTGAAACAACGATTTTTACTGTATTAATTGCAATATCATTCTGAATCATAAAATTAGTTAATATTTCTAAAGTAGGTTTAAGAGCGTAAATCAACTTTGGTTTACTTCTTTTGATTATTTCAACTTGTTGCTCAACCGGGAGATTGATCGAAATAATTTTTCTCTTTTTACTAACTAACTTACCAAATAAACCCTTAGGATTAGATATATTATCTCTCCAAATCAATGCCACATTCCACCATGGTCTCCAACCGTTTAAAAACAATATCTTTAAAAAGGTAATTTGCCATTTAAGTGCATCTTCATTACTTTGATAAAAGATCAGAGGAGAAGCTGATGACCCACTTGTACCATTTTTTTCTAAAAATTCTCTGTTATAAACTTCTGAAGTATAATAATTTATATCATAGTTTCTTAGCTGATTTGAGTCAATAATTGGCAAATTTTTTAAATCATCGATTTTATTAATTTTTAAATCAATATTTTTATATAGATCTCTATATAAAGGAACATTATTATATGCATAATTTACAATATGATTTAATTTTTTAATTTTTTCTTTTTCAAGTTTTTCTGGATTTTTAAATAAATTCAAATATGATTTCAGTGCATATTTAATTAAATTCATAACGCCTCATTTAATATTTTCAATATTTTTAAATTTACCTGAAATTTTATCCACTTCAAAGAAATCTACAAATTCAATCAATAAATCTTGGTCAGGGTATCTTTTTTTCCAAATATATAATGCTTTATCTCTGATTTCTTCTTTATTAACTTCATTTTCTTTAGAAATCTTTAATTGTAATTTAATATTCTCATCTCTTTTTTTAATAAATTTCCATTGTTCACATTCGATAAAATTAATAAACATTTCATGTGCATGATGATGAGCTAAAAATTTACCATTTGACAGTTCAATTGTGTCATCAATTCTTCCTAGTATCCTGCCTATTTCTGTTATAGGCATTTTATCCTGTATTATAGGTTCTTCTAAATAATCACCAACATCATATCGTATAACAGGCATAGCGTAATGAATAAGATTTGTGATTATGGGTTTATATAAAATCTTTTGATCTTTCTGTTGTTCAGTTATTTCCATTAAAGATGAATTTAAAAAAATTTTTTTCTTTCCATTATAATCAAATTCGTAAGCAATTGAAGGGCACTCCATACAACCATACACATCAATAAATTTTCTACCGACAGTGTTTTTAAACAACTTAACTTGATTATCACTAACTGTCTCTGAAGTTAATAATACCAGTGGAATATTTAAATTAAGATTTAATTCATTCAGTTTGTTGGCTAACATTGTTAAGATGCCCGGTGTAGAAACGAGTAAAAATGGTTTTATATCTTGGACTTGCTCAATAATTTTATCAAGGGGGTCATATATTGAAAGATTATATCTTCTAAAAAGACCAAAAGTTTTTTGGAGTTTAGTTAATATTGACAAGTCTTTTTCAATCTCAAATTTATGACTTGGTTCATATCTTGATAAAAGAGCAATTTTTTTAAATGGATTATATCCTCTTTTAAAGTATGTATAAGTCAATCTAATATGACCAGTATATTCCTCAATTTTTTTCATATATATCTTAAAGGGTTCACCAGTCGAACCGCTTGTAAATCTAATGTTTAAGCTGGGGTCATCTTGTTTTAATGTAAGTATTTTTTCACTTGTAGCTTTTCTCAAATCAGCTTTATTAATAATAGGAATTTTTTTAATGTCCTCATAGTCATTTATTTCGAGGTCATAAACCCCTGCTTCTTTGTATAAATTATGATAAAATTTTGAATGAACTTTAGCATAATTAAATAAGTTGCGAAACTTTTGCAGTTGTTTCTTCTTTATAGTCTCCACACTATAAAAATCAAACAAAAACAACTCAATAAAGTAATTTAGAAGCTTGAAATACATACCTAGAATCTAACTTTATTCATAATCATATTATGTTTTCTCAGAACTTTTTTAGCTGCTAAAACCATAGGGGGTCCAATAAATTTACCATTTTTTACTGCAACACCTTTCCCTTCTTTTTTTGATTCCTCGAAGAGTTTGAGCATTTCTTCAGCATCAGCCACTTCCTCAGGTGTTGGTGAAAAATATTTATGAGCAAGCTCCAATTCCTTTGGATTTAGTATTAGCATCCCTTCGAACCCAAGGTTTTTTGCTACTTTTAAATTCACTTCCAAATCTTCGAGGTCGTGAACATTTATATGAACAGTATCAATTGGAATAACATTGTTAGCTCTTGCTGCCATAGCAATCATTGCTCTTGCAGTAAATAAGCTTGTATGTTCCTTATCGTGAATACCTTCAAGATCGGTAATGAAATCTTCACAACCAAAAGCGATTCCAATTACTCTATCTGAGGCTTGACAAATTTCTTGAGCATTGAGAACAGCTGCAGCCGTTTCAATCAAAGGAATTAACTTGAATTTACCAACGGGTAATCCTTTTTCGTATTCAATAGTGTCCAAAAGCTTAGAAATGAAATAAACATCCTGCCCAGTTTGAGATTTTGGATACATAAAACCGTCAATACCGTCAATAGTAAGTTCTGTTACATCTCTAAGCAAATATCCACTTTCCCTATCGTTTATCCTTGGAAATACTTTATGGTTTTTGAATCTGTTGTTTTTTACGTACTCCTTTATTTTTTCTCTTGCCACTTGCTTATTCTCAGCTGGTTGCACTGAGTCCTCCAGATCAAGAAGCAGAACATCAGCATCGGATCTAATAGCACTTTCAAGCAGTCTATCGTTATGTCCGGGGACAAACATAAGGCTTCTCATCAAATAATGCTCATCTATCATAAAATTCTCCTTTTTTCAGTAATACTTTTCTTCTAAATTTTAATATTTCAATATCATTTTGGTTGTAGGCTGTTGTTTCGACATAAATAATTCCTCGATCATTTTTTGATTTTGATTCATACTTATCAAGGATTTCTGTCTTCGCGTAAATTGTATCATTAATGAATACTGGTGCTAAATGTTTAACAAATTCATATTCGAGGTTAGCAATAGCTTGTCCACTTATATCTTGAACCGTTATACCAACAACAATACTGAAAACCAAAGGACCAACAACTAGGATTTTTCCGTGTTGGCTTTTTTGAGCATAATCTAAATTAATATGAACAGGATGGTGATTCATTGTTAAAAGACAAAACAAGTTATTATCACTTTCAAAAATGGTTTTTGAAGCAGCGTGATAAATTATATCACCAATATTAAATTCTTCGTAATATTTCCCAAATTTTGTTTTCACAATTACCACTCAAAAATTTTATAAAACCAATTATGCAGACTTTTTATTTTAAATCCTGATTTAATATAGAGATTTAAAGCACCAAGGTTTTTGCCTTGTGTTGCAATATATAATTTTTCATACTCTTTTTCTTTCAGAAAGCTAACGGCTGAGTTTATTAACTTTGTTCCGATGCCTTTTCCTAAATGATTTTTTGAAACTCCTATCAAACCAATTCTTGCCTCAGTGTTGTTAATATATTTAATTGTAACAAATCCATTAACCTCACCAGTTAAATCATCAGATGATTTCAAGCAAATATTGTCAAACTCACCCTTCACTGCTTTTTCAGCCCACAATTTGAAAAGCTTATTTGCTCTCTCCTCACTAAAAAAAGAATTATAAAACCTACTTAGAACATATAATTTGTCGGCAATTTTTACAACATCTGTAATATCTTTTATAGTTGCTATTTCAAAATCAATTGTAGAATTAGTTTTATTCAAATCCATAAGGAAATCAACTCTTGTATCAACGTAGTGAAATCCTGAGTTTTCAAGCAATTCAATAAATTTAATGTTTTTAATATCAACTAGCGATTGAACCAATTTTATGTTATTGCTTTTAACAAAATCATCTAAATTTTCCAAAGATGTAAGCTTTTCTTCCTGCTCATCAAGTTGAGCAATACCAAAACCAAAGAAATCCGAGTCCCAATTAAGTTTTTTAATTTTAAGCATTTATAATTTCCTTAATAATATAAATAGGTCTTGCTTTTGTTTCGTCGAAAACCTTTCCTAAATATAATCCGATAATACCAAGGAAAGCAAAAGTAACTCCTCCTAAAAACCAAATTGACAGCATAATAGATGCCCATCCTGCTACGGGAATTCCCCAGAATAGATACTTTATTAACACATATAATGATATCAAGAAAGAAACCATAGCAATGAAAACACCTGTAAAAATAGCAACTCTTAAGGGTTTGTTAGAATGAGAAACAATTATGTTAAGTGCGAGCATAAGCAATTTCTTGAAGCTATAGGAAGATTTTCCTTCATCTCTCCTTGAATGTTCAATATTTTCAAAACCGAGCTTAAATCCGAGAGATGTGGCTAATACAGGAAAGAATTTTGTTTGTTCTTTGTATTGCTTTAAGTTTTCAATTACTAATCTTTTTGAAATGCTAAAATTAGCAATTGTATTATCAAAATGAGAATTAGTAAAGTAATTGAATATTTTATAAAAAATATTTGAGCCAAGTTTTTTAATGAAACTGTCTTTCCTGTGATATCTTCTACCGAAAACCAAATCATAGCCTTCTTGAGCTTTGTTGTAAAGCTTGATAATTTCTTCTGGCTGGTCCTGCAGATCGCAATCCATTACAACAATCCAGTCTCCAGATATGTGATCCAAACCGGCTGAAATTGCTCTGTGCTGACCGAAATTTTTGGAAAGATTTATACCCTTAACCCTGCTATCTTTCTCACAAATTTGTTTAATAATTTCCCAATCATTTTGCGGACTGTGATCATTAACTAAAATAATTTCAAAATCATCAGCGATTTTTGATAAAGAAGCAACGAGTCTGTCATATAATTCCCAAAGGAAATATTCTCCACGATAAACCGGTATGACAACTGATATTTTCATAAATTAAAAATCTTTATCAAAAACTATTCCATAGCGTTCTTTGCTTAAAATTAAAGCTTCATAAGCTTGATAGGACCAAACAGTTATAAACGTTAATAATATTAATATTTTAATGAATAATGATTTTTTATTACCAAAAATGCTTTTGAAAGACAAGTTATCAGAAAAAATAGCTATGAAGGGTAAAATAAATAATGTTAAGACTGGGATTCTATATCTTTCCTGATAAGGTCCATAAAATATTGTAGCAGCAAGGTAATAGAAAAGCATCAAAAACATTAACAGCAATTTTTTATCATTTAAAATTAGCTTATAAGATTCTTTTTTGAAAACTAATACAAATAGTATAACAAATATAACAACTGGAAAAACTATTATGGCAGAAGTAATTATAAAATTTCGATTAAAAAGACCTTTGTAAAGAATTGTAAATGAATTTCCCTCGGGAACAATTCCAAAAGTAAAAAAGAATTTTCTCACTTGAAGCAAGAGCCACATATGAGGCTCTTTTTTGATGAAATTGAACATTTCGTGCTTTTGAAAATTGCCGGTGTCTTGTGGAGTTGGTGATTTTATATTATTTTCATCGAAATATTTTTTCATTCTTGTTTCATATTTTTCCTGATTTTCTTTAAAAATAAAAGAGCCCTCTCCTCCAAAACCACCATAGTAAGTATGCCCGAAGAAAATATGCGTTATTTTTCCAGTATTAACATAAAATTGTTTTTGATAATTTTCAAAAGTTATTATTGAAAACAAAAAAAGTAATCCAATAAGAAGAAATTTAATAAAAAGGGGTTTGGACTTAAAATTTATAAGTGCAAATATTAACAATAGATAAGCAAAATATTTTAATTCTATTTTGAAAAAATAAGATAGGTAAGCAATCAATACAGATAATAAACCATAAAAAATCAGTTTAAATATTTTTTCTTCCTTAATAATTTTGATCAATAAATATATAATCAAATTGACCAATAACAACATTATAATTACTGTATAAAAAATGGAGCTAAAAGCTAAAAATTCGACATAAATAGTTTGTAAAAGAACAACAAGAATTGCTTTTCTATTATTGGAAGTAATTTCTTTTACAATTAAAAAAGATACTGATGAAACTAGAACTCCAAGAATAGAATTAAAAATGAAAAAGTAGTCAAGATTTCCAAGGATATATTTAAAAAAATATCCAAGATAAGACAGAAGATAAGTAAAAGCTCTATAAAATAATGGTAGATTTTCTCCGCCTTTTATTTGTTCAATAGCAGCTAAGTACCCTCTCCAATCAGTAAAAGCAAATGTATTGGTTGTGAAAAAAATTATTAGCCTAAAAGACAGTTGAAATGATAATAAAATCAATAATGTAAATATTGGCTTATTATCAATTAAATTTAATATGTTAAGCCAGAGTTTTTTCATTTTTCATCATACATTCTTATATTTATCTGAAAATGGGTCTGTTAATATCCCATATCTTAAAATTTCATAAATTTCTCTCAATCCTTGCGGGACAGTCTTTGTGATTTTGAAATCTAACTCATTTGTAATTTTAGTAAAATCAACTCGATAGTCACGGGGATCTTCCTGCTTTTGAACATATTTAATTTTTGCATCAGGAACGATTTTAAGTATCTCGTCAGCTATCATTTTTTTCTGATAATTTTCTTTTGTATCACCCACATTAAAAACATTTCGAACGACTTTTTCTGGAGGACTTTCGAGAACTTTAATACAGGAAAGAGCAAGATCTTCCACGTGGCAGTATGGTCGCCAGAATTGCTCACCGAAAATAACAAGCTCACGACCAAAAGTAACTTCACGAATGAATTCATTATAATAAAATTGTATCTGGTTCATTTTTCATTATTCATAAACTTCATTTAATTTATTTTTATACCAATCATAAGTAATTTTCAACCCATCTTTGAGATTATATATAGGATAGTAATTTGTGAAATTTATCAATTTAGTTGTATCTGGGCATCTTCTTTGAGGCGAACCTAACGTATCATCTAATTCATTAATAATAATCTCTTTACCAATTATTTTTGCGATCAATGCAACTAAATCTTTTATCTTAATTTCTTCGTTTGAATTACCAATGTTAAAAATTTCTTTGTTCGAATTTGGATCTTTACATAAACGTATTGAATATTCAACAGCATCGTCAACGAAACAAAAAGCTCTGCTGTGATTCGGTGAAGGTACTTTGATTGTAGAGCTATTTTTAATTTTAACGAAAGTCTCAGGTATAACATGAGCAAATCCCATTCTTGGGCCGTAAACATTATGGTATCTAACAATAGTAAATGGAATATTGTATTTATTACCGTAATTAAAACAAACAGATTCTCCAAACATTTTGGTCAGAGCATAAGTTGATCTACTTGACTTAATATCATCCAAAGATAAAGGAACATTTTCTTTAGTTGGAATTTCAATCCCAAAGTGTTTTAAAGTTCCGGCATAAATTTCACTTGTTGATGAAAAAAAGAACTTTTTTAAACCACTCATTTCTTTCATCTTTTCAAACAAATTAAGGATTGTTATAGAGTTAACATAAAGAACTTTATCAGGATAGTTTTCAACATTTTTTACACCAATAACTGCAGCTAAATGATAAATATAATCAAAATCATTATCAAAATTTTTTACGAAATTATAGTCAGCTAAATCTCCTTGAATAAATTTGACGTTTTTTTGTAATGTCAACTTTTTAAATTCATCGTCAAATCTACCTCGATTAAGATTATCAACAAGTATTATTAGATCATTTTTATTTCTGCTTAATTTTTCTGAAATAAAATAACCTATAAATCCAGCTGCCCCTGTAACTAAAATTTTTGCCATATTATTTTCCTTTCTGTTTTAAATGACCTTTACCAACACCAATAACGTTAATATTATGTTTTTGAAGAGAAGAAATTATTTCATTGCTTAGAATATTGTTTGAATCTACTATTAACTGAACTCCGGGAAATAAGTCATAAATATCATCCGCTTTTAAGTTCAAATATTGTGAATGCCTTACTGTAAAAACTACAATTTCGTGTTTTATTTTTTTCATTACATCTAAATTATTTTCAACATTTAATTTTTTTTCATACCAAAATTTTACAATCGGATCATGAAGAACTATTTCAGCGCCTTCCTTGATGCAATGATCATAGAAAATTTCAGTTGGAGTATTTCTTGTGTCAGCAACATCATTAAGATAACTTACACCGAGAATTGTAATTTTTTTATTTTTTAAGTCAGGATAATAATTTTTAATTAATTTTAAAGTATGCAAAGGCATTAAATCATTAATTTCAATAGCTTTTAAGGACATATACAACCTTTTATCACCTTCAAAAAGGTTATTATAAGCCCAATCAGCAAGTAAAGCATCTTTTGTTAAACAATAACCACCAACTCCAAACCCTGGGCTCATAATGTTTCTATGAGTAGGGCGCATTCTTATTGCATCAATTACCTCAAAAAGATTAACACCTGCCTTTTCAGCAAACTCAGTCCAATCTTGAATAAATGCAATATTCATTGCACGATAAGAATTTTCAAGAACTTTTGCCATTTCTGAAGCTGTTGTTGATTCTAATTCAACTAAAGGAAAATCTTTTGTGTTTATAAATGATTCCAGAAAATTTTTTGTTTTTATTTTTGAAAGTTTATTTATTCCTGAATATACTCTATAAAAATCTGTTATTGAATTTATATAATTCCTACCGGGCATGACCCTTTCGTAGGAATGGCTGAGATAAAATTTATTAATATCTAATCCCCTTTTTTGAAATTCTTGTTCAAATATAGGAAATACAACTTTTTCAGTTGTTCCTGGTGGTACAGTTGTCTCAATGATTACAAGTGTTTCTTCTTTAATTTTTGAAGCTATATTTTTTATTGCCTCTAAATATGAGTCAAAGGTAAATATATTTTCAAAAGCATTACCAAGTTTTAACTTATTTATATCAAGATTTATATCAACTATAACAATATCTGCTAAGGAAAAGGCAGAAACATCAGATGTTGCCATTAAATTTCTCTGCATATTCCCGTTTTTTATAAATTCCGATAATTTAGGATCTGTAGAATAAATTGGTGAAATACCTTTATTAATGGCATCAATTTTCCAATAATTTTTTTCATCGTCTAGATCAATGCCAATAACATTGTAAATTAATTGTCCATTTTTGTCTTTTGCATTTGCTAAAACTGCTAGCATAGCAGTACCAACAAATCCGATACCTTGAATTATTACTGTTTTTCTATGGTTCTTAATAAACTTTTTTAGTTTTTCAATTTTATCCGACATTGTTTTACCTTATTACTAATAAAAATTATTTTGTACTTTTAAATAAATTATCCTCAATAATTTTCCTACTCATTTTAAAATCTAAATATTCACTGATTTTTCTTGCATAATAAAGATTAAATTGATGCAAATCCTTACAATAAATTAGTTTACCGTTTGCAAGAATCTGCATTGTTATTATTGGATCAGCATCATTCAAAACCACTAAATCAAGCTCCCTATCTGTCAATTCATTAAATTTATCTCTTATTTCAGTAATAGTTTCCTCAGAGTATAATTTATCATCTACATAAATTCCAATATCTATGTCGCTTTCATTATTAAAATTGCCTGTTGCAAAAGAGCCGAATAGAATTGCAAAATCAATGATATCATCAAAGTTTAATAATATCTCATTATAATTAATCATTATTAAACAATTTTTCTTTATTAAACTTGATACCAAAAAAATTAATTTTAATCACTTTCTTGTACCAATGACCACCAAATTTATCAAAAAATTTTTTACTCCTCCAGTTTCCTTTTTGAATAAATGCTGATGAAGTTTTAAACCCATTTTTGTGATAAAGGTTTAGTAACTGTGCCTTTGCAAATGTTTGAGCCCCACTTGCTCTGAATTTGATAAAAGTGTATAGAGCAAAAAAATAGATGTTTTTTTCTTTTTCAACATATTGATTATTGATCGAATCAAAATCATATCCGAGTGCAATGTTCATATAACCCGCAATTTCATTATCACAAAATATAACAAAGCATTTTGAAATTGAGTTCTCATTTAAAGTTTTTAATAAATTGTTATAAGTCTTTTCTGAAATTTCCAATGGATAAAGTTCCTTCATTTTTTTTAAAGAATAAATATCAAGTTCTTTAATAGCATAATTAGGATATTTATCAATAAATTTTTTATATGTCTCATTGTCTAAGTATAACCTATAATGAAGTTCTATGTTAATAAAATATCTTACTAATTTACGGATGATGTCCTTAAAAGTATTATTTCGAATAGTTGATTTAACTTTATTTATGAGTTTCATCATTAATTATTTCCTGAAATAAGTTTCATAGACATCCTGAGCTAATTGATAGTCATCTATCTGACCGATATCGAGCCAATATTCAGAAATTTCGTATTTTGCAATTGGTTTTTTCAATTCTAACATTTTAAGAATCAATTTATCCATATCGAAATGCTCATTATAGGGAATTATTTCAAACAGACCCGGTTTGAAGACATAAATTCCCGCTAATATCTTAGTCTTGAAATCTTTCTTTTCCTCGATATTAGTAACATAATCTCCATCATAAAAAATATTACCAAAACGGAATGGAGCAACAAATTCTTTAATTCCAACAACTAAATCGGTATCTTTTTTTTCCAGAGCAAATTCATACATTTTTGAAAAATTACAGTTTGAAAGAATATCACCATTCATTACAATATATGGTTCTGTTAATTCATCACGAAGAAGAGTAACAGGACCGGCAGTGCCAAGTTGTTTATCTTCTTTGCTAATTTTTAGCTTAACTCCAAATTTCGAACCATCGCCAAAATAGCCTTCAATAAATTCGGATTTATAATTTGTTGCAAGGTAAATTTCATTAAAGCCATGCTCCTTTAAGTGCTCTATCTGAATTTCAAGCACGGCTTTTTCTCCAATAGGTAGCATTGGCTTTGGAATGACACCTGTTAGAGGTCTTAACCTTACACCTAATCCACCTGCTAATATTACTGCTTTCATCTATAATACTCCTATTCACTAAAACTTTCGAATTTTGGCTTATTGTTAATGTTGTCCCAGAATATTTTTCTGGAATTTTCAATTCCTTCATTAAAAAATAAATCTATTATAGCCATACCCTCAAGGAACTTTTGTCCTGTTTGTTTATAAACTGGATGAACAAAGTTGTTGAATAAAATATTTAAATTATTTTTTTTAAATTCCTGAATATCAATATAATTTTTACCACCTTGGCCTGCTAAGTATGTGTCAGAATTAGTTTTAATGCATTTTTGTATTAGGGCAGTAGTTTTCGAGCCATCTATTTGAAGATTACTACAATAATCAATATTAACATTAATTTTCAGCAGATTAATCATTTCGATTAAGAGAGGGATAGTAATATCAATAAGAAATTTTATTTCGTTAATATAGTATTTTTCTAAAATTGGGAAAATTTCATCAAAATATTGAGTTTTAGAATAATTCTGCTTAATTGTTTGTATGTGTTTTTTCTGCCATTTTAAATCTGCTACCTCTACATCTTTAATTAATTGGGTTGACCTATTTTTTGTTTTAACATTTATAGATAAATAAAGTATCTCATCCTTTGGTGATTTAATAATTGTTCTACTTTGCCAGGATTCTTTTAAAAACTGAACATTATCAGTAAACAAAAAAATGTCTGATTTTGCAATTTTATTAAATAAACCAATATAAGGCAAATATTGAGGTTGATGGCCAGTAACGATCATAAAACTTCCAAAATTAACATAAAAGCTTCTGCATATTCTACACCTATTCTTGCACCTCTAAACCGAGCTAATGCTTTCACAGTGTCTTTGTTTCTGGGTAAAGGATAAGGCATCATTTCAGATTCAGAGTAGATGTCAATAGATTTTAATTTGTAATTAATAAATTCTGTTATATCTATGAAAACATTTGGTAAAAATGAATTTTCTGGTAATGGTGGTGCAAATTCTGTTTCACTTAATGTTTCATACATTAAAATCCTTTTAACAAAGGGGTATCTAAAATATTTAGTGCTGCTAATTAAAACTTGAAAAGCAATTTTATGATCAGAGTGAATATCACTTCTATTAGGCAGATAAACAATTTCAGGTTTTATTTCATCTATAATTTTTGATACTTGTTTTATTATTTCACCATTCGCTAATGTATCTAACATCGTGGTTGGCAAATCCAATTCAAAAGTTTTCTTAAAATTAAAATGTTCAATTGCTTTTTTAATTTCAATTTTCCGACGTTCTTTGAAATCTTCGCTAACCCAAGAAATTTCTTTTGGGCTAGTTAGAATTAACCAATAAAGTTCATCACCTAATTTATTATGAACACCTATTGTACCGCCACAACCAAGAGCTTCATCATCAGGATGCACAGAAACAATTAATATTTTTTTCATAGTCTTTCTTAACTAATTATATAATTTTACCCAATTGCTAATTATGGAATTTATATTGTATTCTTTATATAGTATTGAATAATGACTTTTATATTGTTCTTTCAAAGAATTAAAATTTTTGATTACATAGTTTAAAGTTTCAGGTAATTCTGAGATATGATTGATTTCGAAAAAACTAATATTTAAATCTTTTAGAATTTTGTATGGCATCCAGCTCCCTGTAATTAAAATACCACCAGTATAAAGTGTTTCTAACATTCCTGAAGATAACTGGTCATATGGTTGGATATAAGTCAATATATCAGAACTTATTCTTAGCCTCGCTAAATCTTCATAAGAAAGGAATTTATCGAATATTTTATAGCTAAAATTATTAAAATTTTCTTTAATGTAACTTATTACTTTTTGTTTATAATCTTCGGACTGACCATAAGTTAATTGGAATAAGAAAAAAACTTTATCCGGATTTAAATTGGCTCCTAAAATTGCTTTGAAATTTTCAATGTGTGGTTCAGTAATAGAAGCAACTATAGTTGGAACTATTGTGATTTTATCTTTATCAATTCCTAATTTTTCTCTTGATTCTTCAGGTGTTTCTTTTTCCATTATCCTATCAATAACATCAAGAAAAGCTACAGGCATTGGTAATGTTAAAGACCTTTCTCTATATTTTTTTCCATATACTCCCAGAAATTCTTCCATCATATAAGGGTTAGCAAATGCAAAAAAATCAATATAATTGAATACTCTTTTAAATAAGAATCTTTTAGTTTTTAATTTATAAGTTGAGCCACCATAGACAGAAATAATTAATTTTTTGGTCAATTTTCTAAATTTTGGAACCATCCAGAAATTTTGCCTTTTTATATTAAAAATATGAATAACATCATAATAATTTTCTAATTTATTAAGTAATAATAAAGCTGCTAACAAACGTTTCAATAAAAGAAAAACTGGAAATTTATCTAAAAAATTTTTTCTAAAAATTGTAAAATTTTCGTTAGTAGTTTGTTTATTAAGCGAATAAGTCCACATATCAAGCAAATCAACCTGATACCCTTCCTTATTAAAAAATTCTTTCAATCTTTGATACCAAACGTCTGATTCTTTTCTGACCATTAATATTTTCATTTAACCATCTTTTAATTAGTTATCTTAGAACTTAGAATACCTTACAAATTTCTTTCTTTGCGACAATAACGCTAGACGATATTCTCTATAGAAAAAGGGAAACAGCGCAGAAATTGAAAATAAAAATTTATGATTTATTTTAAATTGACTATTTCTTATGAAATCCTTGATATATTGAAAATTATTAAAATAATTACCTTTTGAATAGGCATTTTTCTCAAAATGTTTGATTGTAATATATCCTTTGAGAACATTTATTATTTTTTCTTTGTCTTTACTTAATTTATAATTACCGGTTTCTGCAACTTTTAGTTCTTCATTCAAAATTCCAAGGTGATACTCATTTTGAAAAAGGAATGTCTCAATTGATTTTTCTCTTGTCTGGTGATTTCTTTGAGACAAATTAAACTTACCTAATCGTCTATAAAGTAATGGTTTAGCATAAAATAAAGAACCATTATTAATATGAGACAGAAATATCAGGAAATAATCCTCATTATAGAGATTTTCGGGTAAAATACCATCTGTAACATCCAGCAAATTTCTTTTGAAAACTAAAGAATAACCACCGTAAGAATTATTAAACATTGTATGATAATCTAAATCTTTGAATAAGTAAACATTATCATCTGAGAAGTATTTACCTTTGCCATAAGTTTTTTGAACATCTGACACTAATGAAGTATTTCGTATAATATTTCCTTGGTGGTTAATCGATATTGCATCTGAGCCAATTAAATCAACATTATATTTTTTTATTAATTCAATGGCTTTTTTGGTCCTTTCAGGGAATGAAATATCATCACCGCCATTTAGAACTATTATTTCGCCTGTTGATGATTTTAGAAGGCGATTCGTGCTTTTAGTTAACCCCAGATTTTTATCACCAATATCTACAAAAGTAAATAAATGTTTTTTTTCAGAGTTTTCGACATAATCGAGTATTTTTTCTGCAGTTCCGTCATTAGAAAAATCGTCTCGAACAACAATTTCGAAATTGTCATAATCCTGATTAACACAACCATCCAAAGTAGCCTGAACATATTCAGCCTGTTTGTAAAATGGGACTAATATAGTAACTTTAGGATTGATCATTCCGCTTGTTTAGATTATTAATAATAAATTTAAATTTACCAGCCCCAGTTCTTTCAATTTTGTCAACAAATTCAAATTCAACTTTCCAGTTTTCACTTCTAAGTCTCACTGCATCAAGGATTTTACTAATTTGAGAATTTTCAAAACTATGGTCTTTTACTATCTTGATATTTACAGTATCAATTGTATTTTGAATTACCTGATAATGTTTTATGCCCTGGCAATATTGCCAAAAAATATATAAAAAAAACCATCCATGTATGTGTTTTCCTTCAGGTGTAATTAAATAATCTACGCTTCTGCCAACAATATCCTTCAGTAGTTTAAAATTTCTTCCGCAATCACATTTTTCATCAGATATAGTAGCTATATCACCAGTATCATACCTAATAAATGGCAATGCATAATTATATAAACTTGTTGCTAAGACATTGCCCTCACCATTAATTATTTGTTTTGCATTTTCTTCAACGATTTCCATAACGGCACCCTCTGTGTCAATATGTAACCCAGAATGATGGTTGCATTCGTTTGCAGAAATACCACCATCAAATAAACCGTACCCATCAAAAACATCACAGTTGAAAGCTTTGGAAATGATTGGTCTCATAAAATTATGTAATTTCTCGGAGGTTGTAAAAATAGAAACTGGTTTATGAATATGGATATTATTATTAATTATCCACTCTGAAAAAAAGTAAATTGAAGATGCATAGCCCCTAATAAATTTCGGTTTGAAATGATTAATTATTTCTACATATTCCATCATTTCCTTTTCCGACATATCAAAAGAAGATAATTTTTTTAGATTCCTTGCTGTTTCATGAATTAGCTTACCAAGTTTTGTTTTAGCGTTTGCACCCAATGATGAGCCGGCAAGAAAAACCATACTATCACCCGGTTCATATCCTCCATAGCTCCAACCACGATAAAGAAGACAACCAGCCATAACTCTTTGCTCTTTTGAAACACGATATTTTAAAGGGGTTCCTGTTGAACCCCCAGTAGCTCTATTATCATATTTCATTTTGTCGAGGTTTTTTGGGATGAATTCATTCCAATTTTCTTTTATGATTTCCTTTGTAAGAATTGGCAAAATCTGTAAATCTTCCGATCTCTGAATATCCGAAGGAATTATGCCTAACTTATTGAATAGCTTATTATAATAAGGGACATTTTCATAAGCAAAAAGGATCATTTTTCTTAACTGCTCATCTTGTTCAGCTTTTAATTCCTCGTAAGGTCGCCACTGATTTTCCATAACACGACGATAGACTTTCCAAAAGTCTGGAGCCGCAGCAAAATGAGCCAATTTAAATATTGCTTTTCTGAACATAGGTTTTTTTTGCTTACCAGCAAATCCCTTCATAGTAATCAAAATCTGTTGTTTTTTTCATTCTAACAAGGTCAATAATAATTTTTGAATTTACATTGACTAAATAATTTTCATAACTTTTTTTAGCTACAACAAGTAATTCTGAATCATCAATAACTTGATCAATGTTATTGTAAAGTAAATTCGTGAAATGTGGTAATTTTGCTTCTATGTATTCTTTGTTTTTACCAATCAAATTGGATATATTTATCTCATCATCAAAAATTTTTAAATTAAATCCCTTCCCAATAAGTATTTCAGCTAAAGTAACCATTGGACTATTTCTTAAATCGTCTGAACCCGATTTAAAACTTAAACCTAATATTCCTATATTTTTTTTATTGTATTTAGAAATAATCTCAAAAGCAAGTTGAATATGACTATCATTACTATTTTCTATAGAATCAATAATAGGTGTTTTTAAATATAAATCATGAGACATTGTTTTTAGTGCTTTTAAATCCTTTGGAAGGCATGAACCACCATAAGCGAAGCCGGGTCTTAAGTAATAAGGAGAAATATTTAATTTAGTATCTGCCATAAAAATTTCCATCAGAGAATGAGAATCAATGCCCTGTTTTTTACAAATTCTTCCTATTTCGTTAGCAAAAGCTACTTTCAAAGCGTGAAATGAATTATTGACGTATTTAATCATTTCGGCAACTTCTATAGAGGTTTCAAATACAGGTGCATTAATATCTTTGTGTATGGATTTAAAAATATCAATAGCTTTCTGAGATGATGAACCTATTACTATATACGGAGGATCAAAGAAATCATCGACCGCAGTAGCTTCCCTTAAAAATTCAGGATTAGAGACCACAGCAAAATCAGAATTACATTTTCTCCCAGATATTTCTTCAATAATTTTTGAGCATTTTTGATTTGTTCCAGGAAAAACTGTGCTCCTTATAGCTATTGTATGAAAATCATTTTTCAATTTTAATGCTTCGCCTATCTCTTTACAGACATTAAAAATATAATCTAAATTTAAATGACCGTTTGGAGTTGAAGGAGTTCCAACACAAATAATTGACACATCCGAATTACGAACTGCATAAGAAGAATCTAAAGTTGCTTCAATTTTTTGCTGATTTCTTCCGATTTTAATAAGATCGTCAATTTTATCCTCATGAATAGTAGCAACACCATCATTTATCATTTTTACTTTCGTTTCTGATATATCAACGCCAATTGTTTTAAAACCAAGATGAGCATAACAACCCAAGCTCACACATCCAACATAACCGAGTCCGAAAATACTAATTCTCATTTTTTTCCTTTATTTTTTTTTCAATCATTTTTAAAAACTCAATATTTAAATCATCAAATTCTTTTAGTAAATTATTTCTTTTCTCTATTTGTATGTTTTGTGAGTTAATTTTAACATCACTTTCAATTTCTTTTATTATTTTTTCAATTTCAAATAAATTATTGTTTATAAATAATAGTTCCTTTTCTTCTAAAAATCTGTTTACTGCCATATCTCGATGACCACAATAAAGAGACTCGACTCCGAGCAATGCTCCTTCTCTTGGAATGCTATCCCCATTCGAAATTACCATTATACTAAAATAAATTAGTGAATGTATATCCTTTACTGGTTCGTTGAGTATAATACAATTTTGAAATTTTGAAATTTTAGATTTATCCTCAAGTGAAAGAACAACCTTTTTATCCTTGAGAATATCTTGAACTATTTTTTCGATTAAATCATTATCAGAAAAACCATAATTCATTGTATTATTATCAACATACCTAATAAAGTAGTATTCTTTTTCTTTTAAATTGTAATCCTTCAATATCTCTGAATTTGGCTCAAAATATTTAGGGGATAAATATGACCATTCTTTTAAACCGTTAAATTGAACAATGTTTTTGCCAGTGATATTAGTAGATTTTGGAATAAACAATACATCTAAAAATCCTTTTAATATCTTCATAACACTGCTAAATTCTGGATCATCGTTTAAGCCTATAGTAGGTATTTTTAATATTTTTCCTATTATAGCTAATTGAACAATTGCAGTTCCTGCAAGTAAATCATATTTATTTTTTTTAACTAATCGAAATAGTTGGATAAGTCTATCAAGCGCATTGAAAACTAGAGTATCGAATGCGTTTTTTCCCTTTCTTCCAAAAATGAATAATGGAAAATCAGGTAATTCTCTTTTGATAATATCTGGTATTTTGCCCCTGTTTAGAGTAGCTATATGAATTTCAAATCCTTTTTTTTTTAAACTTTCTATTATTATTTTAAAAAAGTTTAATTGTGCAGGATGATTTATGTCAAAAAGAATTTTCACGAATAAATTAAAGAATTAAATTCACTAATCAAAATATTACAGATTACAAATTTACAGCAATTATCGCTCTCTTAAAACTTCTAAATTCTTCCACAAAAATATTTTTGCCCGTCAGGTTAATAGTTTCGTCATTATCCAGCAAAACTTTGATGTCAGTCATCGCAGGATTGGACGGTTCGCCTTAAATTTGAAGTTTCGAAACCCTTTGCCTGTAGTTTATAGATAATATTATTATAAACTGTGTCTTCCATTTTCTTTGTTCGGGACAAAATCCAAAGATACTTACGATTAGGATGACCAACGGCTGCCCACGAATAATCATCGGCAAGCTCAATTATCCAATAATCACCTCGAAAGGGCCAGAAAAATTGAACATCGAGCTTGGCATTATTTGAGTTTGGCACGACATAAGCCCTGCCTTTCACTTCCTTCAATTCGCCATCAACGCTCCATTTTCTGCACCTGTTAATCACTCGAATGAACCTGTCCTTGCCCAAGATATATTCTGCGGTAGAGCAATAACAACCCTCCTGAAACCTTTGCGGAAAGGAAGAAATTTCATACCACTTTCCTGCATATTTGTTCAAATCAACGTAATCAACAACCTTCAAATCGGGATAACTTCTGCAACCAAACAATGACATAAGAAAAATTAAACCAAAGTAAATAATATTTTTATGTTGTAGCTTTATCATAATTTACCGAACAGGCATTCAAACCGAGACAAATTGAAATTTGCCGCCTTTGCCTTGCTATTAAATAATAAATTGGGTTTAAAATTGATGAAATGAAGCTATTTGCTCCAATTATTCCAATCAATTTATAAATACCACCAAGATTTTTGGCGATTTCGAATACTGCTCTCGAAGCTATGAAATAATTATTTGACTCATTATCAATCAAGATGACTGACTTTTCCGCTAAATCTCTGCTTAGACCATTAGAGAAATTTTGAAAATTTACATTTTGATAGGGTATAATCTCAAATAAGGACTTTTTGTCCTTAGATTCAATCAATTTGGCAGATGCTGAACAAATTCCGCACTCGCCATCATATAATATTGTGAACTTCCTATTCAAAATTTTTCTTAAGTCCTTTTAAACCAATATCTTTTCTGTAATATTTATTCTTAAAGCTGATTAATTCGACATATTCATAAGCTTTTTCGATTGCCTGTTTAAGGCTTTCGCCTAAAGCTGTAACACCAAGCACCCTACCACCAGAATTAACCAATTTATTGTCTTTCAGAGCAGTTCCAGCGTGAAAAACCAAAGCACCACTCTTTTCAGCAGAGTCAATTCCTGAAATTTCAAAACCCTTTTCAAAATTATCGGGATAACCGTCAGATGCAAGGACAACGCAGCAACAATGCTTGTTTTCAAGGATACTGATTTTACTTTTATCAAGCTTTCCTATAGCGGCACTATAAAGCAGAGCAGCAAAATCTCCTTCAATCAGAGGTAAAACAGCCTGTGTTTCAGGGTCTCCTAATCGAACGTTGAATTCTACTACCTTTACTTTATTGTCTTTAATCATAAGCCCAGCATAGAGACAGCCCTGAAATGGTGTGCTTTCGGCTGACATTCCATTAATTGCAGGAATAATTATCTCATTTTCAATTTGTTTTAATATAGAATCGTTTACAATTGGAGCAGGGGCATAAGCTCCCATTCCGCCTGTATTTTTTCCTTTGTCTCCATCGAAAATTCTTTTATGGTCTTGTGATGGAGGCAAAAGTAAATAATCCTTTCCATCAGTTACTGCAAGTATTGAAGCTTCCTCACCTTCCATAAATTCTTCAATCACTACGGTATTTCCAGCTTCACCAAAAATGCCAGAAAAAATTTGATAAAGTGTGGATTGAGCCTCATCAAAACTATGTGTTATAATTACTCCTTTTCCTGCGGCTAATCCGTCAGCCTTGATTACAATCGGATAATCAATAGTTCTAAGATATTCAATAGCCTGATTTTGTTCTGTTTTATTGAATTTTTTGTAAGAAGCAGTAGGAATTTTATACTTTAGCATAAAATCCTTAGCGAAACCTTTTGATGATTCCAAACGAGCAGCCAGTTTTGAAGGTCCAAAAACTGCTATGCCATTTTGTCGTAATGAATCAGACAGACCGTCGGCTAATGGTTGTTCAGGACCTATAACAACCAAATCAATTGAATTTTCTTTGCAAAAATTAATATAATCTGAGTGAGATTTAAGCTCTTTCCCAACTTTTTCAGAGATTTTCCATATTCCAGGATTTCCGGGATAAGAATAAAGTTTGCCGCAACTCTCTGATTTAGATAGAGATAAAGCAAGTGCGTGCTCTCGTCCACCACTTCCAACAAGCAAAATATTCATAATTTAACTAATCGTTTTTCTTTAATTTTGGATACCAAAAATTAATTGCATCTGACAAAGTCCAATAAACGACTTTTTCGTTTAAATCTTTTTTAATCTTTTCAAAAATCCATTTTAGGTTATTATTTGTATGGGCATCCTTAATATGTCCGGAAGCAACCACAGGAATAATCATATCCTCAGGGAATTTATCTTTAAAATTTTGATATATTTCATTTAGTATTTTTACGAAGACAGTCGCAGGTAGATAGTCATAATCAAGCTGAATTACTGTTTTATCTGCTATTGCTTTAAGATAAAATGAAATGTTTTTTCTCTGTTTGCTTTTGTAAAATCTTTGCTCACGAGGGTATCTTTTACTTTTGACACTTTCCCGCTCTTTTTGCCAATCTAATTCATATTTCGGAACTTGAACTCCAAAAAAAATACTATAAAAAAGTGAAGGAGTAAACTTTTCAATAACCTTTGAATAGAGCATTTCTTTAGAGTAAATTGGAATTTCCATCAAATCTGATTTCCCTTTTTTTGATACGGAATTTTCGTTACAGAGCCAAGGAAATAAATTTGAATTCGCATCCCTAAAATCATAAAAGCCCTCATTAACTAAGCCTTTTGTAACTGAGGTATCGCAGAGAAATCCGGCTTTAATCAATTTTAGAATAATAACATCGGATGGTTGGATACAATATGCCCCTGCACGAAAAGCTTGGCATTTATATTCTGGTTTGACGGATTGTAAAAAAGATTCAAGATAGTTTTTCCCTTTGAATATCAGATTTTCTATTGTTTCGGCGTCAAGTGATGATAAAGCCCATTTATTCATATTTAAAGACCATTTTCCATTTTCAAATTTTGCATCAAGCCACTGGGGGTGTAAATGCAATTGAACATCTGAGCCGGAGAGAAGAATCTTTTTGAGTATATTCTCCCAAGATTCTGTGATTTTTTTTGCCCAATCGTATTTATCAAATATTGAAAGAAAACCAAACTGCTGACAGACCTCTGCCATAATTGTTATTTTCGCTTCATAATCCTTCATTATATCCATTAAATTCAGCAAGGGGTTATGCTGAATTTCGAAATAATCGCCAGTGCCGTCTCCAAAAAGCTCCCAATCATTTGTTAGAATCAAGCCGAGTTTCATAATTTCCTATTTGAATATTTTTGAAGGTTTGTAATAAATCTTTTTGTAAATGGTAATTCGATTTTCAACTAATTCACACATTCTGTCGAATAAAGGTTTTGATTTAACATAAAAAAAATCCATACCGAATAATTGAAAATCACGGGCTATTTCACTCGAAACATACTTTTTAAAATAGAGTGGAATGTTGAATTTCATTTTTCTGATGTTGTGGGCATAAGTCCGAACAATTTTTATTTCCCTGTCATAATCCAGACATTTAGCTTCAAAAATTTGTTTGTGGTAAGGCATCACGGGAAAGTCATCTTTGAAATAGTCATCAACAACGTGAGTGGATGAAAAATAATTGGAAGTAACGCCCAAACCAATAGAAATTCCACTTTGCTCAATTACTTTAAAATATGGGCTTTGCTTGTCATAAGGATATGGAGAAAGATGATGCTCGTTGATAAAATATTCTGCATTTTTTCCAATTGCACATACAGATTTTGTCGGGTGAAGACTTCTTTTGCTACCAGCGGTTCTTCGGGCAACCTCGCTAAGCAGACCAGAAAAAGAAGGTGTTCTCTTAATATCCCAAACCTCTCCTGATATTAGAAATTCGTAAGATGGTAATGCGGGATAAGTAGGAAATAGTAATGTTCCTTCCTCACCAACTGCTTCCATCAGTGCATTTAAAATTTCTTTTGCTGATAAATCAATGTTAAGCCTGTCAATAGAGCTATGAACAACAACAATGCTGCCTTTTTCAATTCCAAATTCATCTTTAAGAATTTTTTGGAAGTCATTAGCCGATAACTTTTTGTTTCCCTGCTTCTTTTCGGCAATTTGCTTTTGTTTAAATCCCGAATAGTAGTTCAGGAACTTTTTCGGCAGTAGTTTTCGTAAAAAAGGCATAATTATATAACAACTACTCTTTTAGTGAAATGATTTAGCAAAGAAAAACCATCCCAAGTTGGCATAAAAGCTAAAGCCTGACCTACGGGAACGATTCTGTCAATACCCTTACCATTCAATGACTTAGCAAGATTTTTCAGAATTTCTGGAGTAAAGCCTAAATATGACAATGTCTGGTCATTGTGCTTTATTATATGTATTAACTCTGAAATATCAGCGAGAAAACATTGGTGAAAGTAACCTCCGCCACAGATGCTTACTATTTTTTGGACATCTTCTTTTGCTATTTTAATAATAGTGGGTTTATCAGGATTAACTTCCGATTGAATTCTTAAATCCATTCCCGAAGCTGATTCTTCGTAAAGGTATGCAAGTTTGTTCATACTGACAGAAATATGCTCGAAATGTCCCTTTGAAATTAAAATTTCTTCGAGCTTAGACCAAAAAATACTGGAGGCTAATTGATTATCTTTGTCATCTCCAACAAAATAAACAACCTGCGGTGAAGAACAAGCCATTTGGTCGAAATAATAGGAATCGTTATAAAAAAGCCTGACTTTTTCTGTTAATAATTGGTCATTTAAAGATAAAAAATATTTTGATTCAATAATAGAATATGAAATTTTATCAGCAAAAGCAATATCTCTTGTAGTAGGTTTGGACAGGTGCTTTCTGATATTTTGGACAGTGCTGTCACCACCCCAGATAATTCTTAAATCTGCAATTGAGGATAGATAAGCATTGATATTATCATCATAAGAATAAGAAAGAATGATATTTCTTGCTCTTATTTCCTCAATATCGGGATTATTGATTACACGATTAATAACCGATAATAAGCCTGAAAGCTGTTCCCCAACATTTTGCGTAATTCTTATAATATTCGAATTACCAGCTAAAAGAGAAAAAGCCCAAGAATACATAAATATTGTATCAACATTCGAAGGAGCTATTTGGAAACAAACACCTAATGGAACTGTAACTTCTGTATCTGGAATAGTTTTTTTAAAATTTTCAGTTATGTTAATAATGTTTGATTTTCTCAGAAAATAAGCAAGGGCAACGAGTTCAGGTATCTTTGAAGTTACTGAGTCAGATAGGATTTCTCTCGAAAGCTGATTTAAAAAATTGATTGTTAGGTCAGAAAAAGGCTCTAATCTTGACTGAGAAATAAAATCATTATTAACTATTGCTTTTATATCATCAGTTAATAAATTCTTTGGCACTATTTGAATGATTTTCGACATAATTTAACCTGCTAAAGCGTAAACATCACTACAGCCACGTAATTCAGCTTTTGGAATTCTGCCTGAAATTGTGAAATAAACCCCCTTCCTTCCACATTTGCAATCATCAATTCCGTGGATTATTCCTAAATCCTCGGTTAAAATTGAATGACCGGGATAACTTTTCGGCAAAACACTTAAAGTTTGTATAATTCCTTCTTTTCCGATAATATTTGATGGTTTTAAATCGAAGCTTCTGAGAATTATTTCCGAAAAGTTAGGTGAATGAAAATATCCCTGCTCACACTCCATATAAATACTACCAACTTGCTCAACCATACCATAGAAATTATGGATTTTTGAAATACCGGTTTGCTCTTGAATTTTTTCTTTGAAAATTTCATTGCTTACTGCAATCTCAGTTAGTTTCTTCCAACCTCCGCTATGGATGAGATAACCATCTAAGTTCAATTTAATGTTATTCTTTTTTAATTCCTCCAAGAAATTTTGCCATACCATAAAGGTAAAGCCGAAAATGAGGATTTTTTCACCAGAATGTTTTTCTGAAAATTCGAGTAATTCCTTTATCTTCAATTGCATATTCCCATCAAGGGCATAAAAGTGATTTCTTCCAAAATTTGATAAACCGACTAAACCAGCACCTCTGGCTGACATTCCCGAAGCGGTTCCAAGAGAAGTTTCAGAATCAATAATTATCATTGGTAATCTTTTGTTACCAATAAAACTTGTTACGATTGAAGCTAATGCCTTAGTTTGAAGCAATGAAGTTTCCCTGTCAATAAAAATTTTTGAGACCTGCATAGAAGTTGTTCCGCTCGAGGTTAAGGTTTTAAGGACATCACTATCAGGAATACTTTTTAGTTCAATATTTTTAAAAAGACGGACGGGAAAAAATGGAATCTCAGATAGATTTTTTGAATTGCCGTAATTGTTATGATAAATTGTTTTAATTATATTCTGATACGGGACACACTTTTCATAATGATAGGCAGTTAAATTATTTAATTCCTTTAGTAAAAAGTTAGTTTTTTCCTCAAAAGGAATAGAATACTGCGGATATTCAAAAAGTTTTTCAATTACGTTCATTTGCAAATATTTTTGTTATTGAAGGGTAATCCTTTTTTCCTGATGAATTGACGGGAATTTGCTCAATACATTTTGTAACAATCAATGAGTGATGAAATCCGTAAGTTTCAGAAACTATTTTGGTTACAAGTTCTTCATCCTTTTTATTCTTGGATTCAATCAAAATATGAATTTCATCATCAGAAACCGGAAGTGCGACCTGCAAAGATAAATGAGCCTCCAAAAATTTTTCTACTTCATCTAAATTTACTCTCTGTCCAAGCACCTTTATAAATCTTTTTAATCTTCCCGTTATGAACAGAAAACCATCATTATCAAGATAACCAATATCTCCAGTTCTCAGCACTCCTTTCAATTCGTCGCCTTTTGCCAAATCCTCTCTTTTTTCAGCATAGCCAAGCATAACATTGGGACCTGAATAGACAACCTCACCATTTTCTCCGGCAGGAAGTATTGAGTCTTCGTCCATTATGCTGATACGACCGCCGGGTATTGGAATACCTGCAGAACCGATTTTTTCACCTAATTTTTCATAAGGAACATAAGATATACGGGCAGTTGCTTCAGTTTGACCATACATTACGAAAAACTTGAAATTCTTTGCTTTCGAAATTTCATAGAAATGCTTGATTTTTTCGGGGGCAAGCTTTCCTCCAGCTTGTGTCATATATTTTAAAGATGGCAGATTCATTCTCTCGAAGCGTAGTCTCTCAAGCATAAAATAATTATATGGAACACCGGCATAAGAAGTGCAGGAAAGTTCTTTGAATAAGTCCCAAAAACTTTTCTGAGCTATTGTCTCGTTGGTTAGAACTATACTTGCTCCTTTCAAAATATGAGAATTAATTACTGACAAACCATAAGAGTAGCTCATTGGCAAACTCGTTATAGCAGTTTCGCTTTCCTCAATTTTTAAATATTCAGCGATGGATTCAGCATTGGATTGAACGTTTTTGTAACTTAATCTGACAAGTTTCGGGCTGCCTGTTGTTCCGGATGTTGAAAGCAAAACCGCTGTGTCGGGGTAAATTTCAGAATTAATTTCAAAATTTAATTTTTGGAGAGATAATCCATCAATAAAATTATAATCTAACTGGTAATTATCAAATTGATAAGATGTATTTGTCTGAATGATTAGTTCAGGTGTATAAGTTGAGATTAATTCCCTGAGAAGTTGCTCATCAGTTGAATAGTTCAAAAGAAGCACAGCATTTCCAGAACGAAGGGCAGCTAAATAGCTTAAAACAGAAAGATATGAATTATCACAAATTAAAGCAATAACGGATTTTTTTTTGATGCTGATTTTTTCAAGAATTAAGGAAATTAAGGGTTCAAAATCATTAAAAAGATATGTTTTCTGAGTCTTACCCTCAATCAGTCTTAAATTTTTTAAAATTTCAGAATTTGACCAAAACATAGATTCCCAAATTAAATTATCATTCCTCCATCTACACCGAGAACCTGACCGGTAATATATGCCGATAAATCAGATGCAAAGAAAAGAACTGCTTTGGCAACATCTTCGGGAGTTCCAATTCTGCCAAGTTTGATATTGGAAATTGTCTTTTGCCTGATTTCTTCGCTGAAATGACTTACAAGGTCAGTATCTATAAATCCCGGAGCAATTGCATTAACTCTAATTCCCAAAGGGGCAAGTTCTTTGGCTGTTGAAAGGGTAAGCCCAATCAAGGCTGATTTACTTGCACTATAAACAGATTCTCCGGCGTTTCCTTTTGTTCCGATAATTGATGAAATATTAATTATGCTGCCTGAATTATTACGAGCCATTAATCTCGAAGCATATTGTGTATTATATATTGCTCCAAAAGTATTTATTTTGAATGTTTTTTCAATATGAGCTTCGGAGGCAGTTGAAATCATACTATCTTCCATTATCCCCGCATTATTAACAAGGATATCGAGCCTTTTGAATTCCTTAAAAATTGAAGAATAAGCATTTTTCACCTGAACATAGTCAGAGACATCGAAGAAAAGGGTTGTCAAATCGATATTTTGCTCCTTAGCATCTTTGATTTTGGTTTGCAAATTTTCGCTATCAGCCAAATCATTGATGATGACTTTTGCACCGTTTGAAGCAAGCATCAAAGCTGTTTGCCAACCAATGCCTCGTGCGGCACCTGTAACAAAGGCTATTTTTCCATTTAAATTAAAAAGCGATTCCATATTTTGTTAAAATCTCCTTAGCTTTCTTAAAACTACTCATATCAATAACATCTTCGGTTTCGAGCATAATATCGAAGGAATCTTCGATAGCAGCAATAATCTTCATATGAGCGACGGAATCCCAGCCCAATGAGCCGTAGGATAGGTCATCGGTAATTTTATCACCGTTTAACCCCAAAACATTACTAAACGCAGATGACAGTTTTTCAATATTCATAGATTAAATGTAATTATTTCTAATACTATTTATTTTAATAGCCGATTGAATATAATTAGGAAAAGTAAAAGCTAAAACTTCATAATCAATTAAATGTGATGAGGACCAATCATTAAAAGCTCTAAAATCGTGGTTCGGAACACTAAAATCATCAAATATAAGTATTGTGTCGGGTTTAATATATTTAAAAAGCTGACAAAGAACATATAATTCTGATGAATATAAATCAGCATCCAAATGAACAATCAATTGTCTTTCTGAGAATATGGATGAATTATTTTCTAAAAAAGGAATCAATGTATTCTGAAAAATGCCTTTAATAAATCCTGCTCGCTCATCGTTAATTTGGGGAATTTGACCTTTTGTATCAAAAAATCCTTTTGAATAAATTGTTCCAACTCCCTTCCAATCCTCAGGTAAGCCCTCAAACGAGTCAAAACCAAAAAATAATGATTTAGGATTATTATTAAGACTAACCCAGTATTTGAAAGTAAGACCTTCAAAAACTCCAAATTCTAAATACAGAATTGGTTTGTCTAAAGTTAATGAGTTTACAAAATCATACATTTTAAATTTATCATTAAACTTTTTAGCGTTTGAATGAGCTCTAATAAAAGTTCCATATTCAAGAAACCCATTGATTACTTGTATTTTCTTCATTGGTTTTAATGGAACCCTAATAAGAAAATTTATTAAGCTCCTTTTTATTTTTTGTTTTAAATTCATTATTGATTAAGTTGAAAAATTAAATTCTTTAAAAAAAAAGAAGATGCAATTTATGAAAAATATCTTTATTATCATCTTTTTACTTAATATAGCCTTATCATCCAGCTATCCGCAAATCACTCAAGATATTTTTGTTGATAATATTCAAACCGGTTTTGTTCAGAATTTAGGACAGCTTAAAAACCCTAATCTCGTTAACATTGATAGTATTTATTATTATTTTATTGGTCAAAATTTAAATATATATTTTCATAAAGATAAAATATCTTTCGTTTTGAAAAAAAGAAATATAAATAGGGATGTTATTCTCAATAAATACCAATTGATATTTAATGACTCAACAATTAGAATTGATCTTACATTTCCTGAATGTTCAAAGGATTTAACTTTAAAAGCATCTGATAAAAATTTAAATAAATTAAACATTTATTATGGTAATGATAGGTATTTAAATTTACAATCATATTCCAAAATAATTTATTCTAATATCTATGAAGGAATTGATTTAATATTTGAACTTAATAGTGATTACCTTGATTTTAAAATTACATCAAAATCAATCGTTCTTTTTAATGATTTTAAAATGAAATTTTTGGGCTGTGATTCCATATATTCAGATGGTCAGAGTTTAATTTTCTTGAAAACAAATCTTGGGCTATTAGGTTTTAAAAACAATATTTTTGGTAATCAAATTAATATTTATTGCTATAAAGATTATGTGGAATTTAAACAAAACAAAACAAATGTTTTGAACGGTCCTTATGAATTAAATTGGTCAACTCATATTGGAGGTTATAATGTTGATGTAATTAGAGGATTAGCCACAGATGATAGCAATAATATCTATGCAGTAGGTTTTAGTAGTAGTTATAATTTTCCAACAACAACCGGAGTAGTACAACCAAATCATTCTGGTATTGAGGATATCGTTATTATGAAACTTAGTCAAAGTGGCAATCTTATTTGGTCAACATATCTGGGTGGAGATGGATCCGATGGTGGAACAAGCATTGTTTGTTCAAAAAGAAAGAAAATTCTTATCTCAGGGGAAACACGATCTTATAATTTTCCGATTACAATGAATGCCATTCAGAAGAACTTTGCAGGTGGAACTTCAGACGCTTTTTTTTCTGTTCTTACACCTGATGGAATGCTTGAATATTCAACTTATTATGGCAGTAGTGTTTATGACGTTTTTGGAACTGTGAAAGAGGATTCTTATCAAAATATATGGCTATTCGGAAATACTTGGGGTGAAAACTTCCCAACAACCCAAAATTCATATCAAAGTTATAATCGTGGTTATTATGATGCTGTTTTAGTTAAGTTTGATAGCTCCTATAATTTGTTATATTCAACATATTTTGGTGCTGAACACGACGATTTTGGACACTATATGAATATAGACAATAATAATGATATTATTATTACAGGTTACACAAGTAGTAAATCACTACCTACAAATAATTCTTCTTATAAAATTAATTTATCAGGTCCTTATGACTGTTATCTTGCTAAATTTAATAACATAGGGAAACTTCTTTGGTGCACGTATTTTGGTGGTTCCGGTGAGGATGTTTCAAGCAATATTGTAACTGATGATTTCAATAATATATATTTAAGAGGTATTACTAATTCAACTGATTTACCTGTTAGTTCTAATTCATTTCAAAGCAAAATTGGAAGAAAATCTGATGTTTTTGTTGCAAAGTTCCTACCTGATAATGACCTTGATTGGTGCACATATTTTGGTGGTAATGACGAGGATGGACCTCTTGGATATGATTTGCATGCAGGTGGCTTAGAAATAAATAAAAATAAAACAAAACTCATTATTTCCGGTAGAACAAAAAGTTCAAATTTATACTTAACAGAAAATGCCTTCCAAAGATATCTTAAAGGCAATTTTGATGCATTTTTATTTGAATTTGATACTAACGGAAAGCCTCTATGGTCTTCATATTTTGGTGGATCATTGGATGATATTGGATATTGGGTCTCTTATGATAAATATGATAATATAATTTTTGCAGGAACAACTTTATCCTCAGATTTCCCAACCAAGAACACATCGTTCCAAAATCAGTTTTTTGGAAATTATGAAGGATTTATTGTAAAAATAGGTGATTTTCCCTCTGTTTCTAAGGACTCTTGTTTTTCGGTTATTGACTATCCGAACTTTTTGATTGTTAAAGATTTACTAATTATTGGCAATTCCTTCAAAAAGGACAGTATTATTAGATTGACTGATACACGACTTTATCAGACCGGTGCAGTCTGGCATTCAAAAAAAGTAAATGTTGCCGATGGTTTCTCAACTAAATTTGCTTTCAAACTTTCTCAGGGAAATAATAATGATTGTAATGATAATTCACTTCCCGGTGCTGACGGTTTAGCCTTTGTAATTCAAAATACTGGTAATTTATCCCTTGGTTGGACAGGTGGAGGTTTGGGATATGATGGTATTTCAAATTCATTAGCTGTCGAATTTGATACATTTAATAATGACTCAACTCAAATTGAAAATCTTTTTGACCCAAATGGAAATCATATTGCAGTTCAAAGTTGTGGTAATACCCTAAATACAGCTAAGCATAATAAAGATTGCAATATTGCTATTAATAAAAATATCTTTCCTTTACGGAGTGATGGCACTATTTATTATTCAAAGGTTGATTATCATATAAAAGACAGTAAATTTACTGTTTTTCTAGATACTTTGCCACTCTACCGCTTCAAAGTGATTGAGTTAGATAATTTCGATATTGGCAAATTATTAAATCTGGACCAAAATAAATTCGCTTATGTTGGTTTTACTGCTGCAACTGGCTGTGCAGTTGAAAATCACGATTTGCTTGCTTGGGATTTTTGCACTCTCTCAAAAAACATATTAGATATAACATTTGATTATTCTAAAGAAGCAGAATTTTCTTTCGATATTTTTCCAAATCCGGTTCAGGATGAACTTATGTTAAAATTTTATGTTAACCAGCATCAATTGATTTCATTAGAAATTTTTAATCTCTTAGGAAGTAAAATTTATTCTGAAAATGTGGAGGCTTCACCTCAGAATAATATTAAACTGAAATTAGATGCTAAACAATTACCAATTGGCACTTATTATTGCAAAATTATATGTTTCGGTAAACCTTATATTAAAAAGTTTATTAAAACAGAATAATTAGTTTAGCACTTTCCGATTTATTTATCAAATAAAGTTATGAAGTTTTACTTCTTCACTCTTTTTTTATTTATTTTGACAATAATGATTTGAACTAATTAACTTTAAACTGAAAGGGAGAGCAATTGAAAATTTTATTCAAAAATATTTCATCATTGGTAACAATAAAAGCCAATGGTAAAAAGAAGTTATCCGGCTCTGAAATGGGTGAAATTTCTGAAATTCGAGATGCTGCTTTGCTTTTTGATGAAAAAATTTTATGGTTAGGAAAAACAACTGAAATTGCAGATATAATTGGTAGTGAAAAACCTGAAAAAATAATTGACTTAAAAAATAAAACGGTTATACCCGGTTTTGTTGATTCTCATACTCACATTGTCTTTGCAGGGAATCGTTCTAATGAATTTGCCAGAAGATTGCGTGGAGCAACTTATGAAGAAATTGCTAAAGAAGGAGGAGGAATACTTACGACAGTCAGAGCAACAAGAGAGGCTACGATTGAAGAATTAGTGAGGAATGCTGAGCTAATTGCTAAAAATGCAATAGCTCACGGAACCACGACTATGGAAATAAAAAGTGGTTATGGTTTATCAATAGATGCTGAGATAAAGCAATTAAGAGCAATTAAGAAATTGGCGGAAAATTTGCCTCTTCGAATTGTTCCAACCTTTCTCGGTGCCCACGATTTTCCACCAGAATACAAGGATAAAAAAGATGAATATGTTGATTTGATTTGTAATGAGATGATTCCTCGGGTAGCTGAAGAAAAACTTGCAGTTTACGTTGATGCTTTTGTTGATAAAGGATATTATACTTTGGAGCAAGCTGAAAAAATATTTAATACTGCTCTAAATTATGGTTTTAAAATCCGAGTTCACGCAGATGAGTTAGCTAATGTCGAGGCTGCATCCCTTGCTGCAAAATTTAATGCAATTTCTGCTGACCACCTTTTATTCGTTTCTGAAAATGGAATTGAGAAATTAAAAAAGTCGGGCACTATTGCCACACTTCTGCCGGGAACTGCTTATTTTATTAGAATGCCTTATGCACCGGCAAGAAAAATGATTGACAATGGACTTGCAGTTGCCTTGGCAACTGATTGTAATCCGGGCTCCTCTTTTACTGAAAATATGCAGATGATTTTATCTTTAGCTGTGATAAATATGAAAATGACCGCCGAAGAAGCCCTAACAGCAGCAACTTTAAATGGTGCTGCTTCGCTCGAAATGTCTGAAATTTGCGGAAGCATCGAAGTTGGCAAAATGGCTGACTTTTCTGTTCTTAACATTAATTCTTATACTGATTTGTTCTATCATTTTGGAATTAATCACGTTGCTGAAGTTTGGATAGAAGGTAAAAAAGTTCATAGTATCTAAACATAAATAAAATAATATTAACATTAATTTTTTTTATATTTAATTTTTTCATTATCAAAGGTTTTGATATTGTTGGTTGAAAATTGTTTTTTTAAGCAAAAATTTTGTAGTGCAGTTGGAATAAAAGTTAGATTAGTTTTTGTTTTAACATTATTAATCTTTTTTCCAATATTTAACGATGGATTTTATTATGCTTTTTCACAAAATGTAAGAGTAAGTTTTTCATCCAACTCAACAACTGACCATACCAATCCCGAAAAAGGGAAATTGATAATACAAGTTAATAATTTAAAAAATAATGATGGGAAAATAATATTTCATTTGTTTAATACAGAAACAGGAAAATATTTCCCAACAAAAAGTGATAATTCAAGTTTAAGGGTTGACTCAAAAATCTCAAAAAATCAAGTCAGAATAACCATTGAAGACCTACCTTACGGTAATTATGCTTATACTCTTCATCATGATGAAAACGACAATAAAAAAATGGATAAAACTTGGCTTGGTCTTCCCGCTGAAGGATGGGCTCTTTCTAACGAAATCAAACCTGTCCTGAGCCTCCCAGATTTTGATGAAGGGAAATTTTTGCTTAATAAACCAAAAATGGAAATAACTACAACTCTTAATTATTAAAAAACAAAAAAAAAATTTATTTTTGTTTTTTTTAATACCTTTGAATAAAAAAATGGTTAAACATGTGGTAATGTTTAAGCTGCATAACTACGCTGAAGGATCGAGTAAAAAGGAAAATGCAGCAAAGATAAAGAAAGTGTTGGAGAAGCTTCCCTCACAAATTCCAATAATAAAAAGCTACGAAATAGGACTTAATATTAATTCAAGTCCAAGAGCTTTCGATATAGTAGTAATTTCTTTATTTGATTCATTAATTGACTTGGAAGTATATCTTAACCATCCAGCTCATTTAAAAGCAGTTCAAGTGATTGAAAAATATAGAGAAGAATCTGTTGTTGTTGATTTCTTAACAACTTAAAAAACTTAATGATTACAAATAAGTGTTTTTTTAATTCAAGGAATTAATGATATTCAAAATAATTGTCTATTAGACAATAATTAATTAATTTCGCATTTTCAAAGTAAAACATAATTTAAATAATAAAAGGTAATTCAGTTTATGAATGAAGGTCATATAGTTCAAGTAATCGGTCCAGTAGTAGATGTTGAATTTTCTGAAGATCAAATTCCTTCGGTTCTCAACGCTCTTGAAATTCCAAGAACATCTCCTGAAACCGGCGAGGAGAGTATCCTTGTGTGCGAGGTTCAGCAAAACCTTGGTGAGTCACGAGTTAGATCTGTTGCAATGGATTCAACAGATGGTTTAGTTCGTGGAATGAAGGTTTATGATACAGGGCAGCCAATTTCAATACCTGTCGGGAAGTCAGTTCTTGGTAGAATGATGAATCTTATTGGGCAACCAATTGACGGCAAGGGTGAAATTGTTTCCGATAAAAAATATCCTATCCATCGTCCCTCGCCTGAATTTGCTTCACTAAGCACCAAAAAAGAAATGTTTGAAACGGGTATCAAAGTTATAGATCTAATTGAACCATTTACAAAAGGCGGTAAAACAGGGCTTTTTGGTGGTGCTGGTGTTGGTAAAACTGTTATTATACAAGAACTTATCCATAATATTGCAAAGCATCACGGTGGTTTTTCTGTTTTCGGTGGTGTTGGCGAAAGAACAAGAGAAGGAAATGACCTTTATCTCGAGATGAAAGAATCGGGGGTTCTTGACAAAACTTCGCTTGTATTTGGTCAGATGAACGAACCACCCGGAGCTCGTTCAAGAGTTGGGCTTACTGCTCTCACAATCGCTGAATATTTCAGGGACGAAGAAAGAAAAGATGTTTTGCTATTTATTGATAATATTTTCAGATTTATTCAGGCTGGCTCCGAAGTATCAGCTCTTTTAGGTAGAATGCCATCAGCAGTAGGTTATCAACCGACATTAGCCACTGAGTTGGGAATATTGCAAGAAAGAATTGCCTCGACTGATAAAGGTTCAATCACTTCAGTTCAGGCTGTTTATGTTCCTGCAGACGACTTGACAGACCCAGCTCCGGCAAATACATTCACCCACTTGGACGCAAAAACCGTTCTTTCTCGTCAAATCGCAGAACTTGGTCTTTATCCTGCTGTTGATCCGCTTGATTCAACTTCCAGAATTATGGATCCGCTGGTAATTGGAGATGACCATTATGATACTGCTATGAAAGTTAGAAAAGTATTGCAAACCTATAAGGACTTGCAGGATATTATCAATATTCTTGGTATGGACGAACTTTCTGACGAAGATAAGCTTACAGTTTACCGTGCCAGAAAAATTCAGAAATTCTTCTCTCAACCTTTCCACGTTGCTGAACAATTTACTGGTTATGAAGGTAGATATGTTACAATAACCGACACAATTGCTGGCTTTAAAGCTATACTCGAAGGGCAATGTGACGATATTCCTGAACCTTTCTTCAGCTACGCCGGAACTATTGATGAGGTTATTGACCGTGCCAAGAAACAAAGCTAATAATCATAATTTTGAATAAAAAAATATGGCTAATGATAAATTATTAAAACTTGAGATAGTTACACCACAGAAGGTATTATATAGTGGAAATGTTGTTTCGGTTTCCGTTCCCGGGTCGTTAAGTCCTTTTCAGGTTTTATATAACCACGCACCTATAGTTTCCTCGCTCGAAACTGGTCTGGTAAAAATTGTAGATGAAGAAAACAATACAAGATATTATGCCGTTAGTCCGGGGTTTACTGAAGTTCATAGTAATAAAATTGCAATTTTAGTAGATAAAGCTGAAGAACCCTCAGACATTGATGTTGAAGTAACCCGAACAACAATTGAGCAATTAAAATCAAAAATATCTTCAGAGCTTTCTCAAGATGAAAAACAAAAAATTAAACTTCAAATTTTATATGAAGAAGCAAAGCTGAAAGCTATAGAAAAAGCAAAATCTGTTTGATAAAATTATAAAATAATTGTTTTAAGGGGTTGTTCATATTTATTGACATCCCCTTAATTTTTTAATTCAATAAAATTTAATGTCAAAAAAAGCAGAAAAAAATATCTTCAAACTGGAGTTTAATAATTTAAAATTCGATTGCATAATAGCACTTGATGGCAGTTTACCTCCGATTGCTTTTTTTAAAAAAATGGAGCAGATTCCAATTCTTGCTGCTGATGGTGCTGCTATTTCTTTGATAAAAAAAAGGATAAGGGCAAATTATGTTATCGGCGATTTAGATACTTTTAAATCAAGTCCATTTAGCGTGTTGTTTGAAGATAACAAAATCATTCATTTACCAAGTCAGGAACTTAATGATTTTGAAAAAACTTTAATTTTTGCTGAAGAAAATGGATTTAAAAATCTAATGATAATTGGTTTTCACGGTGGTGAGCTTGAACACACTTTGAACAACTGGAGTGTCCTCAAAAAATATTCAGAGAAATTAAATCTTTGTCTGCTTGATAGAAATAGATATGGGATTCCGCTTAATAAATCCTGCATTTTTTCTTGTAAAATGAATGAAATGATTTCATTAATTCCACAACCAGAAGTAACATTGACTACTCAAAATCTAAAATGGAATCTTAAAAATGAAAAACTTGAACTTGGGGTCAGGGAAGGTGCAAGAAATGTTGCGATTTCAGATAATATCAAATTAGAAATTCATAGTGGTGAATTGCTTTTATTCATTGACTCGAGATTGCCCTATGCACCAGAATTTTTAACTTGATTTATTCGCAAGAAATGAAACTGAATGGAGGAATTAATTTTTTAACTCTCATTCTGAGGCGACATTAAAAGCGAAGCGCTTTAACTAAAAAGAAGATGAACAGGAGAAGAAACGAAAGAATATATTAATTTTGTAAAGCCGTAAGAAAGTAATCGGCGTCCAATTGGAGTAAAATACCCGTTTCTGAGG
>JAOABA010000026.1 GCA_026418625.1 Candidatus Kapaibacterium sp.
CCTCAGAAACGGGTATTTTACTCCAATTGGACGCCGATTACTTTCTTACGGCTTTACAAAATTAATATATTCTTTCGTTTCTTCTCCTGTTCATCTTCTTTTTAGTTAAAGCGCTTCGCTTTTAATGTCGCCTCAGAATGACCAGTTTTTACACAGCCTCACTCCTGCGGATGCAGGAGTCTCTGATGATTGTAGAGATTCCTGTATGCGAGGCTATGTTAAAAGCAGTTATTCAGTGCCGAAGGTGAAGGATCAATTGTGAATCATAATAAATTTTCTAAGCTTAGTTTGTCAGAATGCCCTAAAATTCAATGATTTCAAACCTCAATATCGAAATATTTTGAATTATTTGTGTTTAACTGATTTCAATTCTTTTAAGAAGAGAATCTAAAGAATTGATGTATTCTATTTTCATATCAGACAGATGAGATATTATTTCATTCTTAAGGTTTCCACCCACCAAAATATCCGTTTCAGGCAAATAAGACCTTAATTTTTTCAAATTATTAATTATAATTGAATCATTTTCAGGATAAATTATACTAAGGATAACGTATTTTGAGTTAGACTGATTGGCTGCAGAAGCAATGTCCTCGCTGGGAACATTTGCACCAAGATAAATGGTATTATAACCTATAGTAGTAGCTAAAACAGCAATTGCAGTAGCAGCTAGTTCGTGATGCTGTCCTACCGGTGTGCAGACTATGATTTTTGGGGCATATTCGGTTATATATTCACTTTCTTTCATATCCAGTAGGAAGTTTTTAAAGATAGCTGTCGCAAAATGCTCGTGAGATATTCTAAGTCTGCCATCCCGCCACATATCCCCAATAATTTGAAAAAGCGGGAGAATTATTTCAGTAATAATAATTTTTTTTGGAAGTCTGACATTCAAATCGTCGAGGCTTTGTCTAATTTTTCTCTCATCAAATTCCTTTGTTAATTTGATAAATTTTGAAATAATTTCATTATAATTATCATTGTCAGACCTAACATTCTTTTGTTCTTTTATTGATTTATCAAATAAATATTTTAATTCTTCATTAGACAAATTGGCAATACTACCTATTCTGAAGCCTTGATGAGTCAAATCGTTTAGTAATTTTAGCTTTTCGATATCTTCTTCTGTGTATAACCTTCGATTTGAGTCAGTTCGTAAAGGCAGGAGAGCTTTATAACGTAGTTCCCAAGCCCTGATTACGTTTTTTGTCAGCCCAGATCTTTGGGCAGCTATGTCAATTGTATAATTCATAATTTCAAACTTAAAAAATTAATGTCTAAAAAAAATTTTTATTTTTATACAAAATATATACAATAATCGTGAATATTATACGAATATTGTAATGTATTGATTATTTGTTAATGAATTGAAAGGTTTCAAATATGCTTAAATACACTATATATAAGACAATAGAATTGTTAAATAATTTTTATTTAAAATTTCTACAAAAATTATACAATGATAGAAAAATTTATACGTTAACTTTAAATAATTAATTTTCAAAACTAAAAGGAGGTAAAAAATGAATAAGTATAAATTATTTTTAGTTGCTTTATTAATGCAACTCGCAATCATCGGTTCGGCTTATGCTAATATAGCTCGAGTTCAAGTTATACATAATTCAGCAGATAGGGCAGCTGCAGAAGTTGATATCTGGCTAAATAATGTATTATTACTTGACAATTTCAAATTCCGACAGGCAACACCATTTGTTGATGCACCAGCCGGAGTTCCAATCACAATTTCAATTCAGCCATCAAACAGCAAAGATACCGTTGGAGCATTGGCAAAATTCACTTATACACTTGAAGCTGGAAAAAAATATATAATTATAGCAAATGGTATTGTCATCCCAACTGGATATAATCCTGTAAAGCCATTTAACTTATACGTCTATGATATGGGAAGAGAATCAGCAAGTAACTCAAATAATACAGACGTATTGGCATTTCACGGGTCAACTGATGCACCAACTGTAGATGTAGTAGAATCACTCGTTGGAGCAGGAACAATAATCGATAACTTTGAGTATGGTAAGTATGCAGGATATTTGGAATTGCCCAATGAGAATTTCAAGCTTGACATAAAGGATGAAACCGGAAAAACAACTGTCATCAGCTACAATGCACCGTTGAAGGATTTAAATTTAAAAGGGAAGTCACTTATATTAATGGCATCAGGCTTTTTAAATCCTGCAGCAAATAATAATGGAGAAGGCTTTGGATTATTTGCTGTTTTAAGCGATGGAACAGTAGCAGCACTACCACCAAGCACAATGTCAAATGTAATTGAAAACAGTTTCATCAACAAGTTGTTTTCAAATTACCCGAACCCGTTCAGCGATGAAACAAACATTACTTTTAATGTTGAAAATCCCGGTAGAGTAATAGTTAATATTTATGATTATAGAGGAAAATTAGTAACAACATTACTCGATGATGTTTTACCAACTGGTGAGCAAAATATTAAATTTTCATCAAGCAGTTTGCCAAGCGGAATATACTCTTATAAAATCATCAAAGATTCTAATGTCATATCAGGCATAATGAACGTCATAAAATAATTTACGATTTTGTTGGTTTTTTTATAAAGAGCTTCTGAACAATAGAAGCTCTTTTTTTTCATCTATTTCAATTTTGTGTAAGATTACTCTTTTGCTATATTTGTAAGTTTTATAATTATGTAGAATAAATTAATTTGCTTTTTTAAGATTGTGATAAAAAAATTAATCAATATATATCTATTCGTATTGCTCTTTATTTCGTTGCTGCCAACCAACTTAAAATCAGAGAACAAGATTTTTCTGCGGGATACTACAATTGAAAGAGGGGTGAATAATATTATCCCAATTTATGGAACTATCAATTTCTCACCCTTGGATAATATAATTCTTGAATTTCAATATGATGCGAGAATAATTAATATTAATAAAATTGTTGGAGACCCAAATTTTATAATTATCCCAAAAAATCCAAATGTTCAGCAACAGCTTCGGGAATTAAACAATGCCTTGGTAATTATTAATTCAAATGAAGTTCAATCAAAAGAAAATGGAATACTATGTTATTTCGAGGTCGAAGGATTGGTTTTTTCTGATTCTCTTGCCGATATTTTTTTGAACAGGGTTGTTATTAATGGCATTGAACGGAACGAGATGAAGGGAAAAATAGGGACAATCAAAGTTCGGGGGCAGTCATTTTTGCCTAATTTTCCTGATAATTTGGGTTTAAACTATCCAAATCCCTTTTCTAACGAAACAAGGTTCGAATTTAATCTTGAAAACACGACCCAAATTTCATTTTTTATGTATAATTCGAGTGGAAAAGAAATTTATTCTTCGGTTAATACACCAGAGATTTTCGAAGTGTTTAGCTATGACGGAACTTTGATAGATGACCCATTTGGTAAATCATTAACAAGGGGCAAATATTATGTTTTATTTCGCCCACCAACCTATGATTTTGCATCTGGGGTATATTTTTTTGGAATGAAGACTGACAAGGGGTTTTATAATAGAAGTTTTTCAGTAATTAAATAATTTTGAATTGAATAGAAGGTTTTAATGAATCAGTCAGAAAAAAGGAAGAATAAGAAATTTTGCTATTCAATTTTGTTTAAGCTTGAATTAATACTAATCATAATATTTATTAACTTCGGATATTCTTTTTCTCAGCAAATCGAGAGCAAAGATACAACTGAATACAAACCAAAAAAGTATTTAAAGGTCAAAAATCCAGTAGGAACTGAATTCTGGCTTTGTTTTATGAAGAACTACAAGGAAGACAAACGACCGAGTCAGGTTCAGGATTTGATCTTAGAGCTTTTTATTACTGGCGATGAAGATTCAAAAGTAAAAATAGAAATTGATGGAATTGGTTATAGGCAAAATGTTAATGTGCCTGCGGGAACTGTCCAGAACGTAAGAATTCCCGCAGAAGCTCAGGTGAAAAGCGATCAAGTGCTCGAGAGATTGGCTGTTCATATTACATCAGACAAACCAGTTTCAGTTTATGGCTTAAACAGAAGATTTCAGACTACTGACACATATCTCGCTCTTCCAACCGAGGTTTTGGGAACTGAATACAGAGCAATGTGCTATACAGTCTCCGATGGATTAATGCCACAAATAGCAATCGTAGCGACAGAAAACAATACCGAAGTTGAAATTACTCCTTCAGCAAATCTTGTGCTGCATAGGAAGGGCGTTCCTTTCAAAGTTCAGCTCAAAAAAGGTGATGTTTATCAATTTGCATCACTGTTTGAAGTAAATAGTGATTGTGATTTAACAGGCACTTTGATTAAATCAAACAAAAAAATTGCTGTCTTCAGCGGACACCAGTGTGCCTATGTAACACCGAAAATAATTGCTTGTAATCACCTTGTCGAACAAATGCCACCACTTCCCTCGTGGGGAAGACATTTTTATCTTGGTAGATTTGATACGAGATCGAACTACACTTTTCGTGTTCTTGCAAACGAAAATCAGACAAGAGTTTTTCTTGATGCAAAATTAATTCGAACTTTGGGTAGCGGGGAATTCTGGGATAGCACACTAAGCCGAGACATACAAATAACAGCTAATAAACCTATATTAGTCGCTCAGTATTCACAGGGATTTAAGAATGGGGATTCTATTGGCGACCCGATGATGTTACTTGTTAGCCCAACTCAACAGTTCCTCCAACAATATCGCTTCGCAACACCAGTGAACGGCAGTTGGAAGCATAGGATTAATGTAGTAGTTCCTACAGCTGGAATAAAGTCAATGAAATTAAATGGAGAGCCAATTGACCCTAAGCTTTTCAAACCATTGGGTTTAAGCCGTTACTCAATAGCTTATATTCCTATTCCATATGGGAGCCATTTCATCGAAGGAGACCTGCCTTTTGGGATGTATTCCTATGGTTTTGGTTTTGACAGAGATGCTTTCGATGCCTATGGAACTATGGCTGGTCAGTCCTTTCAGGATTATGAGCCTGCAAATGACACTCTGCCACCAATGGCAGAAGAATCAGAAACATTTAATTTGATGAAAGTTATTTTTAGGGACGATAGGGTTGATGATTCCGGCATTAAACTCATTAATGTAATAGAAAATATGGGTTTAAAAATTCAGATCCCAAGAATTGAAGAGGGTAGCCCTCAAGTCGAGATAACAGTCAGACCTGATCAGCCGGGAGTAATTAGCAGAGCCTTCGTTGAAGCTGTTGATTTAGCAGGGAACAAATCAGTCTTTACAATCTGCTATACACTTGACAATCGAACGCAAAGATATTATTTCTATCTGACTCAAGGAAAAACAGAGAGCTGTTTTCCCGATCCGGGATTTCAAATTGGAGCTTTCGTCAAAGTGTCTGGCTTCTTTCATTCTGCTGATTTTTCCAGTTCAGGAGATATTGCAGCTCAGGGAAAATTCGGTGAATCTTTTGGCACTGGAGGGCTGTTTGGCATTTACTTTGGACGAAAGTTCACAAATGATTTTGCAGGATCGGCAAGGCTTTCGATTGAAAAATATGGCGGAACACTCGATGCACCTGACTCAGTCATAAAAAGAGTGAGAATGCCAAACGGCGATTTAAAACCCTTTCAGGAAACCCGATTATTGAGATTGAATGGAGTCTTTATTCATCTTGGTTTAAGCGGTGAGTATTTTTTCAATCAATATAGCTATGCTTTCGGAGGATTAAATTTTGCTTTTAACCTTTCAAAATCAATAGAATTGCAAAGGCAGATTTTAATTCCTGATAATTTTACTTATACTGACGGGACAAGAACACATATAGACCCGGAAGACGCTCAAACGCTTAGCAGTCTGAGTTTTTTAAGATTGGGATTATTAGCCGGATTAGGTTTGACATATCCTATTAATCATTTATTTTCAGCTTATGTTGAATCGCAATTCATTCATCATTTAGGCAATGTAATAAACGACGGCACTTGGGGTTTAAATCAACTTTCGATACAAGCCGGTATTAGATACAGGTTTTTTCCTTAATAATTAATTTTCTTACAGATGAATTTCAAGCCTTTATTCAGGGTTTTAAGTGTTTTTCAAAAGGAACTAAAGAGCGAATTACGAAATCGTTACTCGATATCAGCAGTTGTTTTATTTGTTATCACAACAATTACCATAATTTTATTTGCATCAGCTGGCGAAGATATAACACCGGGTATGGCTTCGGGACTGATTTGGATAATTATGTTTTTTTCAGCAATGACTGGCTTGGGAAGGAGCTTTGTTAGCGAAGAAGAAAGAGGAACAAGCCTTTATTTGAAGCTTTCAACAACATCAGGGGCAATTTTTTTTGGAAAACTTTTTTTTAATGTAGTTCTTTCAATTTCATTAAATACAATTGCTGTAATATTATTCTTTCTTTTCATAGACTCCGTAATATTAAGAGTTTTTGAAACTTTCATAATCACTCATATTCTTGGAAGTATTGGTATAGCAGGCGCTTCAACCATTATTTCAGCGATAATAGCTCGAGCAAACACCAAAGGAGCTTTATTTCCAGTCTTGTCATTTCCAATTATACTCCCACTTTTGATGTTTGGTATAGAAACGACAAGGTTTGCGCTCGATGGAACGCCTTTTGATTCGGCATTGAACAACTTTGGAATGATGTTCTCCTACTGCGGAATAATTATAACATTATCATATTTTCTTTTTGACTTTGTCTGGAAAGAGTAAATCAATTGTAAATCCATAGTTAAATAATTTTCAACACTCAAAGATTAATTTACTTTGATAAAATTAAAAATAGTGGTATTTTTGTAGTCTTTAAAAAAGGGCGGATAGCTCAGGTGGTATAGAGCGCCTGCCTTACAAGCAGGAGGTCGGGAGTTCAAATCTCTCTTCGCCCACAAAAAAAAAGCAGAAGTGGCGGAACTGGCAGACGCGCTGGACTCAAAATCCAGTGGGCTCATCACCCGTGCGGGTTCGACTCCCGCCTTCTGCACATAATACTAAATGTAAGTTTTATATTTTCAAACACTTACAATTTTAATATCTTTCTCCACATACAATTTTACATACATTTTTTTTATCTTCAGAATTAGTAGAGATATTAAAATCTGTTTACTAACAGCAAATATATAAAATAATTGAAAAGGTTACCATTTTAGCAAACTAAATTTGGAAGGATTCACTGAATCTCTGATCGGATTATTAGCCCAAATGGCTCAATAAAAAAAATTGATTACTTACATTGTTTTTTGATTATAAAGGAAATATTTTTTAGTGCTTATTTTTTTCAGTCATTGTATAAACTCCTCTTTCAGATTTCTCAATGAATTCGATGCAATGTCTGACTTCATCCGAAATATTGTCCCTTTTTTTGTATTCTCGGATAGCATCACTAATATTTAAGCCTTTTTTGTAGAGGAAATGATAAAATTCGCTTATTTCTTCAATAAGCTCGGGGCTATTGATGAGCATTAAGGTTTAGTGATGGTTCTTGGGTGCTGGCTTACCATAATACAATCGCTATTTGATATTAAATTCTCTCATTCCAACGCCGGAGCGTTAGAAAGAGGGAAAAATAATTTGGATAATTGAAAAAATATTACTATGTTATTCGTGTAAAATTGACATAACATTAAAATATATATATAAATTACATTTTTCTCAAACTTTTTAAGGAGAATTAGTTATGTCTAAAAATTATTTTACATCCCCCCCCCCCAATATTATCAGTCGATAATATATAGAATTATTATTATACTATATTTATGATGCTTCCATTCATTCTTATTAAATAGTTCAAAAATGATTGAGGTATGAAATGAAAAAAATATTTTTTATTATATTTATTATTTCCTTTTTAATTATATTACCAGAAGCTTCAGGAGAGTATGTCTGGACAAGGATTGATAAGGTTAGAGGAGGATATTTTCGAAGTTTTTGTGAAGATAGTTTAGGGAATATTTACTTATCGCAAAGTTGGAGGATATTGAAATCTAATGACGATGGTTATAATTGGTCTGATATATATACAATACCCTCGAATGAGGCTGTGTAAAAACTGGTCATTCTGAGGCGAAGGCGAAGAATCCATATCATTTAAGTCATTGATAAATAATAGACTCTTCACTTCGTTCAGAGTGACTAATAACTACTTTTTATACTTTTTACACAACCTCGAATGCAGGTTATATAGTTTTAAATAATATAACAAGTACAAAAGAAAGCATACTTTTCGTAGGAGGTGATTCACTTTTAATATCTCATGACCAAGGTGCTTCATTTATTAATATTTCTCCTGATATTGACACAATTAAAGTTTCCTATTCAAATCTATGCATTTACGACTCAACCTTATTTCTTTTTAAAAATAAATATTTTTATAAAAGTGATGAGTATATTTCATATTTAATGTATTCTAGTGATTTAGGTAAAAATTGGAATCTGGTTGACAGCTTTCCAGGTATAGATAAAAGTTATATAAAAGAAAGAACACCGGTTGATTTAAAGGTAGATTATGATGGTTCCTTATTTTTTATCGTAGATACAAACTATTATTATAAGAAAGATATCCTAACAGAACCAAAAATCATCAAACATGAAATATTTCTAAAACACAATGATTACTTTTTTATCCCTGAGGGAAAAGACATATTTCTGATAAATAATTATCATTTATTCAAATTAGATAAAAAAACATTAGACCTAATTGAATATTCTTTTCCTAGTGTTGGCTTTAAAGACTTGAACCATCATGAAGGGACATTCTTTTGTTTAGGAGGTGGAGAATTATACGAGTCAAAAGATACTATGAAGACTTGGGAATTAATAAAAGACAAATTTTCTTTTGATTCATGGCCACCTCGATTATTTGTTACCAGGAAAGGAACAATAATCGTTGGTGATTCCTACTATGGCTTAAATATAGGAAGAAGAGTAAATAGTATAATTGAACGAAATAATGAGTACATTGCAATCTTCCCCAACCCGGCGAGGGAGTATATTGAGATATCTGGAATTGAGAGCCACACCCTGAAGGGAGTGGTTGCAGAGGATGTGAGAATTTTTGATGTGCTTGGGGAGTGTGTTTTGACTACCCCGCCCCTTCGGGACACCCCTTCAGAGAAGGGGAATATAAGGGTTGATGTTTCGGTCTTGCCGGCGGGAGTGTATTGTGTGAGGATTGGAGAGTGGGTTGGTAAGTTTATGGTTGTAAGGTAGTAATAGTAAATGAGCAAGGGAGCAAGCTCCCTTGTTCATGAAGTTTGCAAGTCGAAAGGGGCAGTGCGCCCCTGCTGAAGCACATATAAAACAAACTGAAATTAATTTATAAATTAACTTTTCAGTGTTTGTTCTTTTCGGTCATTGTGTAGATACCTCTGTCGGAGTTTTCAATGAATTCGATGCAGTGATTAACTTCATTGGAAATGTTTTCCCTTTTTTTGTATTCTCGGATAGCATCACTAATATTTAAGCCTTTTTTGTAGAGGAAATGATAAAATTCGCTTATTTCTTCAATAAGCTCGGGGCTAAAACCCCTTCTTGTAAGTCCAATTCTGTTAATACCTTCAATTTTTGGGGGGATATTTCCTATTAATGTATATGGAGGAACATCTTTAACTAATTTTATATCACCGCCTATCATTGTGTGGCAGCCAATTTTACAAAATTGATGGACTTTAGCAAAAGCTCCTAAGTTTGCCCAATCTTCTATTTCGACGTGTCCCGCTAATTGAGATACATTCGACATAATGATATTATTACCAATATGACAATCGTGAGCAATATGACAATAAGCCATAATAAGGCAGTTTTCGCCTACCCTTGTTTCGCCAGTGGCTAAAGTTCCACGATTTATTGTAACAAATTCACGAACTACAGTATTATCTCCAATTTTTACGATGGTAGGTTCACCTTTGAATTTCAAATCTTGTGGTTCAGTTCCTATTATGGAACTTGCAAAAATTTTGCAATTATTACCAATTCTGGAGCCGTTAGCAATAACGACATTGTTTCTGATTTCAGCATTATCGCCAATTTGAACATCATCTTCAATAATAGTATATGCTCCAACAGAGACATTATCCCCGATATGAGCTTTCTTTGATACAATTGCAGTAGGGTGTATTTGTAGTGCCATAAAATAATTCCGAATAAATTAACGATTAACTATTGCTGCCTGAAATTCTCCTTCAGCAACCACCTGACCATTTACATAAGCTTCACCACGAAAATGATAAGTATTGAACTTTTTGCCAGTCATTTTCAATTGCATAATTAGTTGGTCCCCCGGTATAACTGGTTTTCTGAATTTAATATTATTCATTCCCATAAAGAAAACAAGAATCTTGGAGACATCCTCGACATTTTGAAGAAGCAGTAGGCAGCCAGTTTGAGCCATAGCTTCACAAATCAAAACTCCGGGCATAACGGGCTTTTCGGGAAAATGACCAGTGAAGAAAGGTTCATTGATTGTTACATTTTTTAAGCCCACAATAGTTTTTGCGTCCAAATCCATTTCAATTATTTTATCAACTAATAAAAATGGATAGCGATGTGGCATAAAATTCAATAAGTTGTAGATATCAAGAACCGCATCGCCAGACTGTGCAGTTTTAATTTGAGGTATAGGTTTCTTTTTCTTGTATGCTTTTCTTAAAAGTTTAGCAAATTCGATATTACTTGCATGACCGGGTCTTGCAGCAAGAATCTGTGCTTTTAAAGCAACTCCAGCTAAGCTTAGGTCTCCGAGCATATCGAGAAGCTTATGTCTTGCAGGTTCATTCTTAAATCTTAATTGAGTGTTGTTCAAAATTCCATTAGAACCAACAGTAGGTAATTCCTTAAGCTTGAAACTTTCTTTAAGATATTGCAGTTCGGCTTGAGTAACATCCTTATCAATGATAACAATAGCATTATCAATATTGCCACCTTTGATTAATCCTTGCTTTAATAGCATTTCTACTTCGGCAAGGAAGCAGAAAGTTCGAGCAGGTGCAAACTCAGTTATGAACTCTTTTTCCAAATTAAATAATCCTGTATGCTGACTGCCAAGGGCTGGATTAAAATAATCAATCATTACTGTTATTCTGTAATCATCGGTAGGTAGCGCTACTATATCAACAGCCTTTTGTTCATTTGTATAACGAATTGTTTCATCAACAACAAAATATTCCCGTGGTGCGTTTTGCTCAACAATTCCTGCTTTTAATAAAGTCTCAACATAAGGTAGTGAACTTCCATCTCCAACGGGTGGTTCGCTTCCATTTAATTCAATCCTACAATTATCAATTTGTAAGCCTGTTAAAGCAGCAAGAACGTGCTCGACTGTCAAAACCTTGACATTGTCAATCCCAAGGGTCGTCCCCCGTGATAAATCTACTACATAATCAACTAAAGCGGGGATTTCTAAATTTGAATCTATATCGGTTCTTGTGAATTTTCTTCCATAATTTTCGGGTGCCGGATGGAAAGTTATAGTTGTAGTTTCACCTGTATGTATTCCAATCCCTGAGTAAGAGACTGGTGTTTTGATTGTTCTTTGTTTCTCCAATTTATAACCTATTTTATCAGAAATTTTACCATAAATAAACTAACAAAATTATCAAATTAAGTTAAGAGAAAAAAATTCAGATTTGTTTGTGTTAAAAAGTTTTATATGTGATTATAATAAAAAATTATTTAATTTCTTTTAAAATGGTGTCCAGACAAATGAAACAAAAGGAAATATGTAGGGTTGTGTAAATAAGGCAAGACCGAAATCAGCAGATACAGCGGTATTGCAAAGCCTTAATCCAAGCATTAATGCTGTGTTCGTTGGTCTTTCGACATCAATATTCCAGAGTTCCCCGATAAAATGAAGTCCTTTCATTCTGGGTATTTCGGTGTCAATTCCCAATCCTAATCCAAATGAACCATTTGGATATTTTAATTCCTGCATATTGTTACCATAAATTATAAAATTGAAGTCGTCGCTTCCAACTTTATAATAAACAGAGCCCGTAAGTTCAGTTTTATATAATTTTATGGTTGACACAACATAAAGATGCTGAAATCTGTTATTGTGATTTGCAAAACCTAAATTACCACCCAAAGCAAGAGAAACCATACGAGCAACTGAATCGAATTCCATTGTCAGGAAAGTGAATTTAGCATTAATAAGTGAAATTTGCTGAGAAGATGTTACTTGTGGAACAATTGTTCTGCCTGCTGTTATCGAAAAAAAGTCGGATATACCAGCACCTAAATATAGAAAGAGTAGCTCAAAAGAGCCTACAAAATGATTGTTTTTTATTGGATTAGCAGTTGGGAGCAGGAAAACTCTGTGATTATGACGGTAATATTCATCTTTAATTCGAACATCAGCAATTTGATTATTATAAATTGTTGCTTTCCCTAATTCAGTGATGATTTTTATTCCGAGCCCTTCATTTTCGGAATTGAATACATCAGTAATAACACCGGTTATGATATCGCCATTCTTTAATCTTACAACGCATTCGTAGTCCTCGTATGCACTCAATTCATTTTCATTATAACCAAATGTTTGGCTTTGAGTTAAAAAAATCAAGAAAAACACAAAAAAAATTATAAAAGCTCTATTCATAAATATCTGTTTTTCCAAATAAAATAGAGCGAAAGATAATCAAAAAGAGGATAATAATAAAATTATTTAAAAAATACGAACTTCTTCAAAATTGATTTGTTTTGAGAACTAATCTTTAATAAATAGACTCCGTCAGGCAGATTTAGAGCATCAAAATGAATTTCATTATTAGATTTTTGTAATTCATTACCTGAATAGTTTAAAATAATATTTCCTAACAAATTATAAATCATAATGTCAGTAATCGGCATATTTGAAGGATTAAATTGAAATCTTAATGAATTATCAGATTGAAAAATAATTGATACATCAGTTTCATCTAATCTTTGTCCATCAACTTCAAGTTCTATGTTGCTTAACTGATATACCATCCACCAAAAAGCTTTTGCTATTCTGATTGAGCCTGTCCAGTTTGGATGGCACGCTTGTGCCCCCGGTTGCTGCTCACCGCAAAATGGCTTATAAGCAATTTCCCAACCATTGGAATTTACTTGATAATTTCCATTCTCGTCGTAGCACTGCATATCAGCAATATCAAATAAAATTTTGTTGTTTTGTTTAACATAATTTCTAATCATATTATTTAATGTGTCAGTGCAAAGTTGCCCAACTTGTGTCAAAGGAATACTCCACCAGACAAAAATTTTATTCGGGTATTTTTTTTCTAAAAATTCCATTTTATCCCTCAAATAATTCCATGCTTTTTGAACCGACTTGAAATCTTTGTCACAGGGTTCTTGAAGACCATCCAAACCATCGAGATAACAATATTTGAAGGAGAATATATCAAAATCGTTCAATTGATTTTGGACTTCAGTAACGAAATCATCAACTTTGCCATACCATCCGGAATTTCCACGAGCTTGACATTGGAAATTACGACGGTCATATTTATACGGAGGGTAGTTTTTGCATTCTGCAGGATTATTTCTTGTTCCTTGCAAACAGTCTAAAGCATTATTGATTGTTGTTCCAACCGAAGCGTGACGAAACATAACTCTTAGTTTCGCTAAATCTGGCAGAACTGCCTCAGGTATTGATTCAAACTTCTGGATGCAAGTATGGTCAATAATAATTGGCTTTGAGGAATATAAAGAAGTAAAAGATAATATGACAACAAAAAAGTAAATCAAAATTTTCATTAGCACCTCAAATATTTCATTTTTCATTATTAAGTAATGTTATAAATTAATTTATGTTACTAATTTATTAAAACTTTTTTACTTTTCCTTTGTTGTTTATTTTTTTTACTAAGAAAAGATTAAATTTGCAGATTAAATTTTTAATTGAGAATCATATTGGCAATCGAAAAAATATTGTTTCAAGATATTGATTTCATTGAAATCAAAAATAATCCTGATTTTAAAGAAGATAGCGTCAGAGAAATTATTATACTCCCAATTTTAAATAAACTTGGTTATAAACAATCTGATATTGTAAGAAGTAAATCATTAAAACATCCTTTTCTTAAGATTGGCAGTAAAAAAAGACCAATAACTTTAATTCCTGATTATACTCTTAAGGTGGAAGACAACTATGCTTGGGTTTTAGACGCAAAATCTCCTAAACAAAATATAACAGATATTGATAATGTCTCGCAAGTTTATAGTTATGCATCGCATCCAGAGATAAGAAGCACTTATTTTGCCTTATGTAATGGATTAGAATTTGCTTTATATAGAACTAATTCGACCGACAAACCAATTCTTCTCTTTTCATTATCAGAAATCGAACATTATTGGGATAAATTAAAATTATATTTATCCCCTGACAGTTTTCACGTTGGTAAGAACTTTGATTATAATTCAACTACAGCAATTTTTAAAAAATCTGAGTTCAATTATAGGTTTAGACCATTATTGCCGGAAATTCCCGTAAAAAAACAAGCAGTTAAAAGGCATTTTGGTGTTCACGGATATTTCACCAAACAGGCTTGGAACGTGGTCTCTGAATATATTAAAAATTACTCGAAACCAGGAGATTTGATTTTAGATCCTTTTGGCGGAAGTGGTATAACTGCAATCGAAGCGTTGATGAATGATAGGAGGGCTATACATATAGATATCAACCCTCTTTCAAAATTTATAGTTGACTCATTAATAACACCAGTAAAAAATTCTGATTTAATTACAGCATTCGAAAGGGTTAAAGCTGAATACTTAAAGAAGGAACCAAAAACAAAATCAGAGGTCAAAACGATTTTAAATAAATTAAAATATCCTAAAGGGGTTCCCTTACCGAAAGGCTCTGATGTTGAAACTGTTGAAAAGCTATTCACCGACTATCAATTAGCTAAACTTGCATTATTAAAATCAATAATAAAAAAAGAAAAAGACGAAAGCGTTCGTTCCTCTCTTTTGCTTGCTTTTTCAAGCACAATAACCAAAATAAATAGAACTTATCATAATTCGAGTTCAAGAAATGAGAATGCCGGCAATGCTTCAGCTTTTGCATACTACCGTTATAGAATAGCTAAAAACGAAGTTTCATTGGATATTATGAATACTTTTGAAACAAAGTTTAAACGTGTATTGGCAGCAAAAAAAGAAATTCAAGTAAAAATCAATGAACACACTTACCAGAATGCAGTAGTTTTAAAAGGTTCTGCAACAAACTTAAGCTGGATACCAAATGAATCGATTGATTATATATATACTGATCCACCATATGGCAAAAAAATTCCTTATTTAGATTTATCAGTAATGTGGAATGCTTGGCTAGATTTAGATGTAACAGAGGAAGATTATGAACTTGAAGCTATAGAGGGTGGTGAACATCAAAAAACTAAGGAAAGTTATAATTACTTAATAGCTCAAAGCATAAAGGAAATGTATCGAGTCCTGAAATTTGATAGATGGCTTTCCTTTGTTTTTGCACATAAAGATCCTGAATTCTGGCATTTAATAATTGAAACTGCTGAAAACAGTGGATTTGAATATGTTGGGGCTGTTCCCCAGAAAAATGGTCAAACGAGTTTTAAAAAACGTCAAAATCCATTTACTGTTTTATCAGGTCAGCTAATAATAAATTTTAGAAAAGTTAGAAACCCTAAGGCAATATTAAAAGCTAATCTTGGAGCTGATTTTGCACAAATAGTTATGCAAACGATAGAGGGTTTGATAGCTAAAAATAATGGTGCAACTCTCGAACAAATAAATGATGAGTTGATTATTAAAGGGCTTGAATTAGGTTTTCTCGATTTATTAAAAAAGGAATACTCTGACCTTAGCCCGATACTATTGAATAATTTTGATTATAATGAAGAAACTGAGCTATTCACAATAAAAAAAGACGGCTTATTTAAAACAAATCTCGATGTAAAATTAAGAATAAGATATTATTTGATAAGCTATTTAAGAAGAGCTGAAAGAGAAGGCAAGACTCCAAGCTTTGATGAGATTGTTTTAGCAATATTGCCTTTATTGAAAAATGGGGTCACTCCTGAAAATCAAACAATATTAAGCGTTTTAGAGGACATTGCAGAGCATATCGGAAATGGTTGTTGGAGGTTGAAAGCTGAAGATCAAAATAAACTTTTTTAAAATTTTTATAATAAGAACTTATCTAAAAAATCTATTTTTTTTCATACTATCTTGCGGTTTTTATTTTACGTATCTTTCTCTTTTAATAAATAATTCATGTTAAAAGTATTTCTCTTTTTTGATTATTTACATTTTACTTCTTTTGGTTAGATATTCCCTTAAAGCTTTATCAAAAGGCTCAGAGGTATTGATAAGCTGATATTCGATATTGTGGTTATAACATTCTGTTTCGATGTATGAAATGAAATCCTTGACAGCCATAGAATAGGTTTTTTGAATTTGATAAGGCTGGGTAATCATTTCTTCGCCAGTTTCTAAATCTTTGAAGGTGGCTCCGGGACCGAATTTGAAATCAATTTCACGTGGATCGAGCACCTGAAAGGCTATAACTTCGTGATTTTTATGCCTGAAATGCTTTAAAGCATTGAGAACTGATTGTGGGTCATCAAAGAAATCACTAAAAATAACGACCAAACCTCGCCTTTTGATTCGTTCAGCTAATTCATCTAAAGCTTTTGAAGTGCCTGTTTCATTTGCTGGTTTTGTTGATACCAAAGCTTTCAGAATTTCATAAATATATGAAGGTTTTGAGCGGGGTGGTAGGTATGTTTGAACTTTTGTATCATAAAGAGCTAATCCAATTGCATCTCGCTGTTTGATAAGCATATAAGCAATTGCAGCCGCAAGATAAATTGAATATTCGAATTTTGAAATGTTACCTTTTGAGGCAAATCCCATCGAGGCACTTGAATCAATGGAAAGAATACTCCTTAAATTTGTTTCTTCTTCGAACTGTTTTACGAAAAATTTTTCTGTTCTTCCAAAGACTTTCCAGTCAATATGACGAATTTCATCACCGGGACGGTATTGACGATGCTCGGCAAATTCGACGCTGAATCCGTGATATGGGGAGCGGTGCAATCCTGTTATAAAGCCTTCAACAACAAGACGTGCTTTCAACTCAATATTTTCAAGTTGGGCTATTGTTTGGGGTTCAAGATATTTTCTGTAGTCCTGCACTATATTTTATGATTTAATATTATCTGACATTTCCGCTAATGTAGTCCATAAGGTATTTATTTTCATACATTTTATCTGATAGTTGAGCTTTAACGACGTCCCCGATAGAGATTAAACCAACTAAAATTTTATTATGTAGAACAGGTAGGTGGCGAATTCTGTTTTCAGTCATTATTTTTTGAACGTAATCAATATCGTCATCGGGTTCAGCTATTAAAAGTTTTGTTGTCATACAATCTTTTACCCGAATATCAAGGAAAGAATCGGGATTATGATAACAAGCCTTCAGAATATCACGTTCACTTATTATTCCTTCAATTTTAGCATTGTCAGAAATAACAATTAACACTCCAATGTTATTTCTTGTGAGAATTTCGACAGCGTCCCTGAGTTGCTTTTCGTCCCCAATTGTGTAAACTTCAGGTCCTTTATTTTTTAGTATATCACGAACTTTCATTTAACCTCCAAAAATTAAAGAAAATTAATAATCCAGCAAACGTATTTTGAGTTAAAAAATTATCTCTTATCATTTATTTAAGTTTTTTTCTAAACTTAAAATTTTAGGAAGATTCTGACTATTAGGAAAATTTGATTTGAATGTATTTATAATGAATTTAGCTTCCTCAAATTTATTTTGTTCAATTAAAATTTCGGTCTTCATAATAACAGCAAGATCATAAAACTTTGTGTCGGGAAAATCTTCTATTATAAAATCCAGATAAATGATAGCTGAGTTAGGACTATAAATAGTTCGATAAAGCTTAGCAATATTATAATTCTTTTCTGCAAGTTTATTTCTCAATTCTTGAATAAAGATACCAGCCTGCTGATAAAGAGAATCACGGGGATAAGCTCTTTGAAAATCCTGAAAAGCATCAATAGCTTTCAATGTGTATTCTTGGTCTCGCTCAGGGTCAGGTGATAGATTATAATATGAAAGAGCTGTTTTATACATAGATATTTTTGAATATTCGCTATTGGGATATAATCTTCTTAGCATATTGTAATTGAAAGCGGCTAAGATGAATTCATCTTTTTTAAAATTTATTTCTGCAAGATAATACTGAGCGTCATCGGCAAATTGACTTGCAGGATATTGCAATTTTATAATATCAAAAACTTTGCTTGCTTCGAGTAAATCATTATCGTTGAATAGTTCAACTCCTCTTTTGAACATTTCTTCAGCAGACTTTATTTCAGTAACCTTACTTGAACTGCAACTTATTATCAATAATGATATTGAAAATAATATTACAATCAAGAAAAATCTTTTCATTATTAAAATTTGGGATAACAATATTATTTATTTTTGTTAATTATAAATTTATAAATTAATAATTTCTGCTAAAATGTAACAAACGAACGTTATTATTAGTTATAAATAACAGAATTGAATTGACGTAGAAAGTAAGAAAAAGGTTTTATTATGGCTGAAAGTTATATTGTTTTTGATATCGAAACCGTTGCCCTTGATTGGGAAAGTTTTTCAGAGTCACAACAGGAATATCTTGTTCGTGGTGCAAAAACCGAAGAAGAAATACTGAAAAAGAAATCCGAGATGGCTCTATATCCCTTAACTTCCCAAGTGGTCTGTCTTGGGTTACAGTTTGTTGAAATAGATGATGATGGCATAGAGTCTTTGAAAAAAATAGCTTATGTAATGGATAATTCAGTAAATGATGAAGAAAAAAAAGAGATAGAATTATCAACAGAAGATAAGTGCTTTGTTGCATCTGAAAGCAAAATAATATCTCACTTTTGGAAAATGATTACTAAGTATTATAAATCAACATTGATTACATTCAACGGTAGAAATTTTGACATTCCTTTCCTTATGCTAAGGTCTGCCATTTTAAAAATTAAACCATCAAAAAATTTAATGTCGGGAACCAAGTTCAATTACACAGGCAGTTCGGGACATATAGATTTGATTGATGAATTAACCTTTTATAATGCAAGTAGTTATGGAGCAACAAAAAGGTTTAATTTCGATTTTTACACCCGTGCTTTTGGTATAACCTCACCCAAATCAGAAGGTGTTGATGGCTCAAAAGTTGCAGAATTATACAAGGAAGGGAAACTGAAAGAAATTGCCGAATATTGCCTTCGTGATGTTACAGCTACTTGGGAACTCTTCAAAGTCTGGAATGAGTTTCTCAGATTTCCCTAAGCTGTTGAAAAGAAATAATTTTGAATTTCAAAATAATTTCTTAAATTAGATACGCAGTTTTTTCAGCGAGGAGGTAAAAATGAATACTAAGTTACCCACCCTTATTTTATATCTTTTCTTTTTTGTGCTTTCGATAGGCTACAAATCCTATTCCTGTCCGATAATTGAAGTTCCTTTAGAGGAAAGAGTTACCAACTCAAATTTAGTTATCGAGGGAAAAATCATCGGCAAATTCAGTTTATGGAACGATGAAAAAAATTTGATTCTAACGATTCATAAAGTGAAAATTTTTAAAGTTTTCAAAGGAAACATTCAAAATACTGAAATTGAAATTTTGACTGAGGGGGGAAAAGTCGGCGATGTCGAACACATAATCTATCCAAATGATAATTTGAACATTGATGATTATGGTATTTTCTGTCTTGAAAGGTCTGAATATTCAAGTCTTTCAGGTTACAAAGGTAATTTCTTTAGAATTTATGCAACTAAGCAGGGTTTTATTAAGTATGATAAATTGAATGATGTTGCAACTGATTACTTCAGAGAATACAAAGGATTACCACAGAAAATTTACGAAATTATTGAAAAGTTAACTGGTTTGAAATACAAAGAAATTCAGAAAAATGAATTATTTAACAATGAATTTAAGGATAATCGGGATAAACCGCTTGTAACAATAAATTCTTTTACGCCAACATCGATTACAGCCGGAACAGGAGCTATATTAGCCATCAATGGGACTGACTTCGGAGCAGCGAGGGGTTCGGTAAGATTTCGCAATGCCGACAATGGAGGAATAGATTATATTACAGTAACAGGAGCAACCTCAATTCCTTTCTGGTCAAACACTGACATACTCGTAATTGTTCCAAAGAATGCTTGTAGCGGAACAATACAAGTAGTAACGACACTTAACGAAGTAGCGACTTCATCTACTTCATTAGTAGTGCCTTATGCTGTTCAATCAGCTTCAGAAACATTACCTATATTCCTTGTGAATTTGAATGGTAGCGGAGGATATACTTTCAGATTCTCTCAGCCATTTTTAAGGAATACCGCCGCATTAAATGCTTTCCTAAGGGCTTTGGAAACTTGGCGATGTGGAACTTATGTAAATTTTGGCTACACTTTAACACCCGTTCAGGATTCCTGTCCAAGCTACAACAACGTAAATACTATTACATTTACTAATCAAAATTGCGACCTTTCCGCTGGGATTATAGCTCAGACAAGATTTGCCTATACGAATTGCGGAACGGGGGCTTTTTTCTATGAAATGGATATTATTTTTAAAAACGGGACAAATTGGAATTTTGACTTTAACAGAACCTGCACAGCCTGTATAGATTTTCAATCAGTTGCTCTTCACGAGCTTGGACACTGCCATTCGCTTGGACATTCCTGCGGAACAAATGATGTGATGTATTATTCAATACCTAATAATGTTGAGCGGCGTTTCCTGAATTATGACAGCGATTTAGCAGGTGGTAACTTCGTGATGGATAGCAGTAGGGTTTTCAACCGATGTAGCCGCTCTCCGATGGAGGCTTTAAATAGTTCAAATTGTTCGGTTACATATTCTCCAATTGCCAAGTTTGGTGTTTCAGCTACTCAAGGTTGCCAAAGCTTGGTAGTAAATTTTAATGATCAAAGTGAAAATAATCCAACAAATTGGAGTTGGGACATTGATAATAATGGCACTTATGATTATTTCACACAAAATCCAAGTCATACTTACAATTCACCCGGCACCTATTCTGTAAAACTTAAAGTAAGTAATGCAATTGGTAGTGATAGTTTAATTAAAATTAATCTAATAAAGGTATATCCTGCTCCAACACCTGATTTTCTAGGGGACTTATCTGTTTGCGAAAATGACTCTGCTGTTTACACAACAACTAAACTAACAGGAAATTCTTATCTTTGGTCTGTTGTTGGTGGAAGAATTTCAGGAGCAAATAATTCAGATACTCTAAAAGTAATTTGGTTAGGTGGACCTAATGGTTCAATTACCTTAAAACAAACAGTGGATTCTACAGGCTGCACGGACTCTTTAACCAAAAATGTGGTTATAAATCCTTTGCCTGCACCGAAAATCACTGGTGATGATAGACTATGTTTTGGTTCCCAAACATTTTATAAAGTTCAAGCAAAACCAAACTTGGTATCACGATGGACTGTTGACGGTGGACTTATTAACGGACCGAATGATAAAGATTCAGTAAGTATAACTTGGAATAGCGCAGGAAGCAACACTGTTAAAGTTATACAAACTGATACGCTCTCAGGTTGCAGAGATTCTGCATCATACTCCGTAATTGTGAATCCATTACCGGTTGTTGAATTTTTTGGAGAAACCAATACCTGCCTAAATTCGCAAAACTTATATTATATTAAAGGAAATGACAGTTTGTCTTATTACTGGTCTGTTTCAAACGGTAGAATGATTACCAACAGAGAAAATGATAGTCTAACCGTTGTGTGGGATAATTTAGGACAGGGCAAAATCAAAGTCGTCTTTATTAACGATACTACTGGTTGTATGGATTCCTTATCTTTTAATGTTACAATCAATCAAGCACCGAAAAATCCAATTTCGGGCGACACTGTGGTTTGCCAAAACACTATTGGGAATTATTTAGCAAAAGATGACCCTGACATAAAATACCTTTGGAAAGCAAATAACGGAACTATTATAGGCTCAGATTCAAATTATCAGGTTCAGGTTCTTTGGGAAGTAAGAAGTAAAAACAGGTTAACTCTTGTTCAAAAGGATTTAGCAACAGGGTGTATTGATTCGACAATTCTTGATGTTACGGTAAATTCTCTTCCGAGACCTTCATTCATTGCTTCAACAGATGCTTGTCTTGGTTGTTTATATAAATACGGCGCAAATTCAGCAAATCTACTTTATAAGTGGGAAGCTTACAAAGGAAATATTGTTGGAGATAATGACAAAAGAGAAGTTAATGTTCGTTGGTCAGAGGAAGGCACAGGTTCTATAAAACTTGTTGTAGTGGATCCAAGAACAAATTGCAAAGATTCATTAATAAAAAATATCGAGATTAAAAAGTTAGATCCACCACCAATTATTATTAGTTCTGATGTCTGCGAAGGGACTTTTGATACAGTGTTTACAACAAATAATCAGATTTATTCTCTCAAATGGAAAGTAACAGGAGCCACACTTGGAACTAATGAGATAAATCCTTTTGCAATTGTTTATTGGACAAATGTTGGAATATGCAAAATTAAGCTTGTCAGGACTATTCAATTTTATGATTACATAGACTCTTCGGAAAAACAGGTTACCGTTAATCCAAAACCACAGAAACCAGCAATATTAAGGGAGGGGGACAACTTAATATCATCAATATCTGCTACTGAATATGATTGGTATCTTGATGATTTATTGATTGCAACAAACACACAGAATCTCTTTAAACCAACAAAATCAGGAACCTATAAGCTAAAAATCAGGAATGGATTCGGTTGCTATTCTGACTTTTCCGATCCTGTGAATGTTTCAATTGTTTCTGTTGATGATTTTACAATCCACGATAAAACATTAATTAAGCCGAACCCTGCGAGTGATAATATTTCGATTGAATTAATAAATCCAAATTTTGAAGAAATTGTAATAAAATTATTCGATAACATAGGCAGAGAAGTTTCGGGAATTTCGCCCGTAGTCCTTAACAACATAATACAAATTGATTTAAATCAAATTCCACAAGGAATTTATACAATTCTAATAAGGGAAGGAACAAAAAATTATATCGGGAAAATAGTAGTAATAAAATAAATGGCTTGATCAAATTTGTATTAATTATTTTTTTAAAAAAAAATTCAAATAAGAAGATTAAGAAAATAAGAAGAGTTGGAGAGGTGTTCTAACGATGTGCCCATTAGAGGTTTTACAAAAAAAATAAAGGGATTATTTCGTTTAGTATTGACATATTCGTGGCTATGTTAAAATATAATAAATACTATATTAAAACAAGAGAATGATATGATGACAGATATGATGACAACAGTATTCATTGTTCTTTTGATAGTCCTAGTGATAATCAATATTTGGTTAACTTTGACAAAAAAGGTATCAAGCAATAACGAAGAACTAAAAGAAAAGCTAATCAAAATTGAATCTAACCTTTCAAGAATTGACTCTTTGATTCGAGAAGAATTTGGTCGAAGTAGGGACGAAAGTCAGAAAGCTTTTAAAGAAAATAGAGAAGAATTAAATAATTCCTTCAAACTTTTAGGAGAAAGTTTAACTAAAACAATTACAGATTTATCAAATGCTCAAAAGAACCAATTTGAAATCTTTTCTAACCAACTTAGTGAATTAGTTAAGTCATTTGACAACAAAATGAAAAATATTCAGGAACAACTTGAAAAATCTTCAAGAGAAAACAGAACAGAATTGACTAATTCATTAAAATCATTTGAAGATAAATTCTCTAAAAATGTTCAAGAGTTTAATGAACTTCAAAAACAAAAGTTTGAAGATTTAATTAAAAGACAAGAATCCATTAGAAAAGAAATTGAAGAAAAGTTAAAGGAGATTAGAGAAACCGTAGAAGGTAAGCTAAATAGCATTCAAGAAGACAATAATAAAAAGCTTGAAGAAATGCGGAAAACAGTTGATGAAAAATTACAAGAAACTGTTGAAAAAAGATTTAATGATTCCTTCAAAATCATAAGCGAGAGACTTGAACAAGTACACAAAGGACTTGGTGAAATGCAAACACTAGCTTCAGGTGTGGGAGATTTGAAAAAGGTTTTATCGAATGTTAAAACAAGAGGCAACTTAGGGGAAATCCAACTTGGTACAATACTGGAACAAATACTATCCCCAGAACAATACGAAAGAAATGCAGTTGTAAAAGAAGGTAGCCAAGAAAGAGTTGAGTATGCAGTGAAATTGCCAGGTAAAAATAAAGACGACAAATCTCTGCTTTTACCTATAGATTCAAAATTTCCAATTGAAGATTATCAAAGATTAATAGAAGCTTACGAGAACACATCCAATTTGAGCACAAGAGATAAAGAAATTATAATTAAACAATTTGAAAACTCGGTCAAAAATAACGCAAAAAACATAAAAGAAAAATACATAAACCCTCCTGTTACAACTGATTTTGCAATTATGTTTGTACCTACTGAGGGCTTATACGCTGAAATATTAAGACTTACAGGCCTTTTTGATTCTCTACAACGCGACTTTAAAATAACTGTAGTAGGCCCAACCAATTTAGTAGCTTTTTTAAGCAGTTTACAAATGGGATTTAAAACTCTAGCAATTGAGAAAAGGTCGAGTGAAGTTTGGGAAATACTTGGTGCAGTAAAAACAGAATTTGGAAATTTTGGAACAGTTTTGGAAAAAACTAAAAAGAAGTTGCAGGAAGCCAAAAATGTTATTGACCAGGCCGGTGTCAGGTCAAGAGCAATCGAAAGAAAACTCAGAACAGTGCAAGAACTACCGCAAGAGAAAGCTGTTGCTTTATTAGAAGAGGCAATTGAAATTGAGCAAGACAATCAATTAATTAGTGATTTTAGCGACGACTGAAACCCAACCAAAAACCGTTTTTGCTCAATTGGAGATAATGTGGTTCGTTGAAGGTTATTGTTATTATTCAGCAATGATGCAAACTAAGTGTTTATAGCTTCTAAATTCACCTCTTCTCAACTCCGCGAAGCATCCCTTCTTACTCTTTATTGAAAAAGCATTTTTTTTGTCTCTTTTAATCTGATTTTAGCAAACGAGTTACACGGTAGGAAAAAATATGTAGCTTATTGCTACTAAGATACCCAAGAGAACCACACCAGTCAAAATTGAATAAAAAATCAATTTTTTCTCAATGGGTTCTAATGGTTCATATTCCATTTTTTTTATTTCTTCAGCAATTTTTGGGTTTTCGCTCATTTTTATTCCTCATAGGTTAATAATCATAATACTGGTGGCTTAGCTCCGTGGAAGAAAATCCAAGAAATAAGCAATCCAATCCAGATAATGAAGCCAAAAAGGCATAAAATGTAGATAGCAGCAAGTTTACCAATTCCTTCTTCCCATAATTTTTTGAAATTAGAAACAACTCCAATCGTGAAGAATGTCATCACAAAGAAAAGTTGCCTGAAAACATTACCTTCCTCACTTGCTACCTTAGCCATTTTAATAGCTTCGGGAAAACTTAGGCAAATAATAAGAAAGATGATGAAGGTGAGTGCATAACCAATAACAAATTTTGGGAATCTGTCCCAGATTTCTTTTGCAGATGGCTTTTCGCCTGATTTGCTCTTATTGATTTTTGCCGTCCAAATATAAGCAAGAATGAAAGCCCAAATACCAATGAAAACATCAATGAACACTTTGACTGTTGTTGCCGTCATAAGTATCCAGCCTTCTTTGTATGCAACTCCGGTTTCAGCAAGTGCTTTTGCCCTGATTAGTCCGTCTGTAATAGCCCCACTTGCAACGGCAGCACCGTCTGTTTTCACGGCTAAACCCATCCAAGCTCCGGCAACGAGCGGTTCATTATATAAAAATGTTTGAGCAAGAAAAGGAAGAAGTAGTAATTCTACAACAGCAAAAATCACAACAAGTGAGGAAACCATAATTGGTATTATCGGTCTGCTTCTTATGGCTCCGCCAGTTGCTATAGCTGCAGAAACCCCGCAAATCGAAATTCCTGAAGCCAGAGGTGCAGCCCATTCTTTGCTGAATTTGAAATATTTTCGGGCTATATAATATACTAATGCCCAATAAATAAGATAGGCTTCGATGATTGCACAAAGTCCTCTGAATAGAACTGCCGAGGCAAGAGTAGCCGATTCCGCTGCCTTTACTCCAAGTGCAGCTCCCATTATTACTATCGCTGTTTTAATATACAGTTCAGGTTTTGTTGCTTCATTAAGAAATTTCGAGAAACCGGGCATAAAGTTACCAACAATCAATCCAGCTAGTAAGGCTATTATATATCCTGCTTCCCCTGTGAGATTCAACGACCAGCTAATGCCATATTTATCAAGTTTATCAGGTGTAGCTGCAATATAAGCGTAATGACCCAAGAGCCAAGAAATATAGCTTATTAAAAAGACAACTGTAAAGCTGAATAGAAATTTTTTAATGTCTAAATTGAGAGCTTTGGCTCCTATTGTCATAATGACAATCATAAAGACAAAAGTCAGAAAAATTGAAATTATAGGAGACAGTTGCGAATATGTTTCAGAAATACTTTTTGTGGATTGTTCAATTGATATCCACACATTTGTCTTCGCAGACCAGCCTAGCAGGTCAATACCAATAAAAATTCCCAGACTTAATATAAATATTGCTAACCCCAACCAAAGGGCTAACCAGTCCTCACTAAGTTTCTTATCTTTTAGTTCCATAATAACTCATAATAATTTGGAACATTAAATTTTAAGTTAATATATAAATTTTTTTATCATCACATTATTAAAAAAAATGAAAAATAATTTTTGTAATTAGAATTGTTTTTTTTAAGCTAAAAATCTGTTAATTTATAAAAGAAGGTTTTCATATTTTCATTTTTATAAGTTCATTAAAAATCAAAGTAATAATAATACAGCTTAAAATTATCTTAACATAATTTTAACAGATAATTTATTTCCAGTTCATATTTCAGAGGCAATTTTGCAATTGGTAAATTATAAATAATTTATTTTTTGGGTGAAATATGGATTTCTACTATCAAAGAAAGACAGTAATAGCTGTCTTTATTTTATTTTTATTTTTTTCTGTAAGCCAATTATTATTGGCTAATACAGGAAGTATATCAGGGAAGGTCGTCGATTCTGAATCAGGAACCCCACTCAGAAGTGCAACAATTATGGTGAAAGATACTAAGTTAGGAGCATTTTCTGATGTTAAAGGTGAATATAAATTACGTAATCTTAAACCCGGTGTTTATTCTCTAAAAGTCAGTTATGTTGGGTATGTTCCCAAAGAAATAGAAAACATTGAAGTTCCTTCAGCACAGGAAGTTAATATCACAGTCGTTCTTCAACCAGAATCCAAGATGACAGAAGAGGTTATCGTTGATGCCGTAAGGCTAAATGATAATCAAGCAGCAATTTTAGCAATGAGGAAAAATGCTTCTAACGTTAGCGATGGAATAAGCATTGAAGAAATAAAAAAACTACCTGATTCTGACGCAGGACAGTCATTGAAAAGAGTAACCGGAGTAACACTCGTTGATAATAAATTTATTTACATTAGAGGTGTGAGTGAGCGATATAGTAATACTACCCTTAATGGTGCTGCTGTTACTACAACCGAGCCAGACAAGAAGGCTTTCTCCTATGATATTTTTCCCTCAGACTTGCTCGAAAATGTTAGTGTAGTTAAATCTTTCACCCCAGATTTACCCGGAAACTTTGCTGGAGGGCTTGTTCAGCTAAACACAACTAATTTTCCGGATAGGTTCAGCTTAAAATTTTCCACATCAACAAGCTTTAATACAAACGTAACAGGAAAATCAGATGCATTTATCTACTCACCCGGTGGCTCTACTGATTGGCTTGGTTTTGATGATGGCACAAGAGCTTTACCCGCTGATTTTCCATCAAATCGTCGTGAAATTGACCAATTGAGAACAAGTGCTTATAATCCATACGATACAACTGGAGCTAAAGATAAATATGAAGCGATAGCAAGAAAATTCAATTCAAAGTCTTGGCGACAAGATAGGAAAACAATTGGACCACTTGATAACAGAAGCTTTGGTATCAGCTTTTCGAACGCTTATGATATTGCTGAGGATAGTAGATTTGGCGTTATTAGCTCACTAAATTATGGAAATTCATATTCTTTGAACACCCTTGAAAGAAACAGATTAACATCCAGCGGAAGCGAATTTTATTTAGCTAAAGGAACACAAGCGACCCGCTCAGTTAATATTGGAGGTTTGCTAAATTTCGCTCTAAAATTAGGTCCAAATCATCAAATTGGCTTTAAAAATGTCTATTCTCGAAGCGCTGACGACGAGGCTACACAATTGGAAGGTCAGGATGTTGCTTATCAATTTCTTGACTATAAAAACTTCAGCACACATTACACCCAAAAAGAATTATATTCCGCACAATTGAATGGAGATCACAATTTATTTTCAAATAATACTTTGGTTGAATGGAGATTTGGCTTTTCAAAATCACATCGCGATGAACCTGATTATCGCAGACTTAGATTTGCCAGACAGCTTGCCGATGCACAAGAGAATCCATTTACACCATACGCACCTGAAATAGTATATACAGAATATGGCGATGGAGCAAGGGTTGGAAGATTTTATTCAAACTTAAACGATAATATTTTCTCTGGGGCTCTTAATTTGACAATTCCAGTTGGACGGTTCAAAATTAAAATTGGCGCATTAACCGAAAATAATGAAAGAGACTTTAGCGCAAGGTCATTAACTATTATTACACCTCCTCAAGGTTTGGCTGATGATATAGATTCAATTTTATATGATTATAAAAATCCCGATAGAATTTTTGCACCTGAAAATTTCAGAGTAGAAGATGGTTTCAGGATAAGCGAGGATTCTAAGCTAATGGATTCCTATACTGCAAGCGAAAGCCTTTGGGCTGCCTATCTTATGCTTGATATACCATTCAAAGTTTTGAATCAGGACCTAAGATTCATCGGTGGTGTCAGATATGAAAACAGCCATCAGACACTTAATAGTTATATGATTAATGATGAAAAGGTTGAAGTAAATAATATTAATCAAGATTTATTACCTTCAATTAATTTCATTTGGAAAACTGATGAATTAACTAATTTAAGATTATCATACTCAAGAACATTAACAAGACCAACGTTCAGGGAATATGCACCATTTGCATTTTTCGACTTTCTAACTCAATATTTAGTCAGAGGAAACCCAAGCCTTGTTCGTGCTTTGATTGACAATTATGATCTAAGGTATGAACTTTTCCCACAAGTTGGCGAAGTATTTTCTGTTGGGGTATTTTACAAAACATTTGAAAACGCAATTGAAGAGACTATATTTCCTCAACAAAGTGAAATTTCAAGAACTTATGATAACGCCAAAGGAAATGCAAGAAATTATGGTATTGAATTTGAGTTGAGAAAAAATCTTGGAACAATATTTAGCTTTCTTGAAAACTTCACTGTTAATTTAAATTTAGCTTTAATCAAATCTGAGATAACCGTATTACAGGGTGGCAAAGGGACTGAAGATACTCGTCAAATGTGGGGACAATCTCCTTATACATTCAATCTTGGATTATTCTATTATAATCCTGATTTTAGAACATCAGTCAATCTTGGCTATAACATTTATGGTAGAAGAATTATACAAGTTGCTCAACAGGGTATTTATACTTTTGAAGACCCGCACATTTATGAATTACCAAGAAATATAGTTGATTTCTCAATCATTCAACCTGTTTTTTCGAATATGGAACTCAAATTATCAGTCAAAAATCTTCTTAATGAAAAATTGACTTATCAGCAGGGCGGAAAAACTGTTGACCTAAACAACTACGGAACTGATATTTCATTTGGTATCAGTTACAAAATTCAGTAAGATTTAAAAAATTAACTGACATTTTTTAGCAAATTAAGGTGGTAAATATTACCACCTTAATAGCTTTTTAATGCTATTTAAACAAGATTTAAACAACTAAATTCACAATAGATAAATCATAAATTAACAAAGACTTAACCGCTAAAGAATAAATTGCTATTTCTTTTTAAACAAAATCATTTATTTTTTATTATTGGAGTATTATATGAATAAAAATCTAATTACAATTCTATTTTTCTTAATGATGATGCCTTTCTTATTAGAGGCACAAACGCCAACAAGCGTTAAATTAACAAGACCGAATGGAGGCGAAAAGTTCAGAGCTGGGACATCCGAGGATTTAACTTGGGATACAACCGGAACATATAGAGCAAGATGGACTTTCCAATTTTCGACATCACCAACAGGACCTTGGACAAATTTGAGTGGAGCAACAAATATTTTGGATAGTGCAGCAAGGAGAGGTCGTTTTGCTGGTGGTATGAGAGTTCCTGCTGTTAGAACAACAACAGGATATGTTAGAATAGTCCTTGTTAATCCAGATGGAACATTGAATGAAGCTGTTTCTGATATAAATGATGCACCATTTGAAATCGAACAACCGGAAGCTACACGTTCAGACTCAGTTCTTAAAAATCCTATAAGCACACATGTTAAATTAACAAGCAAGAAAATATACAGCTTAGATGGCTATCTTTATGTTGATGATGGTGGAGTTCTCGAAATAGAACCCGGAACAATTATTATTGGTGATACAGTTGGTCAAAACTCAGCAATTTGTGTTAATAGAGGTGGAAAAATATTAGCTCAAGGAACAGCAAGAAATCCAATTGTTATGACAAGCTCAGCACCTCCGGGACAGAGAAGAGGTGGTGACTGGGGTGGCTTACTTATTTGCGGCAAAGCAGCAACAAATCATCCGGGTGGTGAAGCAGCTCTTGAGGGTGGTATTGCCGATGGTAGCACAGTTAGAGTTCGTGGTTGGTTTGGTGGTAAGGATAATCCCGATGAAAATGACAATAGTGGTATTATTGAATATGTAAGAATTGAATTTGCAGGTATAGCTGCAGCACCAAACTCAGAATTAAACTCATTGACAATGGGTGCAGTTGGACGTGGAACAACAATTAATCATGTTTGCGTTACTTATGCTAATGATGATGCTTATGAATGGTTCGGTGGAACAGTTAACGCAAAATATTTAGTATCAGCAGGAACACTTGACGACGACTGGGATTGCGATAACGGTTACAGTGGAAGAATCCAATTTGCAGTTGCTCAAAGATTTAAAGAAAGAGGCGACGTTTCCACAAGTCAGGCTTTCGAAATTGATAATGATGCAGCAGGTTCTTATAATAAACCTTACACAACTGTTCTCTTTTCGAATATGACAGCTATCGGTCCTCTTGCTGATACAAGTTGGACTGCAACTGCTACAGGTTCTGGCGAAAGAAATTATAGTAGAAATTTTGGAGCAGGTGCTCAATTGAGAAGAAATGCCCGTGCTTCAATCTTTAATTCGCTTTTCCTCGGATGGCCCCGTGGTATTGAATTGCTCAGCACTGGAACTCAAACTGCTGCCGGAAATGATTCTCTTATGATAAGAAATTCTTATTGGTATGGGGTAAAAGGTCAGGTTCTTAGACTTGATGGAACAACACCAGCTATTCCTGCTGATTGGCTTCTAAATCCTGCTTTCAATAATTTCGTGGATGCTGAAAGACCACAAAAAGCTATGCTGACAAATCCCTTTGTCATCGGAAATGATTTTAATCCAGTTCCAATGGCAACTGCTTCTTATCTTAACAAAGCTTCGTTCGTTGGTAATGCTGTAGTGAAAATTGATGATCCTTTCTTTGCAAAAGTTAACTATGTTGGTGCTTTTGAACCAGACATTGCTAAGAGATGGGATCTTCCTTGGTGCGAATATGACCCGATTAATAAAGCTTATATCCCAACATCAGTAGATGAAGACCAAGTTGAAGAACCATCAATCAAAATTACACCAAACCCAGTGTCATCATTCGCAACTGTCTTATATAATATTACAAGAGACGACAACGTTCAAATTAGAATAATTAACCCATCCGGTGCTTTAGTTAGCACAATAGCATCAAATAGATTCCAAACCGAAGGTTATTATGAATTTTCTATTGATGTAAATCAAATTCCAAGTGGAGTTTATTTCGTCCAGATTATTACATCAAACGGAATTATATCCGAGAAATTCACAGTAGTTAAGTAATTTTAAAAGAAATATTTCCTCTCAAGAAGGGGCTACTTGATAAAGGTAGCCCCTTAATAATTTTAATATTTAACAAACGTTTCTTTCAACTTTAGGAACAATATTTTATGAATATATTAATTCTTTGCACAGGAAATTCTTGCAGAAGCCAAATGGGCGAAGCGTTTATGCGATCTTTTGATCCAAGGCTAAACGTCTTTTCAGCAGGAACAAAACCCGCATTGAAAGTTAACCCTTTTGCAGTAAAAGCAATGTCAGAAATTGGAATTGACATTAGCTCTTATTATCCGAAAGATGTAGAAGAATTTATATCACAATCATTTGACTATGTTATAACTGTTTGTGATAATGCAAAAGAAACCTGCCCTGTTTTTGTTGGCGAAGTTAATCAAAGAGTTCATATTGGTTTTGAAGATCCTGCTGATGCTACTGGGACAGATGAAGAAATTACTTCAGTTTTCAGAAAAGTTAGGGATGAAATCAAAAGAGATTTTTATGAATTTTATATTAATAATATCAAGGATAAATTGTGAATAATCTTGATTTAAAAAAAGTTGTTAAAGAGAAATATTCTGAGATAGCATCTCTGCCAATTATTTCTAATTCCTGCTGTGGATCGGATTATTCATCTGATTTTACAGTGATGAAAGATGATTATACTAATATTGATGGTTATTTCAATGAAGCTGACCTTGGACTTGGTTGCGGAATACCAACTGAATTTGCTGACATTAACAAAGGGGATTTTGTTTTGGATCTTGGCTCAGGTGCAGGGAATGATGTTTTTATAGCAAGAAGGCAAACCGGTGAAAAAGGAAAAGTTGTCGGGCTTGATATGACCGAAAAGATGATTGAGAAAGCAAATATCAATAAGCATAAACTTGGCTTTGAAAATGTTGAATTTGTTCTCGGTGATATTGAGCAAATGCCTTTTGGGGAAAATATCTTTGATGTTGTGATTAGCAATTGTGTTCTTAATTTAGTTCCAAATAAAGAAAAAGCCTTCTCTGAAATATACCGTGTTTTAAAAGCCGGTGGACATTTTTGTATATCTGACATAGTAACCGAAGGAATTTTGCCTGAAAAGTTGCAAGAAGTTGCAACCCTTTATGTCGGATGTGTTTCAGGAGCACTTACTAAGGCAAAATATCTCGATATTGTTCAAAAGACCGGTTTTAATAATATTCAAATCAGAAAAGAAAAGCAAATTGATATTCCGGATGCTGTTTATCTTAAATACCTTGATAAAACTGAATTTGAAAACTTTAAAAAACAAGGTATAAATATTAAAAGTATTACATTAACTGCTCAAAAGTAGATTCTTAATTTAAGTGACGCCCAGAATGTGTTTTTTGCATCCTTGAACTCCGATGTCCTAATTGAATTACTATAGTCCACTTCAATATCATATATATTGATTTTTAGACCGTATTCTCCGTTGAAGTAAAATCTGTTAATATTGTCAGTTGGAATGGTATAGATACTACTCCGATTGAAAATACCTCCCTGCAGTAAAGAGTTATAAACTACAAAACGGACAAAAGAATCAAAATAAATATAATAAGCAACGCTTGTTTTCTTATCTTTAGCAATTTTTAAGTCATAAAACCTGCCAATTTTAAAATTTGCACCTAATCCAAATTCATTTACCAATGTTCCAGCATTGAAATCAATAAGAACTGATGTATTTATAAATTCTGGCAGAACTTCATAAAAGATGGAATTTTCGAATCTGTTATAGAAGTTTAAAATAACATCAGTAGATAGTTGATTATCCCATCCTTGAGGTATAGGTGATTTGAACCATTGACGATGGAGAAATGTTTGCAATTCTTTTCCAAGAGCATATTTACCTATAAAACCTATTGATAAACGGCTTAAAAGTTTTTGCCTTAAGACATAGTTAGATGAAGATTTAGAAAGTGATAGATAAAATAAACCGGCATAAGGGCGATCATCACGTAATATTGTATCAGCGCTTATATTCGAAGGGGTAAAAAGTTTGTGTGTTAAACCTATTGAATAATTTTCTTCATTTTTATCAAGAGAAAAGAGAAAATCATTGAGAAAAAATTCGGGTGTTTCTGATTTTGGAAAAGTCAGGTTTAATTCAGTTCCGTAAGTGTAATACCTGTCATAATTTTTTCCAATTGAGAAAGCATCATTGTCAACAACAATTTGAAGAGAGTATTTATCATCAATGGAGAAGGCATAAAAAGCTGAAACAAAGAAAATTGCGAATGCTATTAACTTTTTACTCATTCTTATTTTTTCATTTTATTAATGCACAAAAATGAAATATAAAATATAAAGAATATAAGAAAAAAGGGATTTTTTTTGATAATTTTGTTTTTTTCTTAAAGTGGTAAATTACTATGAACAGCTTTTATACAATTAATCCGACAAACGGGGAAAAGATAAAGGAATACAACGAATTTAGTCTACCTTATATTGACGAATTAATTACATTAGCCGATAAAACATTTAAATCTTGGCGAGATACAACTTTTATGCATCGGGCAAATCTAATGAAAAATGTTGCTCGAATTTTAAATGAAAGAAAAGAAGAACTTGCTCGCTTGATGGCTCTCGAAATGGGTAAGCCAATTATGCAAGGTATAGCAGAAGCCGAAAAATGTGCTTGGGTTTGTGATTATTATGCTGAAAATGCTGAAAAATTTTTGGCTGATGAGCATATAGAAACACAATACCAAAAGAGTTATGCAGCATTTATACCCCTCGGGGTTGTTTTTGCTATTATGCCTTGGAATTTTCCTTTCTGGCAGGTTTTCAGATTTGCTGCTCCCGCTTTGATGGCTGGTAATACAGCAATTCTTAAACACGCCCGAAATACAATGGGGTGCGCCGTTGAAATTGAGCGAATTTTTAAAAAGGCTGGTTTTCCAGATGGTGCTTTTACAACCCTTGTAATAGGTTCGGATATGGTGACCAAAGTTATTGGTCATCCTCTTGTTAGAGCAGTAACATTGACCGGAAGCACTCCCGTTGGCAGTAAAGTTGCTGAAAAATCAGGCAGCAAAGTTAAGAAAACTGTTCTTGAGCTTGGAGGTAGCGATCCCTATGTTGTTCTTGCTGATGCAAATCTTGAAAAAGCAGTTGAAACTTGCGTGATTGCCCGTTTAATTAACAGCGGGCAGAGTTGTATTGCTGCAAAAAGATTTATTGTTGTTCGTGAAGTTTATAATGAATTTATTCATCTTTTTACTGAGGGGATGAAATCGGTCAAAATGGGTGACCCGATGGACAAAGATACTTTAGTTGGTCCTCAAGCGAGGAAGGATTTGCAAGAAACACTTCATCAACAAGTTATGCAAAGCAAGGAAAAAGGTGCCAAATTGCTTCTTGGCGGTGAAATTCCAAAAGGCAAAGGGTTTTTCTATCCCCCGACTGTCCTTTCGGATGTTCATAAAGGTATGGCTGCTTATGACGAAGAAACATTCGGTCCGGTTGCTGCTATCATTCCAGCTAATAGCGAGCAACAAGCCATTGATTTAGCAAATGATAATATCTATGGTCTCGGAGCTGCAATATTCACCGAAGATTTGGAAAAAGGTGAATGGATTGCTCGTAACAGACTGGATGCAGGGTGTTGTTTTGTTAATGATTTTGTTAAATCAGACCCCAGACTACCATTTGGTGGAATTAAAGAGTCTGGTTACGGGCGAGAGCTTTCTGTTTATGGTATAAAAGAGTTTGTGAATATAAAAACAGTGGTTGTTAAATAAAAAAGTAGGTTATTTTCTTGCGTAGAGGGCGAGATTCGAACTTTGATAGTTCTTTTTTACTTTGGTGTTTGGTAACACAAAAATCAACATTGCCAATAATCTTGGTGCAATCAAATTGCCAGAAATAATCATTAGCAACCTTGTTTTTAAGTTCTTCTTCCCAAATATTTGAGGGATATTTCATTAAAAAATCAATAAATTATAAATTTTTGGGGTATCAAACAAAAATAAGAAAATTATTGAATTTTTTATGAATAGTTTTTGCCGAATTAAGCTTAAAAGTAGTCTCTGCAGATGTGGATAAGTAGTGCAAAATGATAAATTTTTAATTTTTAAAAACTTACTGATAATTAAGCTTGAAGTGCCTTATCTGTTGATAACTTTGTCTTCACGAAAAATTATTTTTTTATTAACTTGAAAATTATTGGAAAGTTAATTATTTTAGAAATGCAGTATAATTTTAAAACATATTTTTTTGGGGGGAGCGATGTCAACTCAAGATACATCTCTTAAAACCGGCTTGTTTTTATTTGGTCTTTCTATTGGGGTGAGCTTAATTGTAGTTGCAATCATATTTTCGATAACCCTCAGTAACATTAAAATGTCAGATAAGACAATAACAGTCAAAGGCTATGCAGAAAAGAACATAACTTCTGACCTTGCTATTTGGAGCGGGACAATATCAGTCCGTTCTTCGGATATGACCATTGCTTATGATAAACTTCAAAAAGATATGTCAAAATTTATTAGCTACCTTCAATCCAAAGGAATTGAAACATCAAAAATAACGACATCGTCCATTAGCACTATAAAAAACTTTCGATACACCCCCGAAGGCTATTCAACTGGTCAAATAGACAGTTACGAATTAACTCAAACAGTCAGCATAACTTCAGAAAATGTAAATTTGGTCAATCAAATTTCAGGTGAAGCTACTTCACTAATAAAGGATGGCTTAGAAATTTATTCAAATCCACCACAATTTTACTATACTAAGCTTAACGATTTGAAAATAGAAATGCTTGGTGATGCTGCAAAGGATGCTAAACAACGTGCTGAAAAACTCGCAAAAAGTAGCGGTGGTGATGTTGGACCAATGAAATCCGCCACTCAGGGTGTTTTTCAAATTACTCCGCTTTACTCAACAAATGTCTCTGATTGGGGTGAGTATGACTTAACTTCAATCCAGAAAACTATAAAATCTGTTGTAACTATTGATTTTACAATAAAATAACTATTTAAGAGCCTATAACTTATATAATTACAGATTGGTTCTGCTATGTTTTTTTGACTAAAAACGAAATTAAATATAAAACTAAATAAATAGAGGTTAAAGTGAAAATAGACAAACGATTTACAAAAGGATATAAAAATGTCTTTGATATGTTTGAGTTTACTAAGAAAAGCTCGACATTAAAAAATCCTGATGGATCCATAGTCTTTCAAATGGATAATATCGAGGTTCCAGTTCAGTGGTCCCAAGTGGCAACTGATATTCTTGCTCAAAAGTATTTCAGAAAAACAGGCGTCCCCCAAAGAAATAAAGCTGGCAAAATAATTTATGATAAAGATGGCAAACCAAAGCTTGGTTCAGAAAATTCCTTAAAGCAAGTGGTTCATCGCCTTGCAGGAACTTGGACTCATTGGGGAAAAGAGTATAATTATTTCAATACTCAAGAGGATGCTCAAAATTTCTATGATGAAATTTCCTATATGCTATTGAATCAAATGGCAGCTCCAAACTCTCCGCAATGGTTCAATACTGGTCTTCATTGGGCTTATGGCATAACTGGAAATAAGCAGGGTCATTATTATGTTGATCCCAAAACAAAAAAAATGATGCACTCAAAAGATGCTTACAGCAGACCACAGCCTCACGCCTGTTTCATTCAATCAATCAAAGATGATTTATTGAATGAAGGAGGTATTTTCGATTTAGCTCTGCGTGAAGCGAGAATCTTTAAATTTGGAAGTGGAACAGGAACAAATTTTTCAACCCTCAGAGGAGAAGGCGAAACACTCTCAGGCGGTGGAAAATCATCAGGTTTGATGAGCTTTCTAAAAATTTTTGATAGGGCTGCCGGAGCTATAAAATCCGGAGGGACAACCCGTAGAGCCGCCAAAATGGTAATAGTTGATATTGACCATCCTGATATTGAACAATTTATTGACTGGAAAGCCAAAGAGGAAGAAAAAGTTGCCGCTATTGTAACAGGTTCCAGAATAAATGCAGCTTATCTTTCTGCTATTGTCAATGAGGCGAAAAACAGAGGAACCGATAGAAAAACAAATAAAAGATTATCAAATCTTATTCAAAAAGCTCTGCACTCTGGCGTTCCATTGAATTACATTATTAGGGTAATTTCACTTGTTGAGCAAGGAATAACTGAGTTTAACTTTGATGTATATAATACTCACTATGAAGGAGAGGCTTATCTAACTGTTAGCGGACAAAATTCAAACAATTCCGTCCGTGTTACCAATAAGTTTATGCAAATACTCGAAAATGATGGGCTTTGGGAATTAAAATTCAGGACTACTGGCGAAACAACTAAGACTGTTCAGGCGAAATATCTATGGGATAAGATAAATTTAGCTGCTTGGAAATCTGCTGATCCGGGTTTGCAATTCGATACGACCATAAACGAATGGCACACCTGTCCAAAATCTGGCAGAATAAATGCAAGTAATCCTTGTAGTGAATATATGTTCCTTGATGATACTGCTTGTAACCTTGCGAGTTTGAACTTAATTAAATTTTACGATGAAAACAATTATGTTTTTGATGTTGAAAGCTTCAGGCACGCAGTTAGACTCTGGACAATTGTCCTTGAAATTTCAGTTTTAATGGCTCAGTTCCCTTCGAAAAGTGTTGCTCAATTGAGTTATGAGTTTAGAACTCTCGGTTTGGGTTATGCTAATCTTGGAACCTTATTAATGGTTAATGGTGTTCCTTACGATTCGCCCGAAGCCTTGGCAATGACCGGTGCAATAACAGCAATTATGACTGGCGAAAGCTATGCCACATCAGCTGAAATGGCAAAGGAATTAGGTCCATTTCCAAAATTCGAATTAAATAGAGAGCCAATGCTCAGAGTAATTAGAAACCATAGAAGAGCTGCCTATAATGCTGAACCTGAGGAATATGAAGGATTGACTATTAAGCCTATGGGAATTAATCCAAAATACTGTCCTGAATATTTGTTGCAATCAGCAAGACAGGTTTGGGACGAAGCTCTTTCACTTGGTGAACAATATGGATATAGAAACGCACAGGTTACGGTTCTTGCACCAACAGGAACTATCGGATTGATTATGGACTGCGATACAACCGGCATAGAGCCTGATTTTGCTATAGTAAAATTCAAAAAACTTGCCGGAGGTGGTTATTTCAAGATTGTAAATCAATCGGTCAGAATGGCTTTAACCAAACTTGGCTATAGTGATAAACAAATTGAAGAAATTGAAAAATACTCAAAGGGACACGGAACTCTAATAGGTTGTCCAGCAATTAACCATAAAACGCTTAAGGCTAAAGGGTTTACAGATGAAAAGATAATGAAGATTGAATCCGAATTAGATAATGTTTTTGATATTAAGTTCGCATTTAATAAATATATCTTAGGGGATGATTTTTGCAAAAAACTTGGAATGACCGAAGAGCAATTGAATAATCCAACATTCGATATGCTTTCTTGGCTCGGTTTTACTGCGGAAGAAATTGAACGAGCCAATGATTATGTTTGCGGAACAATGATGCTCGAAGGAGCGCCCCATCTTAAGGAAGAACACCTACCAATTTTTGATACTGCAAATAAATGCGGTAAAAATGGACAGAGATTTATTCCCTATATGGCTCACGTCAGAATTATGGCGGCTGCTCAACCGTTTATATCTGGTGCCATTTCGAAAACCGTTAATATGCCTGCAGAAGCTACTATTGACAATATTGGAGAAGTTTATCTTGAATCTTGGAAAATGATGCTTAAAGCTATTGCCATTTATCGTGATGGTTCAAAACTTTCACAACCCCTCAATTCTGCTAATTATGATGGTTTGGATGAAGTTGTTATGATTGGTGATGAAGACTCCTTTGATGAAACAATCGGACCAAAAGAAGTTCAAGAGCAAATTGTAAAAAATAACACTAACACACCTGTTAGAAGGCGATTGCCTAAGAAAAGAAAAGGTTATATACGAGAAGCCTACGTCGGAGGACATAAAGTTTACTTAAGAACCGGAGAATACGAAGATGGCACTCTTGGTGAAATCTTTATTGATATGTATAAAGAAGGAGCTTCTTTCAAAGGTTTAATGAATTGCTTTGCTGTTCTTGCTTCGAAAGCTCTTCAATACGGGATGCCACTCGAAGAGTTGGTAGATTCGTTTACATTCACACGTTTTGAACCTGCCGGACCGGTTACTGGTCACGAAGCTATTAAAAATGCTACGTCGGTTCTTGACTACGTCTTCCGCTCAATCGGGTATGACTATCTTAATAGAAGTGATTTTGTTCACGTAAAAGCCGTTGACGAAGATCCCGTTGATAAAAACCATAATAATCACAATAATGAGAATTCCGATTCTAATGATAATATATCATCAAGGCAAGAAGATTATGATTCAAGTGAAGATGATATAACTGATGAAAATGAAGAAAATTATGAAGAAGAAACAGAGAATGTCAATGTTCATTCTAATAATGGTAAAAGTAACGGAAATGGGTTTAAGTTGAAATCAGCAGCTGCAAAACAGGCAGGCTATACAGGCGAGCAATGTTATGCCTGTGGCTCAATCAGAGTGAAAAGAAGCGGAAGCTGCACAGTTTGTGAAGACTGCGGAACCACAAGCGGCTGCTCTTAAAAATTTTTATGCTTAATAATACTTACAACCCTGCGAAGAATCGTGGGGTTGTTTTGTTTTTAATCCAGATTATGCATTAGAGAAATAATAAACATTTTAATGTCATGTTGAACGAAGTGTAGCATCTATTTATGATTTACTGGATTCTTCCTCAATTCGTTCGCCTGAATGACAGCTACCATAAGTATCGAGAATAAGTATTAAATTCCTATTGCATCATCAGTTTTATCCAGACTATTCAAATTTTATGAGGTTTTTTCTCGCAGAGAACGCAGAGTTACTCACAGAGTTCGCAGAGATTTGTCAAGAACATTGAATTTTTAACAAAATAATTTTCAAATATTTATCTAATTTAACAAGCTCTGCGCACTCTGCGGTTAATCAATTTTTTTAATATTCAAGAAATTATTCTTTGCGTTCTCTGCGTGAAATAGATAAATGAATGTTAATCGGTGATATAAACAGAATATTACATTGAGAATTCTTCCAAACCTCGTTTGAAAGAATGACAGTAAGAATTTAATTAAATTATTGTGCTATGTATATTGATAATTTTGGGCTTTTTTTACTCTTTAAATGCTCTAATTCTTTCCCTTATTTCCTCCGCAGTGGGCAATCCTTTAGGATAAAATCGGCAAGTTAATGAAGGGTTGGTTGGAGCTTCCAAACCTTCTAAATCCTTGCCGTTTATTAACAAAGTTGGAGAGCCACGAAATTGATATTTTTTGGCTTTTTCGTTTGTGTCAACTATTCTTTCGATTAATTCAACGTTATCCAAGCCTTGGATTGCTTCTTTTATGTTTTTGAGCAACTTTGGTCCGTTTGGACATCCGTGAAAATGCTGGAATTCAAGAATTACTTTTGTTTGCATTCAATCGTGACCACCTTTCTGGCAGCATTTTGGTAATTTTTTGTAAGCCTTTTTGTTTGCGGGAACATCATCAGCATCATATCCGGTTTTCGAAATTACCTCCTTGATTTTTTCGATATCTGTTTGTTCGCTATCAAAAACAACTTTAACTTCTTTGGTTTCTAAATCGAGCTCTGAGCTGATTACTCCTTTTGATTTGTTCAGGGCTTTTTCAATTCTATCCTTGCACTGCTCGCACTGAGCTGAAGTTTTTATTCTAACTTCCTGACTTGTTTCGGCTAATAGAAACATTGAGAATAGCACAAAAGTTAGAATATATAATGCTAATCTATTTATCATTATTATCTCCGATTTTTTGATTAAAATTTAATTGACGAAATATTAATTGTTTATTATAATACCTTTATATTTGATTTTTGTGTTATTTAATAACGAATATATATAAAAACCTTTAACAAAATTCAAATTTTCAAGGTTTAATTGTGATTCTAAAGTCCCTTTAAAAAGCTCTTCTCCGGTGAGAGTATAAATTATCAATTCAAGGTGTCTGTCCTTAGTAGAAGCAAGAAATTTTTGAAAATCTGAAAAACTAAGAAAATTTTTGTTGTCAATGTCATTGGAAAAATTTAAAATATCCGAAATTGGGGGGTTTCCTTCATTGGCTCCAATTGAGGGTGGGTCGTTAAATTTCTCTCCAAAATAGTCAAACTCAACAAAATCGAACTTTTTGCCTTTTCCAACAGCCGGGGAGTTTTTCTCTATTTTATAAGCCAGATTATGATTAATTAAGAGAGGATTTTGATTTAGTATTGAATTAGTGTGTGTAACAGCAGGATTTGGTCCGTTCCAATTCTGATTATCAGTGTTATACCAAAAATTATTAGAAAAATCGAATGTATTTGGCAATGTGTTTGAACCGATATTTATCCCTCTTTCGTTATTAGCTGAATTATTGAAATAGCAAATATTATTGGCAAATGTGTTATAACTGCAGCGGACAAAACCCTCGTTAACATTTTCCTGCAAAATTCTGACTAACCACCTTTCGGGCATATAAAGCAAATTGTTGATTACGCTACATTGAGTTGCACCAACGAAAGCAATCGGTGCCACTGAACCAACAAATTGATTAGTATAAACTCTGATGTTCATAGCTTCATAATTAGCATCTAAAGGACGGAAATACTGCAATCCAGTTGAACCGCCAATGTTGATGGAACGCTGACCAGCATTTGAAAAGTAATTTTGGTAAATATCAATACCCTTGCAACCGCCTTTTGCCTGAATGGCGTTAGAACCCGCTTTGCTGAAAGTATTTCCATAAATTTTTCCCTGATGACAACCAACCATATCAATCATACTGCCACCACTTGCACCATTTTCAAAAACACAGAATCTTACTTCAAAGTTATCAATTCCACTCATTTTAAGCTCATCATTATTACCGGTAGCATTCATTCCTAACCATTTACAATTTTCAATAATAATATGGTGGGTAGGACTATCATAAGTGCCTCCATCATCAATATTAAATCCATTTGCAGACTGTCCTGAAAAAACAATATTGCTGATTTTTAAATATGAGACATCAGATAATTGAATGGCAGTGCTTCCTCCTTCGAACATAGCCGGATTTTGTGGGTTAGAAGTGATAACAATCCATTTATCAGCTTCTCCATTAATATTTTGGATGTATTGATTTACTTTGTGTTTTTCACTTAACAGAATTAGGGTATCTCCGGGTTTGGCATTTGATAAAGCTGAGCCGAGGTCAAGATAGTCCCCGCTTGAACCTACTGTAATATTTTTTGCATTTATGATGATGGGTATCATTATTAACAACAATATTAGTAATTTTATTCTCATAACCACCTAAAATAGAACAAACAAAAAAACTTTTAACTCAATCAATAGAAATAAATTAACAATTAATTAGTTACAAAAAAGTCATTGAAATAACTTTTAATCAAATAAAAAAAGAGTATGAAGAGTAAAAATATTGATTTTCACGGAACAACAGTTGTTGGTGTTATAAAAGACGGGAAAGCCGTTCTTGGCTCTGATGGTCAGGTTTCCTATGGTAATACTATAATGAAGCATACAGCCAGAAAAGTCAGAAAGCTTTATAACGATACAATTTTAGCAGGATTTGCAGGAGCAACCGCCGATGCCTTCACTCTTTTGCAAAGATTTGAGGAAAAACTGGAAACACACAGAGGTAATCTTTACCGCTCTGCAATTGACCTTGCCAAAGACTGGCGAACCGACAGATACTTAAGAAGGCTTGAAGCAATGCTTATAGTAATGGATAAATCTAAAGTATTACTAATAAGCGGTATAGGAGATGTTATTGAACCTGACGATAATATTATTACGATTGGTTCTGGAGGTCCCTATGCACTTTCAGCAGCAAGAGCTTTAATGAAACATAGCAACCTATCTGCAAGAGAGATAGTTGAGGAAGCTCTCAATATTGCTGCAGATATCTGTATTTATACCAATAAAGAGCAGACTATCGAAGAGTTATAAGAAATTTAGAAATTAATATAAATCATTTTTGTTTACTAATTGAAAAATTATGGAGAATAGTGAAACTTTCAAATTAAATGAGACAGATAAAGAAATAATTGTAAATTTTGTAAAAAAACAGATATCAATGTCAGAACAACTCACACCACGCCAGATAGTTACCGAGCTTGATAAATTCATTATCGGTCAGGATGCTGCTAAGAAAGCAGTTGCAATTGCCCTTAGAAATAGGTGGAGACGTCAAATGGTCAAAACAGACCTTAAAGACGAAATTATGCCTAATAATATCATTTTAATAGGTCCAACAGGAGTTGGTAAAACTGAAATTGCTAGAAGATTAGCAAGATTAGCTAATGCACCTTTTGTTAAGGTTGAAGCTACTAAATTCACCGAAGTTGGTTATGTCGGGCGTGATGTTGATTCAATGCTTCGAGATTTAATAGAACGCTCGGTTGCTATGGTTCGAGAAGAAAAAACAGAAGAAAAAAGGAAAGAAGCCAAAGTAGCCGCAGAAAACAGAATCCTCGATATTCTTGTTCCTCCAGTAAAAAGGGGTCCTTCATTCGATACAATAACCGATGATGAGATTGAGGATAACACTCGCACAAGGGAAAAATTTAGAAATATGCTCAGAAATGGTGATCTAAACGAAAGGATGGTCGAATTAGAGACAATGGTTGACCAAATACCCTCTATGCAAATTCTTGGTCCCATCGGGCTTGACGAAATGGGTATGAATCTTCAGGATTTGTTCGGAAATATATTGCCAAAGAAGAGTAAAAAGAAAAAAATGACAGTTGCCGAAGCTCTTAAATTATTAGAAAAAGAAGAAGCTGAAAAACTGATTGATATGGATGCTGTCATTAAGGAAGCAATTTACCGAGCAGAACATAATGGTATTATTTTCATTGATGAAATAGATAAAATTGCATCGAGGTCAAATAGCACTTCTGGTCCTGATGTTTCAAGGGAAGGTGTCCAACGTGATTTACTTCCTTTGGTTGAGGGAACAACTGTCAATACGAAATATGGACCTATAAAATCTGAGCACGTTCTTTTCATAGCCTCTGGCGCTTTTCACGTTTCTAAACCTTCTGATTTGATACCTGAGCTTCAGGGAAGATTTCCAATCAGAGTTGAACTAAAAAGCTTAACTGAAGATGATTTTGTTAAAATCTTAACATTACCCGAAAATGCTTTAATCAAGCAATATCAGGCATTAATGGAGTCCGAAGGAATCAAACTCGAATTTGATGAAGGTGCTATTAAGAGAATTGCAGCAATCGCCGCTCAGGTTAATGACGATGTTACAAATATCGGTGCAAGAAGATTGCACACTATATTAACCACTTTACTGGAAGATTATTTATTTAATACACCAGATAATATTACTGAAAAAAATATTCAAATTACTGCCGAAATAGTAGATTCCAAGTTGAAAGATATTTCGAAAAACATTGATTTAAGTAAGTTCATTCTCTAAAAGTCAGTCTATGAAGGTAATTAACACTGTCATAAAAAAACGGTCTTTGCCAAATTACACTTATCTTGGTTGCTCAATGACAAAGAACAGATCACCTTGGTGTTTCAGGCTTTGCCAACCAAATAATAAAGGTATTGGAAAATGTGGCAGACCAGCCCCTCATTTTTATCAGGGAAGAATTCAACTTGGAATAATCGAATTCGAAAAGAGAAAAAAAACCGAACAAGGTAAAAATTTGAATTATATTCAGATATGAAATCCATACTTCTTTATATTATAACTTTATTGTTTGCAGTAACTTCTGTTTTTGCTAATGATGAATATCACAACAATAAAATTATAATAAAATTTAAAGGTAATAGTGAAGCCTATTATAATTGGTTAAACAGTAACCGTAAAAATTATATTAAAGATTTTGAGAACCTTTTAGGAAAACATTCCATAAAACCTTATGTCCGTGATGAGGTTTTAAAAGCCTTTGAAAAGAGAATCTCAAGGAATAATTTAAATTACTCAGCAATAGATGAAATCGAAAATTTAAGACGTATTGCTTATATTGACTATGAAAAGGATATAAACCCAATTTACGCTGCAAGAAAACTCTCTTCCTATGATTTTATCGAATATGCCGAACCTTATCCAATTCATAAATTGGTTACAGTTCCAAATGATGCATTGGTTTTCGAGCAATATTATCTTGATACAATCAAGGTTTTTGATGCTTGGAATTATGCTGATACAAGCCAAATCATCAACGTTGGTATTATAGATACCGGAATAGACTACGACCACGAAGATTTAGCTGAAAATATCTTTAATAATCCCGGAGAAATTGGTTTAGACAGTCTTGGAAGGGATAAAAGCTCAAATAATATTGATGATGATAATAATGGATTCATTGATGATTGGCGAGGCTGGGACTTTGTCAGCTCAGATAGTTCAGGTCAGGACAACGATCCAAAACCCGGACATATTCACGGAACTCACGTTGGAGGTATTATTGGAGCATCAATCAATAACGGTATAGGTATTGCCGGAATTGCTAATAAAGTAAGGTTAATACCCGTCAAAATAGGAAGCGATAATCCATTCAGCACTTCAATAGAAAATGGATATGAAGCAATTCTCTATGCTGCCGGAGTTGGTGCAGATATTATTAATTGTTCTTGGGGTTCTGGAAGTAAAGGTCAAGCTGAGGCTGAAATTATTAAGACTGTTGTCAATTCGGGTGTGGTAATTGTTGCTGCAGCTGGAAATAATGGATCAAATACTCCTTTCTTTCCTGCTTCTTATGATGGTGTAATGTCAGTTGCAGCAGTTGACCGAAGGGACAAAAAGGCTTACTTCTCGAATTATGATAAATCGGTTGACATATCTGCCCCGGGAGTCGCAATTTTGTCATCTGTGCCAAAAAATGATTATAACTATCTTGATGGAACCTCATTTGCTTCGCCGATTACTGCAGGAGTTGCAACTCTTTTGAGGGCAAAGAAGAAGGGATATACGAATATTCAATTAATTGAACATCTCAAAGTTACCAGCACTAATATTGACACACTTAACTTAAATTATGTGGGAAAAATCGGAAAAGGACGGGTAAATGCCCTTAATGCTTTGTCAAAAGATAATGCAAAATCTGTAATTTTAACAAATTATATAATCGAAGATGAAAATAAGGATGGAGTTTTCGATCCGGGTGAAAAAGTTGATATAACCGCCACTTTCCAGAATATTCTTGACTCTTTGACAGGTGTGAAAGTTTTGGCAAATTCTGACGCACCCTTCAACCTAACTTTTTCAAAAGCTGATTTTTTTATTGGGGATATGTCTGTTGGTTTGGAAGCAACAACCCCAACACCATTTAGCTTCCGTTTGCCAGACTTATTACCGATTGACTACCAACTTGATATAGCTCTTACTATAAGAGATTCTAAAGAAATAATAAATAGAGAAATACTGAGCTTGACGGTAAATCCCTCATTCAGAACTATTCGAGGTAATGATATTGCTGTAACACTGAACAGCGTCGGCAATTTTGCTTATAATGACTATCCCAAAAATTTACAAGGCGATGGCTTTAGTTATAAAGATAGTTATAATCTTCTGTTCGAGGGAGCTTTAATGGTTGGAATCAATGACTCGACTGTTTCAGATGTTGCGAGAGGATATGACCAATCCAGCAAAAACAATGCTTTCATTACAACTAATGTTCTTAAAGTTAATACTCCCGGAATAATTGCTAATACTGAAGCAGAAACCGATTTCAAAGATAACTCTTTGGATTATCATTGCGGTGTATCTGTTTCTCAAAAAGTTTATCAGTTTAATGATGATAAGAACAGAAACTACATACTATCAATCTATGATATTACTAATATCTCTGAAAAAGCATTTGATTCGCTATATTTTGGATTTTATTTCGATTGGGATATTGGTCCCTCGGGTAGTAATAATCAAGCAGACTTCGATAGGCAATATCAATTTGGTTATGTAAAAAATGTAAACGATTCAAGTCTACCAATGACCGGGGTAAAGCTATTATCCCCTTATCCAGTCAATTATTTTGCTCTTGATAATGACGGCAATACCGAGGATAATCCCGGTGTTTATGATGGTTTTACGATTCAAGAAAAGTGGAAAACACTAAGCAGCGGTTTGAAAAGAACAAAATCAAATGTTACGGATGTTTCGCAAATAATTTCAGCAGGACCGATAAAACTATTTGTTGGGGATACAGTCAGATTAGCTTTTAGTATTTTTGCCAGTTATAACTATGATGATTTGATTACTGCTTCTCAGGAATCTTTCAAAACAGCAAATAAGCATAATTTGATAAAAGGTAATTATAATCCTTTGCCTCCAACAGATGAAATTTCGATTATTTATCCAAATCCTCTAACTGCTGGAGAACTGACAGTATCATATACATTATTGGAAAATACTAATGTTACAATGTCAGTTTATGATATTCTTGGAAGAAAGTGCTTTGATGTCTTAAATGATGAACCAAAATCAACTGGCAGACATAAGACAAAGATTCTATCCACTAAACTTCCGGGCGGAGTATATTATCTGCTGTTTAAAACATCAAAAAAGAAGCAGGTGATTGGATTTGTGAATTATTAAAGCTTCTTTACAAGTCTTGCCGCAAATGCCCCATCGGTATTGTGAATATGTGGAAAAATTTGCATAAATCCATCTTTGCAAACTTGCGGTATTAGATGATTTTCTGCTGGATCCAAAGAGAATTCCGGAAATTTCTCTAAAAACCAGCTAATATTCTCTTGATTTTCTTCAGGTTCAATAGTGCAGGTTGAATAAATTAATGCTCCACCCGGTTTGACCATTGCAGCACCTGACTCAAGAATTTTTCTTTGTGTATCAACAAGAATATAAATATCTTCACGCTCACGTTTCCATTTGATATCGGGTTTTTTAGCAATAGTTCCCAAACCTGAACAAGGAACATCAGCAAAGACAATATCAAATTGCTCATCGAGTTTCATAATTCTTGCATCATCATTAACTGTTTTTATAATATTTAGCCCAAGCCGCTCAGCACCTTCCTCAATAAATCGCAACTTTGATTTATATTGATCAACTGCAATAATTTCACCCTCGTTATTCATTAATTCTGCCAAATAAAATGATTTTCCTCCGGGTGCAGCACAAAGGTCAATGACTCTATCTCTGGGCTTTGGTTGAGCGAGAAGGGCAGCCATACTGGCACTTGTGTCCTGAGGTGTAACCCATCCATCAATAAAAATTTCGAGGCTTGTTATATCTATTCTTGGTGTTCGAACTACAATTGAATCCTTTAGGTAAGGAGAGACAAAAAAAGAAAAATTTTTACTTCTCAAAAATTCAATGACTTTTTCTGTTGTAGTTTTTGTTTTATTTACTCTTAATGTCAGATATGGCTTTCTATTATTAGTGAAAAGTAATTTTTCGGCTTCATTTTCACCATAGCGATCTACCCATCTTTTGACCATCCATCTTGGATGAGAATACATTACAGAAAGATAGTATATTGGATCCTCCTCTTTAACAGGATAGCGAACGTTATCAAGGTTTCTTGCAATGTTACGAAGAACACCATTGACAATTCCAGCGGTTTTTTCACCCTGAATTTTTTTTACGATTTCGACCGAGTCATTTATTGCTGCAGGGATAGGGATTCTATCCAAATATAAAATTTGATAGAGAGCAACTCGCATTGCATTTTTGACTAAATTCAAACATTTAAGGAAATCCCCGTGATAAAAACCTACAAGAATCCAGTCAAGTTTCAATTTCCAACGAATTACTCCATTAACCAATTCTGTTAACAAATTTTTATCAAATTCATTCAGATTTCCGGTTCTTAATTCATAATCAACCAATTTGTCAATATAAGAGTCACTACGCTCGAATCTGCTTAAAATTCTAATCGCTGCTGCACGTGCACCATTAAAAATACCTTTTGATTCGTCATTATTTTCTAATGTTTCTTGAATTTCATCCATAATAAAATTGGAACTAAAATAAATGATTACTATATTACAAATAAAAGAGTTTTAAAAATGCAAATATTAAAAAAATTTAATTTAACATTTTTTTTGGTTTTAATCATAACCACTGCTAAACTATTTTCTCAGGATTTAGCCACGCCTCTCGACCCCGAGAAAATGAGAAATCAAAGAGAAATCGGAATTCTTTTCGGTTTCGGTCAGAATTTTATGGGGGGAAACTTTCGAACTGAGTGTGATTGTCCAGAATTTATTGATGGGGTGAAATTTGGGTATTCATTCGGAGCATTATACGAAATGGATTTTTCTCCAAAATTTATGTGGGGTGCTGCCCTGATTTATAGCAATCGTGATGTTTTCAGTGAATATCAGATTATAGAAGATGTTCAGCTTCAATCAGTTATCACAGGAAAACCTGAAACTGCTCCCATTAAATTCAAACACAAAGCAAATGCTGATTTTTCATTCCTAACTTTAATGCCTTATCTAAAATGGAATTTGGCTGATTTTATGTTTATCAAACTTGGATTTTCTGGCTCATTCGTTCTCAATAATCATATTAAACACGAAAAAGAATTAATCCAGAAAACTGCAAGATTATCTTCTGGAGAGGTAGTTTCCATAAAGCTTGACAGCGAAAATGGAACTACGAAAGTTGTTGAGGATGGGGAATTCCCTCAAACTAATTCTTTCCAAATGTCTATAGACCCAATGATTGGTTTTAACATTCCATTAGAGGAAAATCTTTTTGTAAGTCCTATATTTCAATATTCTCTTCCATTAAGTAATATTTCTGAAAGAGGCGAGAATTTTAAAATCAGTGCTTGGCGATTTCTTCTTGAAATAAGGCTTGCTTTAAATTTGAGAATGATTTAATTTTATCCAATTAATTTTAAAAAGCACTCATATTTTTATAAATTTGTTTTTTGTCTTATAAGCAATATTAAATATGAATATTACAACTGAAAAAGGTATTGAACAAGTCCATAAAATCAGACAAGGTAAGATATTAAAAGAACTCCTTGACAAAGATACTTCGCTTTTGATTGAAGACCCACTTGAAAATGATATGGTTTTGAATATGGGACCACAACACCCCGCAACACACGGAGTGTTAAGAGTTTTACTAAGGCTTGACGGTGAAACTGTTATTAAATGTGTCCCTGAGCTTGGATATCTTCATCGTGGTTATGAAAAATTAGCCGAAAATACTACACTACACGAATTTATACCTCATACGGACAGGCTCGATTACCTTGCTCCTATGTCAAATAACGTTGGTATTGCACTTGCCATTGATAATTCATTAGGAATTGAAGCACCTCCAAGAGCGCAATGGATTAGAACACTTGTTGCCGAATTAGCTCGTATATCATCTCATTTGATGGCTATGGGCTCGACTTGTATGGATGTTGGTGCTTTAACACTACTTCTTTGGACTTTCACCGAGAGGGAAAAATTATATGATATATTTGAATTAATCTGCGGAGCCCGCTTTACTACAAGCTATACCAGAATTGGCGGAGTTGCTAATGACATTGACGATGCTACTATCAGAAAAATAAAAGAATGGGCTGACCAGTTTCCTAATGAACTGAAATATTTCGAAGCACTTGTAAATCGTAACAAAATTTTCATTGATAGAATGGCTGGAATTGGTATTATGCCTCCAGAAAAAGCAATCCAACTTGGATTGACTGGTCCTACACTTCGAGGTTCGGGAATTCCACGAGATTTGAGAAGAGACAACCCATATTTGGTTTATGACCAACTTGATTTTGATGTAATAACATTTAACGATTGCGACGTTCTTTCCCGCTATAAAGTCAGAGTCGAGGAAATGAAGCAGAGCCTGAAAATTGTAAATCAAATTATTGATAAAATGCCTCAAGGCGAAATTCACTTAAAAAATCCAAAATATGTTCTTCCTCGTAAAAAAGATATTTACACAAAAATGGAAGAATTAATTAACGATTTTATGCTGATTAATTTCGGAGCAGCACCGAAACCCGGAGAATATTATACAGCAATTGAATCGCCAAAAGGCGAGCTTGGATTTTTAATAGTTTCAACGGGCGAAGGTCATCCTTGGAAATTGAAGATTCGTTCTCCCTCAACATCAAACCTTCAGGGACTTTCTTATATGGTCGAAGGTTCAATGATAGCAGACGTGGTTGCAATCATTGGTTCTATTGACCCAATTATGGGTGAAGCTGATAAATAGTAGAAATTATTTCGGGTGATTTCATTAAAACAATTTTTTTAAAAATTATCATATTTTTATTTCTATTATTCAGTTCTAAGTCAATAACTTTAGCTGAATATCAATGGCAGCTTATACCCTTCAATTCGGAAAATACTCTAATAGGAATTCATTTTTTTGATGAGACAAATGGAATCATTGTTGGCGATGCAGGAACATATTTAGTAAGCACTAATGGTGGTTCTAATTGGGTAGAATATCCAAAATTAACCGAAGAACATCTAACATCAATTGTATTTATTGACTCAAAATTTGGCATCATAACAAGCTTCGATACCCTCTTTATAACAAAAGATGGTGGTAAGAACTGGCAGAAAATAGGATTTGGGCTCGATGTTTATTTTTATCAGCTTGGATTCTATGATAAAATGAATTTGTGGGTTGTGGGTGATTACGGAACAGTTTTGTATTCGTCTGATGGCGGCGAAAATTGGGAAGATTTAGGCTTAGGTTCAGAAAATGATATTTTCAATATATATGTCATAAATAAAAATAAAATCATTGTTTCAGGCAGTAACGGATTTATTGCCAGAATTATTAATAATGGAGAATTGACTGAATATCTGGATGTGGGTTATGACTCATATATCACCTCAATGAAGTTTTTAAGTGAAAAAGTTGGTTTTGTTGGCATTGATTCATTAAAAATTTTAAAAACCACTGATGGTGGTGATAGCTGGAAGGAAGTTTACAAAGGCGACCCTGACGATTGGATTATGTCTTTCGAATTTATAGACAATTCGGAAGGATGGGCTGTTAGCGATATGGGATTGATTTTAAGAACAACTGACGGTGGTAACTCTTGGAATGTAGTTTTAAATACTGGACGCCCATTAAATACCTGTTATTTCTTAAATAGAAACTTTGGTTTTATAACTGGTTATATGGGAACAATTTATAAATATACAGATATTGTTAATTCTGCTCAAGATAGTGATAAAATCTGTAGTGAATGCCCTTATTTAGTTGAAGAAAGTAATTTAATCAATATTAAAAATATTAAAACTGATGATAAAATTGAAATATTCAATTCAACAGGCGTAAGCATCTACAAAGCCTTTTCCACCTCAAATGAATTTTCACTTTCTACCCACAAATTTGCCATTGGTTTATATTTCATTTCAATTAATAATAAGATTTTTAAATTTTTAAAATATTAACAAAATATTTGAGGCAGAATCATTAATATAGATTCAGTAGATATCATTATTATTAATTATAACAATTTTGAAGCTACTAAAAATTGTATTAATTCAATACTCGATAGTTACAATGAAAAAGTTAATATTTATGTTGTTGATAATAATTCTAAAGATGGGTCAGTCGAGAAATTAAAGAGAACATTCACGAATGTTCAGATTATTCAAAATCAGGAAAATTTAGGATATGCTTATGCTGTTAATAAGGGGTTTAACTCATCAAAATCCAGCATTGTTATTATCTCGAATAATGATGTTATTTATCTGAAGGATTCGATAAAAAATTTAATTGAACCATTTTATAATATTGAAAACATCGGTGTTATCGGTCCGCAGCAAATCTATCCTGATGGGAAATGGGAATATAGCTATGGAACTTTTCCGGGTATAAAAACAGCAATAAGAGATGTTTTTTTTGTGAATTTCTTGAGCCACTTCATTAAAAAATTGAAATGGAAATTAAAAATTAGCAGTAAAGAAATAAGAGAAGTAGAATATATTGACGGTGCGGTTATGGCTATAAATAGAGAAGCTTATAACGAAGTCAATGGTTTTGATGAAGACTATTTCTTCTATACCGAAGAGGCTGATTTTTGCTATAGACTGAAGTTGAAAGGCTGGAAAATTATTTTCAATCCAAAATCTGAGCTTATTCACGAAAGAGGTGGAAGCACTGCCAAGATGGGTTTAAATCCGCAAAATGTTGAAATGTTTATCAATTCCAAGGTTCGCTTTTGCAATAAGCACTTAAAAAAAATAGAGAGATATTTTTTTATTCTCTTAGAAAAGTTTCATCATAATATATTAGTAAATTTATTTAAAATTTTAGATTCAGTTTTTAAAGGAAAAATAAAGTTTTTTTCAGATAAGAAATTGATATTTGGCAATTTGTTTGAGGGATGGAAAAATGTCGGGAAGTAAGTCTTATGATTTGGTAATTGCCTATAGAATTTATCCGGGTGTTTCGAAAATCCCACCAATATTTTCAGATAATAAACTCAAACTATCAGAATTGTGTTTAATTAGCTTCAAAGAAGCATTAAAAGATTTCAATTTCAAGTTATATGCTATCTTAGACAATTGTCCTGATGAATATAAGAAGCTATTTAATTATTATTTTCAAGATAATGATTTAGAAATTTTATCCCTGCAAAGAACAGGAAACGCAGGAACTTTTGGGCTTCAATTAAAATTACTCCTTGAGCAAAATTATTCTGATTACGTTTATTTTGCTGAAGATGACTACTTTTATCTGCCCAATGCTTTCCAGGAGATGATATCATTCATAAAAAACGCCGATGTGGATTTTGTTTCTCCCTATGACCATCCAGATTATTACAACCTTGATTTGCATAATTATCATTATCAAATCAAAAGATTTGGTAATATTGAATGGAGAACTGCTGGCTCGACTTGTATGACATTTCTGACCAAAAAAGCAGTTTTAGAAAAAACACAGAGATTATTTAGAACTTATACTAAGAATAATTATGATGCGAGCATCTGGCTTGCCTTAACGAGAAAAAAAATTACAAGTATTAAATTTTTGTTTGGGGATGCTCCTAAGAACCCTCTTTACAGAAGAATTTTGCTAAAATTGTTATTTTTTAGCCCTCAAAGACTTTTCTTTGGCAATGACTGGAAGCTTTGGACACCGCTTCCATCGCTTGCAACACATATGGACAAAGAACATTTAGCCCCAGCTATTGATTGGTATAAGCTATTCCAAAACACTAAAGAAAAATTAATTTTTTCTCATTAGTAAAATTGTTATTTTTGATTTTGTCAAATATTAAATAGTAATATTTGGCTAATACAGTTAAATTTAAAGTCAGGAGATTTTTTTATGGCACTTAAAATAACAGAAGAATGTATCAATTGTGGTGCGTGTGAACCCGAATGCCCGACAAATGCAATTTCTGAAGGACCAGAGATCTACGTTATCGATCCAGATAAATGTGTTGAATGCGTTGGACATTATGATTCACCACAATGTGCCGCTGTTTGTCCAGTAGATTGCTGTGTTCCGGCATAAGTATAGATTTTAATCGAAAAAGCCGGTACAGTGTATCGGCTTTTTTTATGCTTAAATCATTTTTTAAATAGAGGATAATAATGGCATTTCAAGGCGAGATATATATAAAAGATGGAAAAATCAAAGAACTTTCAGAAAAAGTTGGTTTTGTAAAAATCATTCAAAATCAAAATGAAGCGGTGTTTGACAATGCTTTTGCATTTCCCGGCTTCAAAGACCATCATGGTCATATTGTCGGATTTGGCAGGTCGCTATCACTTATTAACTTTAGTGATTGTTCGAGCGCCGAAGAATGTTGCGAAATGGCAGTTAACTCAAATAAGGCTTTTAATGAGTGGATAATTGGCTATGGCTGGAATCAGGAAAAATGGGCAGAAACAGATCTTCCAAGAAAAGAAATTATTGATAAATATTTTCCTGATAACCCAGTATACTTCGTTAGAGTTGATGGGCATTCTGCTTGGGTAAACAGTAAAGCACTCGAATTGGCTGGAATCAGCTCAAACCCGAAGAATCCCGAAGGAGGGGAAATTTTACTCGATGAATCTGGCTATCCAACAGGAATTCTTATTGATAATGCAATGGAATTAGTTAATTCGCTAATTCCAAAATTGTCTGACAACCATATCAAAACCTTTATTCAAATTGCTGTTGATCAATTAATTGCTTATGGTATTACAGAAGTTGATGATATGGATGTTGATCCTAATTTTATCCCATTATTTAAAGATTTAGACAGTTCAAATCAGCTAAAAATTAAGGTCAATTCATTTGTAAAAGCTCAAAACGATGAATACTTAAAAAATAAAATTACACCTAAGCAATTCAAGAATTTTAATATTAAAGGTATTAAATTTTACTCTGATGGTGCACTCGGTTCTTATGGCGCTGCTATGATAAAACCTTATAGCGATAATAAAAGAAGCTCAGGACTACTTCTAATTTCTTATGAAGACTTACTTGAAAAAAGCAAAAAAGGTATTGATTTAGGCTTTTCAATAGCTACTCATTCTATCGGTGATTTGGCAAATAGGCTTGTAATTGATGTCTATTCAAAACTATTTGAAATTTTTCAAAACGAAAACATAGAATTAAGAATAGAACACGCACAAATTATTCACCCTGAGGATTTGAAAAAAATCGGATTTTTGTCTGATAAGGGACATAGAATTATTGCTTCGGTTCAACCCATTCATTGCATTAGCGATGCTAATATGGCTCGTAAACGTTTGGGAAGGAGAACAAGAAATTCTTATTTATGGAAGTCTTTGATGGAAAAGGGAGCAAAATTGATTTTTGGTTCGGATTTTCCCATTGAATCACCAGACCCTCTTCTTGGAATAGATGCTTTGATAAATAGGATTCCTTTTTCCGAAACAAAAAGTTGGCTCGAAAGAGAGACAATTGATTTGCTGGATGCTTTAAATGGATATCAGTCAGATTTATTTAGAAATAATTATTCATCAAAACAATTAAATAAAAATCTACCTGCTGATATTACAATTCTTGACAAGAACTTATTTGAATTAAACAGTAAAAACATCAAGTCAGCTAAAGTTGTAGCAACTTTTGTGAATGGAAATAGAGTTTTTTTAAACCCTGATTATGCATTAGAAAAATAAAAAAAGTTTTAATATCGCTCTGAACGAAGTGAAGAGTCTATTAGAATTCAATGACTTATGGAATGTGGATTCTTCGCCTTCACCTCCTAATGAACAAAGCAATGTATTTATTTTAGTAATTGCATAAAAAACAAGGAATTAACTTACAGGGACCAATTCAAAGCCCAATTCTTTGGCTTTTCTTGATATATTTCTATATACAATTTGTCTATATTT